>CAJFVL010000062.1 GCA_904420465.1 uncultured Clostridium sp.
GCTTTTCGTGTGTAGGGGCCGATGTCTCATCGGCCCGAGGGCGGCCACATGGGGCCGCCCCTACGAAATCCTGCATCCTTTTCGGGGTGCGTTTCCCTCGGGGGAATTCCACAAAGGGGGCCGATTCCCCCTATCAGGGGGAAATGTCGAGCGCAGCGAGACAAAAGGGGTAGGGACAATTCGAAATCCCCCCTTACGCGTGATGACAACGTCCACGGGCCGATGAGGGCGTCGGCCCCTGCGGCAGAGAAGAAAAGGGGCGGCCCGGGGCCGCCCCTTTTTTGCATGCGGAGATATGTTTGCCGGAAAATCTGTACAGCTTCAGCCTTACTGCAGCAGCTGGAGCACGCCCTTCGTCGTCGCGGACTTCGGATCACTCACTTCGCCGCAGACGGCAAAGCTCGCTCCCTCCGTCGCTCGTCCCTATCCCCTCTGTCCCTTCGGGACATCTCCCCTTGATAAGGGGAGTCGGCCTCTCCCCACGCGACCCGCTTCGCTGGGCTCGCGCGGGGGCCCCGTGCCCCAGGGCGGGGCATCAGGGACAGTCTATGCGGCAATCAAGCTGCGTGGATCAGCCAAATTACTGCAGCAGCTGGAGCACGCCCTGAGGCACCTGATTGGCCTGGGCCAGCATGGCCTGGGCGGACTGGATGAGGATGTTGTTCTTGGTGTAGGCCATCATTTCCTCGGCCACGTCGGTATCCCGGATAGCGCTCTCGGCGTTCTGGATGTTCTCCTCCATGACGGACAGGTTGTTGATGGTGTGCTCCAGACGGTTCTGGGTGGCGCCCAGGCCGCCGCGCACGTCGGAGACATAGTTGATCATGCCGCGGAGAGCGGACATGGCGGTCATGGCGCTGTCGGCGTTGGAGATGTCCAGGTCGGCCAGGGACAGGCCGGTGCCCTCGGTCATATCCACCAGGTCGCCGCTCTTGATGCTGTTGATGCTGACGGTGATCTGGTTGAAGCTCTCGCCGGTGTCGCCGATCTGCAGGGTCAGGCCATTTCCTTTCTGGCCCACGCCGGAAGTGACAGTCTGAGCGGTACCCAGACCCAGGCCGGTGACAATATCCGCGCCGGTCTTGCTGCCTTCAAAGTCGACGGTCATCTCGCTGAACCCAGCGTCCGACAGCATCTGGTTGATGTCATTCGCCGTATAGCTCTTGGCATTGTCCAGGGTGATAGTCAGATCCGTCTTAGTGTTGTCGCCAGCGTGTGCCTTCGTGGTGGTGCCGATGCCGCCAGCTGTGGCCGCCGCGCCTGTGATCTGAACCTGAGCCAGGCTGGTTTCGCCCTTTTCAAAGTTAATCTTAAATCCGGAACCGCGGTTGCCGGCAATCGTGGAAGCAGTAGGCTCCACTTTTGTAGTTTTGACCTCGGCCGCCGTAGCAAATGTACCATTCCCGGTCACTGTTGCGTTCTCATAACCGGCATTCCGGAGGGCTTGCTGTAAAGTAGCAGCGGTCAACTCAGTACCTGTACCAGCCTTAGCAGTACCAGTGATCGTCAGCACTCCATCTTCCACCGAAGCATCAGTAAAAGCAGCATTATCATTGCCTGAGCCTGGTGTAGTGTCGATTTTAACCCCAGTGATGGAAGTATCCAGGCCCGCAATGGTGTAGCCGCCAATTGTAACAGTCGCCGTTTCCTGCGCACCGGCCAGCGAGCCGTCCAGCAGCTTGATGCCGTTGAAGTTGGAGGCCTCGGCGATGCGGTCGATCTCCTCGGTGAGCTTGTCGAACTCCTTCTGCAGCTGGTCCCGATCCACCTGCTCATAGGTGCCGTTGGCGGACTGCTCGGCCAGCTCGGTCATGCGGTTGAGCATGTCGTGGACCTCGGTGAGGGCGCCCTCGGCGGTCTGGATCAGGCTGATGCCGTCCTGGGCGTTGTCCTGGGCCTTGTTCAGGCCGGTGATCTGGGCCCGCATCTTCTCGCTGATGGCCAGGCCGGCGGCATCGTCCCCGGCCCGGTTGATCTTATAGCCGGAGGACAGCTTCTCCAGATTCTTGCTCAGGGCGCTGGTGTTGTTGGTGTAGTTGCGGTAGGCGTTCATCGCCATAATATTGTGTTGAATACGCATAAAAAATTCCTCCTTGAAAAAATAGGCAAGCTCCATCCTGCCTTTCGGCACACCTCTCCCCCGCAGGCCTTCACAGGGGCGCGGACGCCGCCGAGCCGGTGGGGAATTCCTTTTCCCTCCGCTCACTGATTATTTCGGCGGGTTTTTCCAAAAATTAAGGGGCGTGAAAAAATTTTTTGAAGGCGCGCGGAAGGCAAACGGCCGGCCCCGCAGCGGGGCCGGCCATGGGGTTCGATTCGTCGGCAGAACTGGTCCTTTCCGGTCCGCCCTGCAGGTCAGCCGTGGCGGGGCTGGGCGCGGACCACCTTCCGTCCCTCGCTGAGGGCGGCCACCACGTCGGTGCGGAACTGACTTTCAAAGCTGCTCAGCTTGACCATCATGCGTCCCATGTCGCTGGCCACATAGCGGGGCGGCAGGTGGTTGAGGGCATAGGCCATGACATCCGCCCGGCACACCGCGCAGCGGCAGCCTCCGTCGGCCTCCAGCACGGCGTCCACATAGCGCAGGGCCACGTCCTCCATCAAATTGTGATAGCTGTTCCCTTCCACTGTTTCCGCTGCACCCTTTCCTTCCGCTCAGCCGTTCTCCCGCACATGGCGGGCCAGCTTCTTGTCCTCCACCCGGATATGGGAGACCAGGACGCCCACAACCCGGTTCAGATCGCCCAGGGCCTTGACGGTGGGACCCTCGGCAATCAGCTCCTGGTTGGTCTGGGCCAGCTGCTTCTTATAATTCTCATGGAACTGCTTGTGGGCGGGGTAGTTGGGATATTTGCTGGTGGTCTGAAGCCGCTCCTCGTCGCTGAAGTGCTTGTTCACATAGTCGAACAGGAATCTGGCGGTGGACATGATCTTGTCCCGCCCCTGCCCCTTGGAGCAGGCGTCCATCAGGTCGTTGATGGCGGCGAACAGCTGCCGGTGCTCCGAGTCGATCAGGGTATTCCCCGTCAGCAGATCGTCTGTCAATTCATAGCGCATGGCCATAATCTCGTTCTCCTCTTTTCTTTTTTGCCGCTCTCCGCACAGGGAGCGCGGTACATATATTTTCTATATCGACCAAAATCCAGGAAAGTTAACCCCGCCGCGCCGGTTAAAATTTGGGCCTCCGGCTTAACTTTTTTCATTTCCAGACGATATTTAAAATGAATTAACCCCGTGAATGATCGTTCCATGCCGCGTTTGCCGCCCCGCGGGGCGAAAGGAGGCAACCATACCATGTCTATCCGCATTGAGGGCGGCGGCTTCCCCGTGGGGGAGATCAGCCGCCGTTCCGCCGCCCGGCCCGCCAGGGCCCAGGGCACCTTTCAGCAGAGCTTTGACCAGATCCAGCTGTCCAGCCAGCCCACGGGGCAGGCCGGACAGGTGCGCGCTTTGACCGCCCAGCTCTCCCAGCAGATCCGCACCCGCCCCACCCAGGGGGAGCTGGCCTCGCTGCGCCGGGACATTCTCAGCGGCGCCTACCGGATCGACTCGGGCCGGATCGCCTCTGGCATCCTGCTGCAGGGAAGGGAGCGATAAGCCATGGCATACAGCTTTTCCGACTACCTCCGCTTTCTCACCGAGCTGGGGGAGGTCTTTGACCAGCTGAGCGGGATTGAGCAGGACAAGGTGGCCGCCGTCCAGGCGGGCAGCCTGGACCGGCTGAACGAGTGCATCCGCCGGGAGCAGGCCCTTTCCCTGAAGCTGAAGGGCTGCGAACAGCGCCAGAAGCGGATGCTGGAGGAGCTGGGGCTGTCCCATGTGCCCCTGCGGGAGCTGTCCCGGCACTGTCCGCCCGAGCTGCAGGGGGAAACCCAGCGGACGGCGGAGCTGCTGCTGCGGAAGTATCAGGTGCTGCGCAGCGCCCAGGAGCCGGCCCGCATTTTGATGGAGACCCGGCTCCACGGCATTGAGCAGGAGCTGCAGCGCCGGGGGATGGATCTGGAGGTGGAGGAGCACTACGGCCCCTCCGTCAGCTCCGGCCGCACCGATTTCACAGTCTGAGGAGGCAGAGCATGAGCAGCACATTCGGTTCTTTCAATACCGTCCGCCTGGGCATCTACGCCGCCCAGAAGGGGCTGGACGTAACAGGCAACAACATCACCAACATCAACACCGTGGGCTACACGCGGCAGCATCTGGACCAGGTCAGCCTGGTCACCTCGGCGGCCGACCGCTACTACTCCCCCTACAAGACCCGGGTGGGCCAGGGTGTGCTGACCACCGGGGTGTCCCAGCTGCGGGACCCCTCGCTGGACATCACCTACCGCAACGCCTCCGCCGATGTGGGCGCAGCCGACGCCAAGCTGGCCGGGCTGGAGGACATCGCCCAGGTGCTGGACGAGGTGGGCAAGGGAGAAAACGGCTTTTCCGACGGCGTGCTGCTCAACCGGCTCAACGACCTGCGGGACCTGATCAGCCAGGCCATCACCAACGGGATCGACGACTATGAGGCCAGCATCCGCACCTCGGCCAACGACCTGTGCGTCCTGTTCCGCCAGGCGGCCAACGGCCTGGCCGACAAGATGGAAAAATACCAGGACCGCCTCAACGACCAGGTGGACACCATCAACGGAATTCTGTCCCAGCTGCGGGACCTGAACGTGTCCATCCGGGACGCCGACATCCGGGGCGACGAGGCCCTGGAGCTGCGGGACCAGCGCAATCTGCTGCTGGACCAGCTGAGCCAGTACGTCAAGATCAACGTGACCTACACCGAGGAGGACCTGGGCGCCGGACTGGTGGTGGAGCGGATGAATGTCTCGCTGGCCACGGGGGACAAGAACACTCTGGTGGACGGGGAGTTCGCCACGCAGTTTTCTCTGTCCACTCCTATGCTCAATCCAGATGCTGCGGACACCGCTCACCCCTATCTGGACCCGGACGGCAACCCCACCAGCAGCTGGGAGCTGGCAGCACAGCATCCCAACGCCAATTTCGGCATCACGCTCCAGCCCATGCAGGATGCGGACGGCTTCTATGCCAAAGCCGACGACCTGGGTACGGCGGCCACAGGCCGCGCTCCTCTGGCTGACGGCGCCGGAGGACTGGACGGCCTTCTGCTGGGGGACACCGACCTTTACGGCGCGCTTCAGTCCACCCGGGAAATGCTGACCGAGACCGGGGAATATACCATCGCCGGTTCCACTGACGACCCTGACGCCGCCATCAAGCGGGGGATTCCCTACTACCAGAAGGCGCTGGACTCTCTGGCCAATGAGTTTGCCACCCAGATGAACGCGCTGAACCACATCTATAACGCAGACGGCAATCTGGCTGCCGGCGGCAATTTGTTCAGCATCGGCAGCAACACCAACAACGCAGTAGACGGCGACACCATCATCACCGCAGCCAACATTTCGGTCTCCAAGGCCTGGGCAGAGGGAACCATCCACATGCAGGCCTCCTCCGGACCCGACGCCCCCAGCGGAGACACCAGCAATCTGGCCAAGTTTTTGGCTGTATTTGACCAGAAGCAGACATTTGACCCGGACGCCGTGGCCGGCGGCGACGCCATCGGCACGGCATACGAGGGCACCTTTGAGAACATGCTGCTGAACATCCAGTCCACCCTGGCGGAGGATCAGATGGCCACCACCTCCATGCTGAACAATTACTCCACCACCTACAGCGAGATCTACTCCGACCGGGAGAGCGTGATGGGAGTGGACCTGAACGACGAGGCCACCAATCTGATGGTTTACCAGAAAGCCTACACCGCCGCCTGCCGGCTGATGACCGTGCTGGAGGAGGCGCTGGATTCCCTGATCAACGGCACCGTGGTGTAACGGCGCATCGTATGTTAATAAGAGGTGATATCCCATGATCCGCGTGACCACCAACAACACCCTGCACATGTACCAGTCCAACCTGATGCGGAGCACCAATCAGCTCTACAGCGCCATGAGCAAGATGATGACAGGGCGCAATTTTGACTCCTACTCGGCCAACCCAGCCGGCGCCACCCGCGCCTTCCGCATCTACAGCTCTCTGAACGCCACCAACGCCCAGTCATCCAACAACAAAACAGTGGTGAACAAATTTTCCACCGCCTACTCCGCCCTGGACAGCGTCATCGACAAGATTGCCCTGGAGATGGGAGACGTTCCCGCCCTGGGCGGTCTGGACAACACCCATCTGAGCAACCTGAATTCCTATGGCCAGATCATTGACGAGGGCGCCGAGGCCATTGTTCAGATGCTCAACGGCAAGTACAGCAACGACTACCTGTTCAACGGCAACGAGACCAGCGAGGCCCCCTTTGCCATTGTGACAGACCAGACCGGAAAGGATGTGCTCACCTTCCGGGGCTGGCGGGTGGATGTGCCCAATAACGGCGACACATATCTGGACCTTGGGGGCAACCCTGTCCAGATGACCGACACCAGCGTAACTCCTCCTGTGACCCGTGATATGACCAACGCAGACGTCTATGCCAAGCTCCAGGAGATGTCCGGCGAGGCCCAGTGGGTGGACATCGGGCTGGGCTTTGAGGTGGACCCCGCCACAGGCTCGGTGGTGGACAACACCGCCTTCAACGCGGCCCTGTCCGGTCTGGATATCATGGAGTTCGGAGTGGATGAGGACGGCGATCCCAAGAACATCGTCTCCCTGATGCTTCAGATTGCCGACGTGTTCAACGGCTACCAGCATAGCGAGGACGGCGGTGAGGGGGCCTGGAGCGACGCCGGGGACTACAGCGACGCGGTCCGCCTTGTGGACAAGTTTCAGGAGGCCCACTCCAGGCTGATAGACCAGCAGTCCGCTCTCAGCGCCCAGGTGACCTACCTGAACAGCAACCAAACCCGCCTGACCCAGACCTTTGACAATCTGGACGTGGAGCGGGGCTCCATCGAGGATATCGACCAGGTGGACGCAATCATGGAGATGGTCTGGGCTCAGACCACCTACAATGCCGCCCTCCAGGTGGGGGCCAATGTGATCCCCCAGTCCCTGATGGACTATCTCCAGTAATTCGAAGTCCTGGGACCGCCCGCCCGGAAGGAGCCGGCATCGGGGCGGCGCCCGGGACGATTTGTCAACGGATACCAATCGTGAAGAAGGAGTGTGATCATTATGGAGCCGTTGATCGAGATTACCACAGTACCCATTGAAATTCAGATGAAGGTGACCAGTGCCCGTCTGGAGTATGCCCGGGGAACCGCCCAGATGGAGGTCACCCGGAGCAAGGGCGGGCTGAGCATCCGCAGCCAGCCCATCCGGGTCAACATCGACACCTTCGAGGCCCGCAGCTCAGTCACCCCCACCACCCCCCAGATCATCCAGCAGCAGGCTCAGGCGGGAGTGCAGGGCGCCTACCAGGCCACCGCCACCATCTCCCGGGAGGGGCGGATGCTGATGGAGGCCAAAATTCACCAGGATGTGATTCCCCAGCTGGCCCGGCAAAGCACCCAGGGAGAACCCGCCAACGCCAACATCCAGTTTCTCCCCTCGGCCGCCCCGGACATCTCCTGGGACGGGGGGGAAATGAGCATCCGGTATGAGATGGACAAGCTGAACTTCGACTGGCGCATGAACCAGATGGAGTTCACCTTTGTTCCCGGCGACATTGAGTTTACCATGACTCAGCGGCCGGACGTGATCATCAAGTATGTGGGCGGCCCCCTCTATGTCCCCCCCTCCTCCGATCCAAACTACGAGCCGGTGGACGTAAAGGCGTAACGGGAGGAATTTGTTTTGCAGATCAACACAAAGTACTTCGGCCCCATCGACTTTTCCGAGGAGGAGGCCCTCTCCTTCCCCAACGGCCTGTTCGGCTTTGAGGATGAGAAGGAGTTCCTGCTGCTCCCCTTCCATGGCAGCCAGGGGAACCTGCTGTGCTTTCAAAGCACGAAAACCCCGTCTCTGGCCTTTGTGGCCATGAATCCCTTTTCCCTGAAGCCGGACTATGCCCCTGAACTGTCCGGCGAGGAGCTGTACCTGATGGGAGTGGAGGACAGCCGGGAGCTGTGCTACTACGTTCTGTGCGCCGTGCGGGAGCCGGTGGCCGAGAGCACTGTGAACCTGAAGTGCCCCCTGGTGGTCAATGACCAGCTGAGGCGGGCTGTTCAGGTCATCCTGGAGACCGGAGATTACCGCATGCGCCACCGCCTGTCTGAGTTTGGCACCAAGGAGGCGGAGCCGTCATGCTGATTCTGCGCCGAAAGGAAGGAGAATCTCTGGTCATCGGGGATCAGATCAGCCTTACCATTCTGTCGGTGGACGCCGGCGGCACAGTCTCTCTGGGGATCAACGCCCCCCGGGACGTGCTGATCCTGCGCAGCGAGCTGCAGCAGGCGGCTTCCGCCAACCAGGAGGCCTCTCAGGCCGACCTGCAGGTGCTTCAGAACCTGGAGCAGACTCTGGGCGGACCCTGAATCCGCTCCGGAGCTATATGTCAAGTTACAGAAAGGAGCAATTTGTATGATGGACAGTATTGCGGCGGCGGCCATGTCCCTCAGCGCCGCCTCGCTGCAGCAGAGCTACTCCGTCGCCATGGCCAAAAAATCCATGGAGACGCAGGAGATGGCCGCGCAGGGCCTGCTGGAGATGCTTCCCCGGCAGACGCCCATAGCACAGGAAGGCCACATCGACGTCTACGCATAATCCGCAAGATTCTCTTGTTCTATCCGGGCAGAAGAGATTCCCTTCAAGCCGGAAGCTCCTCCGGCTTACCTGCTTCAATCCAGGCTGTCCCGGCTTTGCCTTTTACCGCAAATAGACCGGTTCGTCGGCAGCCTTATGGATCAAAATGCAAGCAAGGGCCGGATGTTGGGCGCGACTGCCCAACATCCGGCCCTTGCTTGTCCCTTCGGCCCCGGCATCGCCGGCCCGCATCCCTTTGCCCGTTCTTGCCCGGGGCGCTATCTCCCGATTTTCTGCGTCGTCTTTCCGGTCCGCTGCTCCAGGAAGCGCAGCAGCTCCTCCGCTGTGCCTCCGGTCAGGCCGGCCTTGGGATAGGCCTGCGCGTGATTCTTCCCCAGAACCAGGACGATATGGTCCCGTGTCTCTGCCAAAACAAGAACCCTGTCATAGCTCCACCGGGTCACGATTCCGGAAAACACCGCCTCATAGCGGTCGGGATAAAAATCAGTGCGGCACTCCTTTGCCCCGGGAATGAGCTTCCGCCCGGCAAAAAAGGCGTTGATCGCGTCCTGCTTGAGCCAAACCGCCAGCAGCAGGAGAAGGGCGGCCAAATTTCCGATGAGAAGCGGCGTTCTGTCAAGGGAGAGCCACATTGACACCACCAGCAGCGCCGCCACCACCCAAAAGTAGAGGTTCACCAGCCGGTCGAAGCGCCTGCGCAGTGTTCTGCGCAGCACCAGGGACATGGCGGAAAAGGCCTTGCGGTCATAAATCGTCTTGCAGGTAATTTTCATATCCGTCTCCTATTGATTTGTTCCGGCGGACAGTCTGCCGCCCTTAGTCAGCCCGGAGAGCGGCCACAGGCTGCAGCTTGGAGGCCTTGGCCGCCGGGTACATGCCGAAGCCCACTCCCATGGCCACAGAGAAGAGGAACGCGCCGATGGACATGGGGAGGTCCGGCAGAACCACAGCACGCAGAATGATCTGCCCCGCCAGCAGCGTACCGGCCACGCCGATGGCAATGCCCAGCAGGCCGCCCACTCCGCACACCACCGACGCCTCAATGAGGAACTGGGCCAGAATGGAACGGCGCTTGGCCCCGATGGCCTTGCGGATGCCGATCTCACGGGTGCGCTCCGTCACCGTGACCAGCATAATATTCATGATGCCGATTCCCCCCACCAGCAGGGAGATGGACGCAATCCCTCCCAGCACCATGCTCATGGTCCGGTTTTGCTCGTCAGAGCGCTTCACATCCTGGTTCTCCGAGTAGACGCTGAAGTACCCCCGCTCGCTGTCGATCTGGCCCTTGAGAAAGCCGGACACCCGGGAGGATACCTCCGCCGTGGTCTCGGAGGAGGATGCCCGTACAGTGAAGGAATCCAGGGTGCTCTTTCGATCCAGCAGGCGGCACAGGGTATAGGGGACCACCGCCATGTTGTCCATGGAATACTCGGAATTCGGATCTTTTGCCTTGTAAACCCCCACCACCTCAAAGGGATGGCCGCGGAGCAGCACAGTCCTGCCCACCGGATTCTGAAAACCGAACAGGTACTGGGCTGCGCGGGCCCCCAGCACAATCACCTGCTGACTGGCCTGAACATCCATTTTGCACAGGTCCCGCCCCCGTGCAATCTGGAAATTGTTGCACAGGGAAAACTGAGGGCTGCCCAGCTTGATGGAGGGGCCGCCGCTCTCCATGTTCTCGGTTGACTTATCCTGATAAATGAGAGGCCCCTCCGTGCTGGCGTCGGGTGTCACTCCGTAGACCAGCGTCCCCAGGCTGAGGCAATAGTCGTAAAGCTGCTGGGAGATATCGGCGCCGCCCCACTGCTCGGCGGAGATGGTGATCCGGTTGTTGCCAAGGCGCTCGTAGTACTCCTTGATGTGGCGGTTGGAACCCTGTACCACCGAGACCATGATGATAACCGCGGCCACACCAATGATGATGCCCAGCATGGTGAGCAGGGAGCGCACCCGGTTGGAGCGGATGGACTTGAACGCCATCCGAAAGGACTGTTTCAGATTCATAGCGCAATCTCCTCCCTGGGGCAGTCCACCACGACCTGGCCGTCGGCAATGCGGATGACCCGTCTGGCCGTGGCCGCAACCTTGTTGTCATGGGTGATCAGCAGAATGGTGGTGCCCCGTTCCTCGTGGAGCTGGTGGAGCATGTCCAGCACCTGCTCCCCGGTCCTGGAGTCCAGGGCCCCGGTGGGCTCGTCCGCCATCAGAATGGGGGCGCCGGTGGAGATGGCCCGGGCGATGGCCACCCGCTGCTGCTGGCCGCCCGACATCTGCGACGGATAGTTGTGCAGCCTGCCGCCCAGCCCCACCCGCTCCAGGGACTCCCGGGCAATTCTGGCCCTCTTCTCGCTTCCCACGCCCTGATAGATCAGGGGCAGCTCCACATTCTCCAGGGCATCCAAGGCGGGAATCAGGTTATAGCCCTGGAAAATAAAGCCGATCTCCACATTGCGAATGTGAGACAATTCATCGTCGTTCATCCTGCTGGCCAGCTTTCCATTGAGAAAATAGCTTCCCCGGGTGGGCAGGTCCAGGCAGCCCAGCACATTCATCAGGGTGGATTTGCCTGAACCTGACGCTCCGATGATGGCCACAAACTCTCCCCGGTCAATGGACAGTGTGACGCCGTTCAGTGCGCGCACCTCGTTTTCCCGGCCTTCGTTGTAAATTTTATAGATCTGTTTTAATTGGATCAGGCTCATGGCGCGCCTCCTTACATCATGTCAAAGGAACTGCCCGACTCCACCAGCTTTTGGGTAAAGACCTCCATGCCCTCCTCCACGCCGCTTTTGATCTCCGCCTGGGCGCTGTTGGACAGTCCGGTCTCCACCGGCACGGCGTAAAACCCCTTGGGAATCTCCACCCCTTCTCCCAGATCAATGGCGTTGTCCGGCCGGCGGTCCGCCCGCACAAAGAGACAGCTGCCCTGCTCGGTATCCTGGACCGCCTGGGCCGGCACCACCAAGCAGTCCTCCGATTGGGCCAGGACCAGCTCATATTCCACCGACATGCCGCTCATCATGGCCCCCTCCCCGTTTTCCACTTTTACCACAGCCGGGAAAAAGGAGACGCCGTTCTCCGACTTTCCGGTCAGGCTGACGCTTTCCACCGTCCCCTCCAGGACGGTCTCCTCCCCCGCCGTGCCGCTCTGTGTGACAGTACACGCCATGCCGCTGCGCACCTTGCCCACGTTGCGTTCATCCACCTGGATCTCGATGCGCATCTCCGAAGTATCCGCCAACAGAATCCCCAGCTGGCCGGGGTCCGCCTTCTCTCCCTGCTCCAGCAGACAGGTGAGCACCGTGCCGGAGATGGGAGCCTTGACCGTCATACCTTCCTCCTGCTCCGCCGCCTTTTTCACCTTCTCCTGGGCGGCCGCCAGGGCCTCCCGGGCGCTCTCCTCCGCGGTGCGGGCCGACTCCACGCTCTCCCGGGCCGAGGCCACGGACTCCCGCTTTTCTCCAATCTGCCGGTCCAGCTCCTCCGGCCCCAGGACCAGAATCGCCTGTCCCTTTTTCACAGGTATGTAATTTTTCAGATAGCTGGTTTTCAGGGGGCCCGCCACTTTGGCGGCCACCTCCCTGCTCTCCTGATAGGTCAGGCTCCCGCTCTGGTAGGGATAAATGGGACCGCTGCCACCATCCAGAACGGCGGAAGCCGCCATTCCTTCCGTCAGAGTTCCCGGGTTGTCCAGCGTCACCACCGCTTCAAAGCACTTGGAGCCCTCCGGAGTGATGAATTCCACCTTATTGATTTCGCTGACCTTTCCGGACACCACGGACATGATCGACGGAATGGACACGCTGGCCGTCTGCCCCACCTGGAGCTGATCCAGGTAGGCATAGCTGTAATAAAGGGACAGCTTGAGCCGATTGGAGCTGACCAGCGTGGCCAGCTTCTGCCCGGCCGAGATCTCCGCATCAGGAAGGAGCGCGGCCACTTCCACCAGCTTTCCTTCAAAGGGAGCGGTCACCGTCAGATCCGCCCGGGAAGCCAGCAGCTTCTGATACTCCTGCTCCACCTCAGACAGCTGCTTTTGGGCCGCCTGCAGCCGCTCCGCCGCACTGGATACCCCCTTTTCCGCGTCCGCCAGACTTTTTTTGGCCTCCTCAACCGCCTTTTGCGCCTCGGCCGGGTCCAGCTCATAGAGAACCGCGCCCTTTTCCACCCTGTCCCCCTCCTTGACATGGAGCGCCAGGACAGCGGCGCTGATCGGCGGATTCAGTGAGACCGATTCCCTGGCGGCGGCCACGCCGGTTCCCTTCACCGTGCTTTGGATGGTATCTCGGGTCACCAGGTCGGTGACAATCTGTTCCCCGCCTCCCCCTCTGCCCAGCAGGCGCACAGCGCCGAAGCTTCCCCCCGCCAGCAGTGCGGCGGCCAGGGCCAGAGGCAGAATTCGTTTGAGCAGCCCTCCATTGGAGCCGTCTTTGATTCGATCAAACAGCCGCATTATGTCACGTCCTTTCCGTTTGTTCCGTCAGATGGGATCTTCCGTTTTCTTCCCTGTTTTCATACTCTGCAAAAAAGGCCTCGGCGTGCTGGAGGCGATATTGGTTTCCCTGCCGGATCAGCAGCAGGGGGCTGTGCCGCGCGGGATTCCGGAATACGGCCGGAAGATCCACCAGGCCATCCCTGTCGGCCATCCCGCTGTTTACACAGGTTTCATAGGGCAGCCCGGCGATCTCCCCCATCCACTTGACTGAGAAGGCCGGCTCCACCATCCACATGTCCTCTGACAGCCCCGGATACCGCTGGAAAAATCCCTGGCACCACACCTGAAGCTGTTCCCGGGTCCATCTGTTCAGCTCCGGAGTGCCGCAGCGCTTCAGCGCGCGCTGGACAATTTCCTCCCGTCCCAGCAGCCTGGGCTCCTCCACCTGAAACTCCAGCAGCTTATATCCCTCCCCCGCGTCATTCGCCTTGATATAGTGGAGCATGCCGCGGAC
>CAJFVL010000063.1 GCA_904420465.1 uncultured Clostridium sp.
GGCGTCCTGCTTCTCCCGGCGGCGCTCGGTCTCGTCCATGGCCCGGCGCATGGAGGGGGTGATGGTGTCGGCGTACAGGATGACCATGCCGTCGGCGTTCCGGGCGGCCCGGCCGATGGTCTGGATGAGGGAGGTCTCGCTGCGCAGGAAGCCCTCCTTGTCGGCGTCCAGGATGGCCACCAGGGAGACCTCGGGCAGGTCCAGCCCCTCCCGCAGCAGGTTGATGCCCACCAGCACATGGAAGGTGCCCAGGCGCAGGTCCCGGATGATCTCCATGCGCTCCATGGCGTCGATGTCGTGGTGCATGTAGCGTACCTTGATGCCCGCCCCCTGGAGGTAGGCGGTCAGGTCCTCGGCCATCCGCTTGGTGAGGGTGGTGACCAGCACCCGCTCGTTCCGGGCGGTGCGCTGGTTGATCTCCCCGATCAAATCGTCGATCTGGCCCTCCACCGGCCGCACCTCCACCCGGGGGTCCAGCAGGCCGGTGGGCCGGATGACCTGCTCCACGATCTGCCCCGAGCGGGTGCGCTCGTACTCCCCGGGAGTGGCCGAGACGTAGACCACCTGGTTGAGCCGCTGGGCGAACTCCTCAAACTTCAGGGGCCGGTTGTCGTAGGCGCAGGGCAGGCGGAAGCCGTAGTCCACCAGGGTGGTCTTGCGGGCCCGGTCCCCGTTGTACATGGCCCGCACCTGGGGCAGGGTGACGTGGCTCTCGTCCACAAACAGGACGAAGTCCTTGGGGAAGTAGTCCAGCAGGGTGTGGGGGGGCGAGCCCACCGGCCGCCCCTCGATGACCCGGGAGTAGTTCTCGATGCCCGAGCAGTAGCCCAGCTCCTGCATCATCTCGACGTCGTACAGGGTGCGCTGCTTGATGCGCTGGGCCTCGATCAGCTTGTTTTCCGATTCGAAGAAGGCCACCCGCTCCTCCAGCTCCTTATAGATCTCCTGGATGGCGGCGTCCATCTTCTCCTTGGGGGTGACATAGTGGTTGGCGGGCCAGATGGGGATGTTGGTCAGCCGGCGGATGGGGGCGCCGGTGACCACGTTGATCTCGCTCAGTCGGTCGATCTCGTCCCCGAAGAACTCCACCCGGATGGCGGTGTCCTTCCAGTAGGCGGGCCAGATCTCCACCGTGTCCCCCCGGACCCGGAACATGTTGCGCTCGAAGGCGATGTCATTGCGCTCGTACCGGATGGCCACCAGCCGCTTGAGCATCTCGTCCCGCTCAATGGTCATGCCCACCCGCAGGGCCACCATCATCTTCTCAAAGTTCTCCGGCTCGCCCAGGCCGTAGATGCAGGACACCGAGGACACCACAATCACGTCCCGCCGCTCCAGCAGGGAGGCGGTGGCGCTCAGACGTAGCCGGTCAATCTCCTCATTGATGGCGGAGTCCTTCTCGATGAAGGTGTCGGTGTGGGGGATATAGGCCTCGGGCTGGTAGTAATCGTAGTAGGAGACAAAGTACTCCACCGCGTTGTTGGGGAAAAACTCCTTGAACTCGGCGCACAGCTGGGCGGCCAGGGTCTTGTTGTGGGCCAGCACCAGGGTGGGGCGCTGCACCTGCTCAATGACCTTGGCCATGGTATAGGTCTTGCCCGACCCGGTGACCCCCAGCAGGGTCTGCTCGTCCAGCCCCAGCTCGATACCCCGGGACAGGGCCTCGATGGCCTCGGGCTGGTCCCCCGAGGGGGTATATTCCGACACCACTTCAAATTTGGGCATTGCCCCGCCTCCCGTCCTTACCATCTTTTCGCCCCATTATATCAGAACGAATGTTCCATTTCAAGGGCCTGTCCCATTTTCCGCCCTCTACAGCAGCTGGTAGACGGGGCGCTTCCCCTCCCGCTCCGACTGCTTCAGGGAGACCACCTCGCCCCCGGCGAAGATCAGGTGGTCGATGAGCTCCAGCCCCACCCCGGCCAGGGCGGCCCGGATGACGTCGGTGGTCTGCCAGTCGGCCGCCGAGGGGAAGGCCAGCCCGCTGACATGGTTGTGGGCCAGATAAACCCCCGCCGCCCGCAGGCCCATGGCCTCCTCGGTGATGCGGCGGATGCTGATGTCCGAGGCGTGGATGCTCCCCTCGGACACCTTGCGCACCCCCAGGGCCTTGCGCTTGCCGTCCAGACACAGGACATAGACCAGCTCGTTCCGGGCGCCGTAAAAGCAGGGCTCCAGCAGGGCGGCGGCCTCCTCGGGGCTGTTGACGATGCGGCCCGGCTCCCCCCGCTGCCCGGCGTACCGCCCGCCCAGGGCGGAGATGAGCCGCAGCAGCACGGCGGTGTGCTCCCCCACGCCGTGGACCTTCTGCAGCTCCTCCGGGGAGGCGTCCAGCACCCCGGACAGGGAGCCGAAGCGGTCGATCAGCTCGTGGGCCAGGCCGTTCACATCCCCCTGGGGGATGGCGTAGAACAGCAGCAGCTCCAGGGCGCGGTGGTCGGGCCAGCCCTCCAGCCCCCGGGCCAGGAACTCCGTCTTGACCCGCTGCCGGTGTCCGGCGTGGAAATTCTTTTTCTGCTCCGCCATCGGCATCCGCCCCTTTCTCTGCCGCACTTCCCGCTTTCTCTCCCGCGGGCCAAGGTTTTTACGCCTTGGCCCCGTACTCCTCCAGATAAGCCTCCATCTTCGCTTTCATCTCGTCGTCGATGCAGATCCTGCCGTCGATGGGGTTGTTGTGGAGGAAGGAGATGACCTCCCGCACGGTGACGATGGGATAGACCTGGATGCCGTAGTCCTGGCGCAGCTCATCCAGGGTGGAGCACTCCCGGGTTCCCCGCTCCATACGGTCCACGCTGACAAACAGGGCCTTCATATTCACCCTGGCCACATGCCGGAACAGCTCAATGGACTCCCGCACGGCGGTGCCGGCGGTGACCACATCCTCGATGATGGCCACGTCGTCCCCGTCCTGGGGCTTATAGCCCACCATGGACCCGCCCTCGCCGTGGTCCTTGGCCTCCTTGCGGTTGAAGCAGTAGGGCAGGTCCCGGCCGTAGTTCCGGTACAGGGAGGCGGCGGCGGACACCGCCAGGGGGATGCCCTTGTAGGCGGGCCCGAACAGGCAGGTGATGCCTTCCGGCATGTGCTCCTGGATGCAGGCGGCGTAGTAGTCCCCCAGCTTGGCGGCCTGGGCCCCCGTCTTGTAGTTGCCGGTGTTGACGAAATAGGGCGTCTTGCGGCCGCTCTTGGTGGTAAAGTCCCCGAAGGTCAGCACGCCGGAGCGCACCATAAAGGTAATGAATTCTTCCTGGTAGGTCATGGTTCTGCCCTCTCTCCTCTCAGTGTGTCCGGCCGGGGCCGGAAAATCAAATTATTATATCATTTTTCCCCAGGCTGCACAACAAAAGCCCCCGATCTTTTTCACCAAAATTCTTCCTTTCGCCCTGCAATTTATCTGCGCCCGCTTTACGCCGCCCGCTTTTTTTGATATAATAAATCAGCAATACATCCGATTTGCCTGCTGCTCAGAGAGGAGGTCCGCCGGCCCATGTCCTGTATCCAGCGGTGCAGCGCACTGATCCATCACATTCCCCAGCCCCTGCGGGACATTCTGGTCACCCTTGTGTTCATGCTGGCCGCCCACATGGCCAGCAGCATGCTGATCCCCCACACCGGGGGGGAGAACAATTCCTCCCTGGTCTTTGTGCTGGCGGTGGTGTGTATCTCCTTTTTCACCACCGGGTACTTTTACGGCATTATCTCCTCCATTATAGGCGCTTTCTGCATCAATTATTTTTTCATGTATCCCTACTCCGCCTTCTCCCTGAGCATTGCCGGCTACCCGGTGACCATGCTGTCCATGGTGGCCATCTCCTGCATCGTGTCCACCCTGACCACCCGGGTCAAACAGCAGGCCCTGGACGCCAGCCGCCGGGAAAAGAACACCAAGGCACTGTACGCGCTGAACGAAAGGCTGAATGCAGAAAAGACCGCCATCCAGCTTCAGTCCGCCCGGGAAAGCATCCGCAGCAGTATTCTGCGGGCGGTGTCCCACGACCTGCGCACCCCTCTGACCTCTATCTCCGGGGCGGTGGCCGTCCTGCTCAGCAGCTCCGATATCCCGGAGAAAAACCTGTCCCTGCTGCAGGACATCAAAAGCGACGCCGACGACCTGATCATCATGGTGGAGAACCTGCTGTCCATCACCCGCATCCAGGATGACGGCAGCCCTCTGGTGGAGGAGGAGGAGCTGCTGGAGGAGGTGGCGGGGGACGCCGTCCTCACCACCCGCCGCAGGTTCCCCGGCTTCAATGTGGAGCTGACTGTGCCGGATGACATCCTGTGCCTGCCCATGGACGCCACCCTGATCAAGCAGGTCATCGTCAACCTGCTGGAAAACGCCATCCGCCACTCGGGGGACCGGGAGCACATCCGGCTCAACCTTTACCGCCAGGACAGCTGGGCCATTGTGGAGGTACGGGACCGGGGCAAGGGGCTGTCCCCCGAGATCTGCCAGGCGGTCCAGGCCGGCCGTCCCCTGGATCGGGACCTGTCCGGCGACTCCACCCGGGGCATGGGCATCGGAATCTCTGCCTGTCAAGGCATTATCAAAGCACACGGCGGCTTCTTTGCCGCCGGAAACGATCCGGAGGGCGGAGCAGTGTTCCGCTTCGGCCTCCCAATGGAGGGACCCAGTCATGAGTGAAAAGCGAACCGTTCTGCTCATCGAAGATGAGCACACCATCAGCAATTTTATCTGCCGCGCTCTGTCCGCCAATGACTACAAGCCCATTTCCGCCGCCAGCGGCCAGGAGGGGCTGTCCCTGTTCTTTTCCCACGGGCCCGATCTGGTGCTGCTGGACTTGGGGCTCCCCGACATGGACGGTCTGGAGGTCCTCTCCCAGCTGCGGGATCTGCCCCGGGAGGTGCCTGTCATCATCATCTCCGCCCGGGACCGGGAATCCGAAAAGGTTAAGGCGCTGGACATGGGGGCGGACGACTATGTGGTCAAGCCCTTCGGCGTGTCTGAGCTGCTGGCCCGCATCCGCTCCACCCTGCGCCGGGCCGACCGGCTGCGGGTCAGTCAGGGGACCCAGCGGGACCGCTACCAGGTCAAGGATCTGACGGTGGACATCGCCAAACATCAGGTTCTGGTGGCCGGAGAGGAGGTCCACTTCACTCAGAACGAATTCAAAATCCTGGAGCTTCTGTGTGTCCACGCCGGCAAAGTGCTCACCTATGATTTTATTCTGGAGCATGTCTGGGGCCCCTACGGCGGATCGGGCAGCAACCAGATCCTTCGGGTCAACATGGCCAATATCCGCCGCAAGCTCAAGGAGAACCCCTCCGAGCCCAAATACATCCACACCGAGCTGGGCATTGGCTACCGTATGCTGGAGGAATAGCCGCCCGCTTCCGCAGTTTACGTTTTTTTGACGAATCCTCCCTCCTCTTAACATCGAATTTATAGCATATCTGCTATAATGAGATTAGATTAATAGGGGGGTGACATGGATGGAGCTTCGTTTGCAGGAGTGCCTATGGCCAGGAGAAAAAATTCTCTGGTCCGGCCGGCCCAGGCCCTTCGCCCTGCTGGACCGGGTTCTGCGGAGACCCATTCTGCTCACCTGGGGCCTCTCAGCCGTAATTCTGCTGGCCGCGGCGGCCGCAGCCCGGTTTGTGCTGGACGCTGCCCGGCTTCCGCTGCTGGAGGTCCTGCTGCTGACCATGGTGGCCATGCTCCTTCCCGCCGCCATCTCCCTTCGGCCCGTGCTGGACAAGTACCGTCTGGAGGAGCAGACCATTTACGCCATCACCGACCGCCGCGTGATCTCCATCGTTCAGGACGAGGTTATGTATCTCCCCCTGGCCAAGGGGATGCGGGTGGCGGTGGACAGCCAGTCCGACGGCTGCGGCAACCTGCGCTTCGGCGACACTGTGGGCGCGCCCGCAAAGAAGGACCGGGCCTACGCCGTGGTGGGCATCCATGCCGACGAGTCCCGCGGCGACGCCCTGGGTCTGCTGTTCTACCATGTGGCCCAGCCGGAGCAGCTTTTGTCCTACCTTGTGTGAATCCGGGTTTTCATTTTCCCGGTTTCCTACTTGGGCGCAGGCGGGTTCCCTTGCTCTCTCCTCATGGGCCCCCTGCCTGCCCTATATCCTCCCACCAAAGCCGGCCTCCTTCCGCCAAAGGGGGCCGGCCATTTTTGCAAAAGAAAGCCACCGGCAACGCCGGTGGCTTCAGCTTGTCAAAAAAGCCCTCCTGCAAGGAGTTCCACCGTCCGCAGACGGCGGAATAAAATCAAATCCCGTCATTTCCGGCGGCATGTACGTCGGAAATGACTCATCTCACGCAATTTGATTCGACAATTTCTCAAGAAATCGAGAAACAAATTGCGTGCAGCCTTTCTCGAAAAAGTGGCGCGCCACTTTTTCGACAGTCCCAAGCCACTGGCAACGCCGGTGGCTTGATTTTTTGGCCGCGCAGGCCCGCCTACCGGACCTGAACGGCCCCCAGGATCTCCCCAATGGGGCCGGCGATGACCAGATCCGCCTGGTTGTCGTAGGGGGTTGGGCTCTTGTTGATGAGGACCAGCCGGTGTCCCCGGTAGTAACGGACCAGGCTGGCGGCGGGGTAGACCACCAGGGAGGTGCCCCCGATGATCAGCATATCGGCGCTTTGGATGTCCTCCAGTGCTCCCTCCAGCACACGGCCGTCCAGAGCCTCCTCATAGAGAACTACGTCGGGCTTGATGGTCCCGCCGCAGGTGCAGCGGGGCACCCCCTGGCTGTCCCGGATAAACTCAGGGGGATAGCGTTTGCCGCACTTCATGCAGGAGTTGCGGTGGACGCTTCCGTGGAGCTCCCACACCCGCCGGGAGCCCGCCTTCTGGTGCAGGCCGTCGATATTCTGGGTGACCACCGCGCGCAGTTTCCCCGCCTCCTCCAGCTGGGCCAGCTTTTTGTGGGCCGAGTTGGGCTTGGCATCCAGACAGAGCATCTTGTCCCGGTAGAAGCGGTAGAACTCCTCGGGCCGCCGGTCAAAAAAGCTGCGGCTCAGAATCTCCTCCGGGGGGTAGTCGTACCTCTGGCTGTAAAGGCCGTCCACACTGCGGAAGTCGGGGATGCCGCTCTCGGTGGACACGCCCGCGCCGCCGAAAAAGACGATGGCCCGGCTCTCGTCCACCCACTGCTGCAGGGTCTGAATTCCATCAGTCATAGGGGTCCCTCCTTCTCTGGCTTCGGATGGTCCCAGTATACCACAGCCGCCCGCCCCTTCCAAGGGGCTTTTCCCCTAAAGCGGGGGCTTCTCTCCCCGCGGGGCGGGCCTGCGGCTGCAGAGGACCGCCCCGCCCGCCAGGGCCAGGACCAGCAGCCGCTCCCAGGGGGCGGCCAGCCAGACCAGACGGACCACCGCCCCCGCAATGGACAGCAGGCAGCCGGCCCACAGCAGCACAACCAGGACCTTCATCTCAGAACTCCTTTCCTTCCACAATGCGGCAGGAGATCAGATAGGATACCCCCATGGCCAGGAAGGGGATGACGGCGGTCAGGGAGAAGCACCCCAACAGGGCTCCCTGGGACATCCGGTCCAGGAAGGACAGGTCCAGGCTGTCAAACAGCCCCAGCTGGGCCCCGCCGAAGAGCAGGATGACGGGAACAAAGATGACCAGATACATATAGGGCCGGGCCCGCTCGGGCCCCAGCTTGTAGCACAGGGGGAGGAGAATGTCGCAGTAGAGCAGCCCGATCCCCAGGGAGACCAGAACGGTGAGCAGGTTTTCCATCACCAACTCCCGGCTCGAAAGGATGGACAGCACGACGCTGACCACCAGGCCGTACAGCGCGGCTCCCAGGGCCAGGATCAGGGCGAAGCAGTAGCGCCCGCCCACCACCGCCCGCCGGCCCACCGGAAGGGCCATGGCGTACCGGTCCCACTTGGTCATCTCGTCATAGGAGAAGGCTGCCATAGGCAGCATCATGATGATGATCTGGATCACGGCGGTGGTCATGGAGATGGGAAACAGGTCCAGGGCCGACATGACCAGGTAGAAGAGCAGAAACACAGCGTAGGTCCGCAGGGTCTTGCGCATGACCAGCATATCCTTGACGATCAGCCCGCGCATACCGCATCCCCCTTTCCAACAAACAGCATGATGTCCTCCAGCGTCACCCGGTCCACCGTCAGGGCCGGATATTTCCGCTGGAAGGTCCCCCGGTCGGGCACCAGGGCTTCGCAGCCGAAGGCGCCCCTCCGCACCCGCAGCAGGTCGGCCGGGTCCACCCCCTCCAGCTGGGCGGCGGTGCAGCCCAGGCGGCCGTACTGTTCCAGGATGGCGTCCTTGGCGTCGGACAGCACCACCTGGCCCTGGTGGATATAGGTGATGTAGTCGGCCGCCTTCTCCAGGTCGGAGGTGATGTGGCTGGAGATCAGGATGGCGTGCTCCTCGTCACAGATAAAGGCCAGAAACTCGTCCAGGATCTCGTCCCGGACCACCGGGTCCAGGCCGGCGGTGGCCTCGTCCAGAATCAGCAGCCTGGGGCGGTGCGCCAGGGCGGCGGCCAGGGACAGCTTCATCTTCATCCCCCGGGAGAAGTCCTTGATCAGCTTTCCCTCGGGCAGCTGGAATTTGTCCAGATAGTCCTGGTACAGCCCGCCGTCCCAATCCCGGAACACCGGGGAGAGGATACGGCCCACGTCCCGGGGGCGGAGGCTGTCGTGGAAAAAGCACTCGTCCAGCACCACGCCGATGTCCTCCTTGGCCAGCCGCTCCTCCCGGATGTTGTCCCGGCCCATCAGGGTGATCTCCCCCGCGTCCCGGCGGATCAGGTTCAAAATGCACTTGATGGTGGTGGTCTTGCCCGCCCCGTTCTCCCCGATCAGGCCCATGATGGTGCCGCCGGGGAGGGTCAGGCTGACATCTTTCAGGGCGAAGTCCCCGTAGGACTTGCAAAGGCCCCGTATTTCAATACTGTTTGTCATAAATCCTCACCTTGATACAAAATGTTGAGCATCTCCTGAAGCTCCTCCAAAGAGAAGCCCCCCTTCCGGGCCTCATCCACCGCCTGGGAGAGCTTCTCCTCCACCCGGCGCAGCTGGGCCTCCCGCAGCAGCTCCCGGTTCTGGGGGGCCACAAAGCAGCCCTTGCCCGGGACATTTTCCAAAAAGCCCTCCCGCTCCAGCTCCTCGTAGGCCCGCTTGGTGGTGATAACCGAGATGCGCAGCTCCTTGGCCAGCAGGCGCATGGAGGGCAGGGCGTCCCCCGCCTTCAGAGCCCCGGTCATAATCTGCTCCTTGACCTGGTCGGTGATCTGCTCGTAGATCGGCTTTCCGCTGGAATTGCTGAGAATCATGTCCATTTGGTGCACCCCGTAAACCTGTGGAGAGAGGCTGCCCGCCTGCGCGGGGTCGGGCGCGTCCCCACCCGTTATTTTGTATTGTCTGTATATATCTTATATGCACAGTATAACACAAAAGCCGCCCCTGTCAAGAGGAGCGGCAAAATTTTTTCTGTGCAGCCGCATGGCAAAAAATAAGACGCACCATTTCCTTGTCCCTGTGGGGCAGATGGAAATGGTGCGCAAACACTTCACGGGCAGTACAGCGTACCCCAAGCACGGGCATACGCTGCTGCGCATGAAGTTTGTTTCCCTGTCACGCTTTGTCCTGAACAGGGGCCGCCTTGGGCCAGATGCCCTTCCACTGCAGGAGGAACATGGTGGTGTGAAAGAGCACGATAACCACCCAGCCGATTCCGGTGGACAGGGCCACCGAGTCCAGTCCCATGGCGGACACCAGCAGGTAGGTGCCCACAACCCGGCAGGCGATCTGGATGGTTGTGCCGAAAAAGGTGATGTTCATCCGGCCGTTCCCCCGGAACCAGCCCACATATGAGTGACCGATGAAAGAGAGGAAGTAGAACCAGCCGATGACCCGCAGGTAGCTGGCGCACAGCTCCACTGCCTCCGGCTCGGACAGGAAGATAGTGGACAGGGGCCGGGCGGCCAGCACCATCAGGAAGGAGAACAGCACGCCTACCGAGAGGGCGATGACCCCGCCCCGCACAAAGCCCTGGTAGGTCCGCCTTTGGTGTCCCGCCCCCCGGTTCTGGGCCACAAAAATGGAGATGGATTCGCAGGCGCTCTGGCCAAAGGCCTGGGTAAAGTTCTCCACCCGGGTGGCGGCGGTGAAGGCGGAGATGGGCGCGGTGCTTACCAGGCTGATGCCGTTGACCGCCCCCTGGACCAGCAGCTTGCCCAGGTACAGGCTGGACTGCTGCAGGGCGGCCACCGCGCTGTAGCTGGCGGTCATCCGGGCCATGCCGGCGTCCATCCTCATGTCCCCCGGGCCGAAGATCAGAAAGGCCCGCTTCCGGCGGATATAGATCAGACACAGCAGGGAGGAGAGCAACTGGGCCGAGGCGGTGGCCAGAGCGGTCCCCACAATGCCCAGCTTCAGCACCGCCACCAGCAGCCAGGCCGCCGCCAGGTTGTAGCCCAGGGAGGCCAGCAGGAAGTACATGGCCGCCTTGGTGTCCCCCACCGCCCGCAGGGTGGCTGCCATATAGTTGTAGGTGAAGGTGAACACCATGCCGGTGAGAATGATGCGCAGATAGGCGGAAGCGTCGGCCATCAGGTCGGCCGGCGTCTGGATCACCTGCAGAATCTGCGGCAGAAAGAGCTGACCCAGCAGGATGGCGGCCAGGGCGCACCCGCCCATCAGCACAGCGGAGACAAAGAGCTGCTGGCGCAGGCGTGGGTAGTTCTCCTCGCCGAAATACTGGGCCGTGAGGACGGAGGCCCCCATGCAGGCCCCGGTGATGACGTAGATATACAGGTTCATCACGCTCTCCGCCACCCCCAGGGCGGCAAAGGCCTGCTCCCCGATATACCGGGTGACCACCAGGGAATTGATGATGTTGTAGAGCTGCTGAAGCACGTTGGCCGCCAGCAGGGGCAGGCACAGGCGCAGCAGCTGGGGCGTAATGCTGCCTGAGGTCAGGTGAAGTTCTTGCCGGGCCACAAAAGGACCTCCCGTCTGATGCTTCGATGTCATTTGTCTGTTCTTATTATGATAATACAAAAAATACCCGTTGTAAAATAATTTTTCTTCTCTGCTTTGATAACCAAAGCATTATATTCTTCCCCCAAACCGGAAAAGCTGATAAGAGACAAGCTGGACAGCATGTCAAAAAGCCGGCATAAGAAAAGCAGGGGTCATGCGCGGCGGGGGAGCTCGAGGGGGGCGGCAGTCCGCCCCGAATAAGATCGAATGACCCGCAAAGCCCTGCTGCGCAAGGCATGCGGCCCGGGCAGCGGGGATTTTTGTGCCGCGCAGTGCT
This sequence comes from uncultured Clostridium sp., assembly GCA_904420465.1. Lineage (GTDB taxonomy): Bacteria > Bacillota > Clostridia > Oscillospirales > Oscillospiraceae > Lawsonibacter. The sequence continues at coordinate 11,283 of CAJFVL010000063.1, forward strand.
ACATTGTGAGACTGTCAAAAAAGCCCCTGGGCTTTTTTGACAGCCCGGACCTGGAAATCATCTCCATTGTGACAGAAAGCGGCGCGTTTTGACGGCGGTCCTGTCCTATAATGGAGCATGCCGGTGCAGAGGCCGCGGGCCTGGCCGCACCGGAGGTTTGGCGTGAAAAAGGAGGGGCAGATATGCCTGTCACGTTCAGGGAAGAGAACCGCCGCCTGACCGCGGCGGTGTCCGGTGAGCTGGACCACCACCGGGCCAGGGAGGTCATGGAGGAGCTGGACCGGCGCATTGACGCCGCCCTGCCCCGGGAGCTGACCTTGGACCTGGCCGGGCTGACCTTCACCGACAGCTCGGGCATCGCGGTGCTGCTGCGGGCCTGGAAGCGGATGAGCCAGGTCCAGGGGGCCATGCGGGTGGTCAACGTGCCGCCCCAGGCGGACAAGGTGTTCCGGGCGGCCGGGCTTCAGCGCATCATCCGATTCGAGCCGGGGGAGGGGCAGGGCGCCCGTCCCATCCCCCAGGGATGAAGGAGGACTACATAATGAAAGCGGAAAACCACGTCAGTCTGGAATTTCCCAGCTGCTCGGCCAATGAGGGCTTCGCCCGGGCGGCGGCGGCCTGCTTTGCCGCCCAGCTGGACCCCACCCTGGAGGAGGTCAACGACGTGAAAACGGCGGTGAGCGAGGCGGTGACCAACGCCATCGTCCACGCCTACCCGGACAGCATCGGGAAAATTGTCTTGAAGCTGCGCATCCGGGACGACCACTCCCTGGAGGTGGTGGTGCGGGACTGGGGTGTGGGCATCGCGGATGTGGAGCAGGCCCGCACTCCCCTGTTCACCACCGGCAGCGAGGAGCGGTCCGGCATGGGCTTTACCATCATGGAGAGCTTTATGGACACCCTGCGGGTGCGCTCCGCCCCGGGGAAGGGGACCACCGTGACCATGCGGCGGAAAATCGCCCGCCGCGCCGGGCGGTGAGCGGAGCGCCGGCGGACACCGCGCTGCTGGAGGCCGCCCGGAACGGAGACAACCAGGCCTGCGAGCAGGTGCTCCAGGAGAACAACGGCCTGATCTGGAGCGTGGTGCGCCGGTACTATGGCCGGGGCGTGGAGCCCGACGACCTGTACCAGCTGGGCTGCCTGGGTTTTCTCAAGGCGGTGCGGGGCTTTGATCCGGCTTATGGGACCCAGTTCTCCACCTACGCGGTGCCCAAGATCGCCGGGGAGATCCGCCGCTTTCTCCGGGATGACGGGCCGGTGAAGGTGAGCCGGGGGCTGAAGGAGCGCAGCGCCGTCATCCGGGGGACCCGCGGGCGGCTGTGCGCCCAGCTGGGGCGGGAGCCCACCCTGTCCGAGCTGGCGGAGGACACCGGGCTGACAGCGGAGGAGATCGCCGCCGCCGAGACGGCAGCCGAGCCCCCCGTCTCCCTTCAGGCCGAGACAGGGGAGAGCGGCCTGACCCTGGAGGGGATGCTCTCCTCCGGCAGCGAGGAGGACGGGGTGGTGGAGCGGCTGACCCTGCGCTCGGCCATCTCCGCCCTCCCCGAGCGGGAGCAGCAGGTGCTGCTGCTGCGGTACTACCGGGGAATGACCCAGATGAGCGCGGCACGGGTCCTTGGGGTGTCCCAGGTCCAGGTGTCCCGGCTGGAGCGGCGGGCCCTGGACAAGCTGCGCCGGGAGCTGGCGCCCGAGTGAGGCCCGCCGGAGCGGTCCGGACCCTCCGCCTGCGGGGGGAAACCCTAACAGACGAAATCAGCGCATGGAGGCCCCTCCATGCGCTGATAAAACTGTCGAAAAAGCGGCAAAGCCGCTTTTTCGAGAAAGTAAGCACGCAAGGCGGGACTCGATTCCTAGCGGAAAAGTCGTCCCGCCTTGCGTGAGAGGTG
>CAJFVL010000064.1 GCA_904420465.1 uncultured Clostridium sp.
AAGAATTCCCTTTCAGAGGTAAAAAGTTGTACAGCGTGGGGGGGAGCTCGAGGGGGCAAAGCCCGCCTCGAATCAAATCAGATGCCCCGCACGCCTTGCTGTGCAAGGCGTGCGGCCCACGAAGCGGGGACTTTTCCACTGCGAAGCAGTGGGAAAGTAACGGCATTTTTAGACTGTGAAAAAGTCTGACAAGACTTTTTCACAGTCTGGATCGCCCCTGTCCATTCGGGCAGGGGCGATTTTCAACCTTTCTCCTGATCCTTTCGCGGCCGGATGTTGGCCCGCCGGGACAGCTTGTCCCCCTCCCGGCTTTTCCGGTTGTGGGCCTGGATGATCCGGGCGATCTCCCCCTGGGCCTGTTCCACCTCCGCCCTGAAGGCCCGGGCGGACAGCCGCAGCGCCCCGTGGCCCAGAATGATCATCTGCTCCAGCCCGTCGGAGGTGGCCACCCGCACCCGGTGGTCCCGGCTCAGGTCGTAGGTGGTCTTTTCAATATAGGCGTCCGCCGTCTCCGCCTCCTTGGTGTAGACCACATAGACTCCGTTTACCTTCTCCACCGAGCCAGGGCTGCCCTTCACCTTGTAGGCGTCGAATACCAAAATGACCTCGCACCTGCGCCAGCCCCGGTAGTTGGCCAGAATGTCCAGCAGCATGGCCCGTGCGGCGGCCACGTCCTCCCGGGCCACCGCCGAGAGCTCCTCCCAGGCAAAGATGATGTTGTACCCGTCCACCAGCAGGTACTCCGGCCCGGACTTCTGCTCCCGGATGGAATACTTCCCGCTCAATTCGGTGCGGGCGGGCTTTTTCACCGGCTGGAAGCCCTGGCGCTCCACCTTGCCGTAGGTCTTTTCAAAGAGGGAGAGCAATTCCTTGTCCTGCTCCAGCGAGGGGCCCTGATATCCGGCCCGCCCCCCGGCGGGGGAGGGGGGCACTTCCGCCGCCCCTTCCTCCTCCCCCAGGCGCAGGCCGCTGTCCACATGGGCGTGGTCCTTCACCTGGTCCCAGGGGACATAGTAGCCGCTGCCGTGTTCACAGAATACCGAGCCGGCGGGATTGGCCTCGTCCCGCTCCGGGTCGTAGCCCAGGGCAGCCACTACCTCTTCCTGATTGCGGCAGGGGCCGTAGCCCCCGAAGGTGCAGGTCAGCCGCCCCTCCCCCCGGGTGTAGGCGGCCACCTCCCGGCCGTAGTCCCTTAAACCGGCCACCGGGGCCCGGCCGGTGAGGAGGGACAGCTCCCCCGCCCCCTCCGGGCCCTCCACGCTGCCCCCCATCCCCTGGAGGTCGGACATGGCCCGGCCCACGCTGGCGGGGGGCAGCTCCAGGGCGAAGTCGTAGTATGGCTCCAGCAACATGCTCTCCGCCTGCATCAGCCCCTGGCGCACCGCCCGGTAGGTGGCCTGGCGGAAGTCGCCCCCCTCGGTGTGCTTCAGGTGGGCCCGCCCCGCCACCAGGGTGATCTTCACATCGGTGAGGGGGGACCCGGTGAGCACCCCCGGGTGCTCACGCTCCAGCAGGTGGGTGAGAATCAGCCGCTGCCAGTTCAGATCCAAAGCATCGGTGGGGCAGGCGGAGGATACCCGCACTCCGCTGCCCCGCTCCCCCGGCTCCAGCAGCAGGTGAACCTCGGCGTAGTGCCGCAGAGGCTCGAAGTGGCCGATCCCCTCCACAGCATCGGCGATGGTCTCCCGGTAGAGGATGCTCCCCGCCCCGAAGTCGGCCTCCAGGCCGAAGCGGTCGTGGAGGAGGCGGCGCAGCACCTCCAGCTGGACCTGGCCCATGAGGCGCACATGGATCTCCCCCAGCTTCTCATCCCACACCACCCGGAGCATGGGGTCCTCCTCCTCCAGCTGGCGCAGCCTGGGCAGCACGGTGAAGGGGTCGTCCCCGTTGGGGAGAAGCAGCTGATAGGTGAGCACCGGCTCCAGCAGGGGGGCCTCCCCCTCCGCCTCGAAACCCAGCCCCTCCCCGGGCCAGGTGCGGGTCAGGCCGGTGACGGCGCACACCGTCCCCGCCTGTGCCTCCTCCAGGGGGGTGAACTTCTCCCCGGAGTAGAGGCGCAGCTGGTCGGCCTTCTCCTGCCAGGGCTCGCCCTCCTTCTCCCCGGACAGCACCGCCTTGGCCCGCAGACTCCCCCCGGTGACCTTCAGCCAGGTGAGCCGGACCCCCTGGCCGTCCCGGGAGATCTTGAACACCCGGGCCCCGAACTGTGCCGGGTACTCCGGCGGCCGGGCGTACCGGGCCAGGCCGGAGAGGAAACCGGCCACCCCCTCCAGCTTCAGGGCGGAGCCGAACCAGCAGGGGAACACCTTCCGCTCCCGGATGAGGGCGGAGATGGTGTCCTCATCCACCGCCCCCCTCTCCAGAAACTGCTCCAGGGCCTCCTCGCCGCACAGGGCGACGGCCTCGTCCCGGGCGGCGGCGTCCTGGGAAAAGTCCACGCAGCCCCCGTCCAGGGCGCTGTGAAGCCCTTCCAGCAGGGCCTCCCGGTCGGCCCCGGCCAGGTCCATCTTGTTGACAAAGAGGAACACGGGCACCTGGTAGCGCGCCAGCAGCCGCCACAGGGTACGGGTGTGGCTCTGCACCCCGTCGGTGCCGCTGATGACCAGGACGGCGCAGTCCAGCACCTGGAGGGTGCGCTCCATCTCCGCCGAGAAGTCCACGTGCCCCGGGGTGTCCAGCAGGGTGATCTCCACCTGCTCCAGGGGGAGGACCGCCTGCTTGGAGAAGATGGTGATGCCCCGCTCCCGCTCCAGCGCTCCCGTATCCAAAAAGGCGTCCCCGTGGTCCACCCGGCCCAGCTTCCGCAGGGCGCCGCCCGCATAGAGCAGCCCCTCGGACAGGGTGGTCTTGCCCGCGTCCACATGGGCCAATATGCCCACAACCAGCTTTTTCATCTGTTCACCATACCAAACCTGATTTCTTGCCCGGCCCCGCGGCCGCGCTCTCCTTCAGCATACATGTCCCACCCCGGCCTGTCAAGGGCGGGACGGCTCCCCGGGGATGACAGCCTGATCAAAATGTGGTATACTGAATTTCAGTATACCGTTCCGCCCCTGGAAGGAGGCGCTCCCCATGTATTCAATTTTGTGGCTGTTTCTTATTTACGCCTTCCTGGGCTGGTGCGCCGAGGTGTGCTATGCCGCTCTGCGCACCGGACGCTTTGTCAACCGGGGCTTTCTCAACGGGCCGGTCTGCCCCATCTACGGCTTCGGCGTGCTTATTGTGCTCACCTGTCTGGAGCCCCTGCGGGAAAACCTGCTGCTGCTCTTTCTGGGGTCGGTGGTCCTCACCTCCCTGCTGGAGTGGGTCACCGGCCTTCTGCTGGAAAAGCTCTTCCACCAGCGCTGGTGGGACTACTCCGACCAGCCCCTCAACCTGGGCGGCTATATCTGCCTGCGCTTCTCCATCCTGTGGGGACTGGCCTGCCTGTTTGTGGTGAAAATCGTCCACCCCTCGGTGCTGCTTCTGGTCCGCCTGATCCCCCGCTCCCTGGGCTGGACCCTGCTGGCCGTCTTGGGCGCCGTGCTGGCGGTGGACCTGGCCGCCACCCTGCGCACCATCGCCAAAATCAACCGCAGCCTGGGCCAGATTGACGAGCTGGCCGGGAAAATCCGGGAGGCCTCCGACGGCCTGGGTGAAAATCTGGCCGACCGGGTGCTGGAGGCCGCCGAGCGGGGCTCTGACCTGAGGGACGCGCTGGCGGAGCGGCAGGCGGATTTCCAGGAGACGCTGGAGGAACGGCGCACGGACCTCCAGGAGGGGCTGGACGGCCTGCGGGAGGACCTGTCCCGGCGCCGGTCGGACTACCGCCAGCGGCAGGAGCAGCGGACCGCCGCCGCCCGGGAGCAGCTGGAGGAGCTGCGCACCCGCATGCAGGAGCTTCTGGACGCCAATGTGTCCGGCCAGCGCCGCCTGCTCTCCGCCTTCCCCAAAATGCGCTCCATTGACCACAAGAACGCCCTGGAGCGGCTGCGCCGCCGCATGGAACGGCGGGAAAAATCGCAAAAATAACATTGAAATTTTCGTCATGACATGATAGCATATTCATAACCACTTATTGGACAGGAGGCTTCCAAATGGAAGAACTGCTGGATCTGAAAAGCCGAATGGAGCAGGAGCGGCCCACCCCCTGGGAGGAGCTGCCCGATCTGGCCCTGTACATGGACCAGATCATCTCCTACATGCCCCGGCAGCTGATCCGCTTTGACGATGGGGAGGCTCTGACCTCCGCCATGGTCAACAACTACATCAAGGACGGGCTGGTCCCCCGGGCGGAGGGCAAGCGGTACGGGCCCGTCCACCTGGGCTATCTGACGGCGGTGTGCGCCCTGAAAAAGGTGCTCCCCGTCCGGGACATCGGCGTCCTTCTCTCTGCCGGGCAGGCCTCCGGAAAGGACTCCCAGGCTCTGTACGGCTATTTCTGCGGCGCGCTGGACCGGGCCCTCGCCGACACCGCCCAGGCCATCGACCCCGACGCACAGCCCTCCGACCTGGCCCGGATGGCGCTGGACCTGGCGCTGCGCAGCTATGCCAGCCAGCTGGCATGCGCCCGTATTCTGGATATCCTCCAGCCTCAGGAGGAGCGGGGCAAAAAGGGGCGGAAGTAGCGCCCTTCCCGGTTTGAATTTCCTGTTTCCGGCAAAAATTGTGTGTGCTGCAAAGGAGTGTATTCCATGTCTGATTATGTGATTCTCACCGACTCCTCCGCCGATCTGGACGAGGAGATGGTCCGGCGGCTGGACGTCCAGGTCCTGCCTCTCAGCTTTACCATCGGGGGCCAGACCTACCACAACTATCCGGACAACCGGGAGATGGACCCCCACCTCTTCTACGAGCGCCTGCGGGCGGGCGAGGTGGCCACCACCTCCGCCATCAATGTGGCCCAGTACACCGAATTTCTCACCCCGCTGCTCCAGGAGGGCCGCGATGTGCTGATTTTGGCCTTTTCCTCCGGTCTGTCCGCCACCTACAGCTCCTCCGTCATCGCTGTGGAGGAGCTGAGGGAAAAATTCCCGGAACGGAACATTTACACGGTTGACACTCTGTGCGCCTCTCTGGGCCAGGGACTGCTGGTCTACCTGGCCGTCCGGCAGCGGGACCAGGGCAAGTCCATTGAGGAGGTCCGGGACTGGACCGAGGCCCACAAGCTGCAGCTGTGCCACCAGTTTACGGTGGACGACCTGCACTTCCTCAAGCGGGGCGGGCGCATCTCGGCCACCACCGCCGTGGTGGGCTCCATGCTCCAGATCAAGCCGGTGCTCCATGTGGACAACGAGGGGCATCTGGTCAATATCTCCAAGGCCCGGGGCCGCCGGGCCTCCCTGAAGGCACTGGTGGACAAGATGGAGCAGACCGCCATCGACCCGGCCGACCAGACCGTGTTCATCAGCCACGGGGACTGCCTGGAGGACGCCCAGCTGGTGGCCCAGATGGTGAAGGACCGCTTCAACGTGCAGGAGGTCTATCTCAACTATGTGGGGCCTGTCATCGGCGCCCACTCCGGCCCCGGGACGCTGGCGCTGTTCTATGTGGGCGTGGAGAGGTAAGCAGAAGCGCGGAGGACAGGCGCACAGGGGAGACAGACTCCGGAGCGGATGGGCAGAGCCCAGGGACGGCCGCAGGCCGGACCGGGTCTGCCCGGAGTCGGATTCAGGTTTCCATAAAAAGCCCAGCGAAGCGGCTTTTTATGGAGGAGGAGGCACAGCGTAACGACTGCCCCCTGCCCAAAGGCAGGGGAAAGGATGTGAAGCTTGTGCCGACGAGTCGACCCGGCCGTGCGCCCAGTCCGCAGCGTGATCCCGAAGCGCAGAGGCGTGCGGAGCAGCGCGGATGGACCGGAGCGAGGAACACAAACCAAGGAGGGCTAAAGCCCGAGTGTTTGTGTTCCGAGTCGTAGGGCCGATTCCCCCTGTCAGGGGGAAATGTCCCGAAGGGACAAAAGGGGTAGGGACAGCCGCGCGTCGCGCAGCCGCCGCAGCGTGACAACAAGAAGCGCGGAGGCCGCGAGCAGGGGAGCTTGGAGCGGAGCGAGGGCGAGCGCAGGGCCGCAGGGCGGCCCGCAGACCAGCCCGAGTCGCAGCGAAAGCGACCCGGCCGCGAGCGTGCCGCAGCGTGATCCCGAAGCGCGGAGGCGTGCGGAGCAGCGCGGATGGACCGCTCCGCTCCCAATACACACAAAAAGGAGCGTCATCATGGACGATGTCAAATGGCTGGAGGTGGCCGTCAACACCACCCCTGAAAAATTGGACGAGGTGACCGCCAAGCTGACGGCGGCGGGCATGGCCAGCCTGGTCATCGAGGACGAGGGGGAGTTCCTCCAGTTCCTGGAGCAGAACCGCCAGTACTGGGACTATGTGGACCAGGAGCTGCTGGACCGGATGCGCGGGGTCACCCGGGTGAAATTCTATGTCACTGACGACCCCGACGGCCGGGCCCAGCTGGAGCAGTACACCCGTGGACTGGACTGTGAGTACACCACCGTCCCCCTGTCGGAGAACGACTGGGCCTACAGCTGGCAGAAATACTACAAGCCCCTCCCCGTCGGGGAGCGGCTGTATGTGGTGCCCCAGTGGGAGCGGGGCAATGAGATGCCCCCGGGGCGGGTCCCCCTGTACCTGAACCCCGGCCTCACCTTCGGCACCGGCTCCCACGCCTCCACCCAGCTGTGTCTGGAGGGGGTGGAGGCCCACACCGCTCCCGGGGCCGCCGTGCTGGACCTGGGCTGCGGCAGCGGCATCCTGTCCATCGCCGCCCTGGTGCTGGGAGCGGACCACGCTTTGGCGGTGGATATTGACCCCAAGGCGGTGGATGTGGCCTATGAGAACGCCGCCCTCAACGGCATCGGCCGGGACCGCTACACCGTCCGGGCTGGGGATGTGCTCTCTGACGCCTCCCTGCTGGCCGAGCTGGGCCGGCAGAGGTACGGCCTGGTGCTGGCCAACATCGTGGCCGATGTCATCATTCCTCTGTCCGCCCATGTCCCCGGCCTGCTGGACGAGGGCGGGGTGTTCCTGTGCTCCGGCATCATTGACGCCCGGACCCATGAGGTGGAGGCCGCCCTGCGCCGCAGCGGCCTGACTGTGACCAAAAAGCGGGAGAAAAACGGCTGGGCTGCCCTGGAGGCGGTGGTGCAAACCCCCGCATCCCCTGACCCTGATTGAACAATGCGCGCAGCCAATCCAAAAGTTCAACAGCGCAAACGAGAGCGGCCTGAACGGCCGCTCTCGCTGCATCAGCTTTTTCTTATGTTCTGGGGCGGAGGGAAGGTGATCCCTCCCACATTGACGTTGACGGCGGATACCTCCAGGCCGGTCATGGACTCAACGGCGTTCTTGACCCCCTCCTGAACAGCCCGGCACATCTCGGGGATGGTGTGGCCGTAGGTCATCAGCACAGACAGCTCCACCACCACCTTGTCATCCTCCATCCTGACCCGCACGCCCTTGGCCAGGTTCTTCTTGCCCAGCAGCTCTGCGATGTCGCTGCCCAGATTGGCGGCCAGGCTGCTGACCCCATCCACCTCCAGGGCGGCGGCGGCGGAAATGGCGGCCAGAACCTCCTCGGAAATGTGGATATTGCCCAGCTCGTCGCTGCGGGAGACATACTCCTTGCTGTCGCTCATACTTTGTGCCACGCTCCTTCGCTCGCAGTTCTATCCCATGGTGTGAGTATATTTTAACACAGTTTGCCCCGTTTGACAATGCTCATGTACCGGAAAAAGGACAAATCCCCCGCGGGCGGCGGAGCGGAAGGGAATTACTCCACCTCGATGATCTTGATCTGGTCGGCGGTAAAGCCGGCGGTCTGGTTGACCACATCCACAATCTTGGCCGTGTCGGCATCGGTCAGCCCTCCTTCCGGGGCCGCCACCGCCAGGCTGAGGGAGCCCTCCCCGATGAAGGCCACGCAGTCGGCGTACCCCTTGGCCACCACCAGATTTTCGATCTGGGCCTCGGTCACGGTATAGTCGGCCATGGTCTGGATGGTGGTGTTCACCTGCTCCTTCACCGTCTCGTCGGCATCCTCCCGGGCGGCGGCGTCCTGGAGCAGGGACAGGGCGCTGTCCCGGGCCTGCTGGCGGTTCAGACGGGCGGTGGCAAAGTAGTCGCCGGCGGCGGAGGTCTGGGTCCCGTCCTCCCCGTCGGTCTGGGCCGCGTCCCCAGTCTGCTCCGTTCCGCTGGTTCCGCTGACCAGCGGGTCCTCCGTCTCGCTGCCCACCAGGGCGGACTGCCCCAGCGTTTTGCCCGCCTCGGCCTCCTGCTCATAGTTCCAGTTGAGATAGACCGCCGCGCACACAAAGATGGCGATGGCCGCCACCACCGCGTTCCGCTTCCACAGCCGCGCCCAGTCCGTCCCCTTTTTTCCCGTTCTCATTGTCCATTCCTCCTATTCAAAGCGTTTTCAAGTTCCTGTATTGCCCTGACACACAGAGATGCTGCTGCTGTTCAGCCCGGTAAGGGCGGCCACCGCCTGGATCAGCTCCAGCCGGACCTGGGCGCTGCCGCCGCCGGGACAGACCACCAGCGCTCCCCGAAAGCTGGGGGCCAGCGTCTGAAGGGGCACCACCTCCTGGCTCCCCGATCCCCGCCCCACCGTCACGGTGGTGGCGGACGAGCCCCCGTCTCCGTCCCGGTCCTGGTCCTGGGCCAGCACCTGGCGGCTGCCCCCGTCCAGGGTGAGCACCACCCGGGTCTCCCCCGCCCCGTCAATTTGGGAGAGGATACCCTCCAGCTTCTCCTCAAAGGCATCCAGGTCAAAGGTCTCCGCCCCGGTCTCCGCTCCGGCCGGCTCCTCCCGGCTTCCGCCGGAGGGCAGCGCCAGCAGCAGCACCCCCACAGCCACGACCAGCAGTGCATATCGGTACTTCCCCAGCGCCCCCTTCCACTTCAGGGCCCACTCCGGCCACTTCATCTTCACGGCATCTCCTCTCCCAAGTGGTATGCCTGCTCCTCCTCCGGAACCCCCAGCTCCTCCCGGATCAGCCGGGTCAGCCGCGCCCGGTCCCCCTGGGTCAGGGGGCCGGTCACCTCCGTCCGGACGGGCAGGTACAGACCGTCCTCTGTCTCCCCGCAGGTCACCCGCGCGGTACAGGTCAGCCCCCATTCTGCCGCCTTGTCCACAATATATGCGGCAAATTCCTGCTCTATGATGCGTTTCATCCCTTCATTCAGACTCTGTCGCAGCTCCTCCTCCCGCTGGGTCTGTCCGGCGGAGAGCTGGGCCATCCAGGCCTCCGCCGCTCCGGGACTCAGTCGGGCCGCCGGAGCCAGCACCGCCGTGAGCATCACCAGCCCGCAGATCAGGTTTCCCGCCCGCTTCACCGGCCCCGCCGGCATCAGCGCCCTGGCCATGGCGCATAAAACGGCTGCAAACATCAGGGACAGCAGCCAGGTCCTCAGCCCCTCCATCATGACGCCACCGCCGAAATGGCGGACACCAGGCTGACCAGCAGCAGCAGGGCCCCCGCCCCCGTCATGCCCAGCACCAGCCCAAAAGCCCCGCCGATGGCGTCAATCAGCTGGCTGAGCCGGGGCTGGGCCACCGCGGCGCACAGGGCGGCAGTCACCTTGTAGAGCAGGTACTGGAGAGCCAGGCGCAGGAAGGGGGTCAGGCAGATGGCCAGCACCACCAGCATCCCCACCACGCCCACCGTTCCCTTCAGCACCCCCGCCCCCGCCAGCACGCTCTCCGAGGCGTCGGCCAGGATGCCCCCCACCACCGGAATGGCCCGGGAGATGGCCAGCTTGGCCGCCTTGACGGCGGAGGCGTCCACGCTGCCCGCGATAGCTCCGCTGGCTGTGAGATAGCTGACAAAGGCCAGCAGGAACAGGGTGAGCAGAAAAGATACCGTGCTCTTGATCAGTCCGGCCAGCTTCTGCAGACCCGGGTTGCCCACCGCGGCCCAGGCGCAGTTGACCGCCACAAAGGCATAGACCAGGGGGATGAGCAGCTTGTCCATCGCCGTGATCAGCAGCTGGGCAAAGAGGACGGTGGCCCCCTGGTGGACGGCGGCAGTGCTCACTCCTCCGGTGGCCGCCGTGAGCACCGCCATGACAGGCAGCAGCACCTGGGAGAAGGCGTCCATCCGGCCGATGGTCTCCCGGCCCAGCCCGATCATGGCCGCCATGTCCGTCATGGTCAGGGCGGTGATGGACAGCGCCCCCGCCACCTCCACCGCCTGCAGGCCCTCCTTGTCCCGGGAGGGCTGGACGCTCTCGGCCAGGGCGCACAGCACCACCACCGCCAGCAGCTTCAGCGCCGTGGCCGCGCCGGTCCGGAGCAGCTCCCCCAGCTGATCCAGGGCGTCCGTGAACAGGTTGGACAATCCGCTGTCCAGGTCCGCGTCCTCCGGCACGCCGTAGTCCTCCGCCTGGTCCATCAGCTCGTCCAGGCCCGGCACCTGAAGCGCCTCACCCCCGCAGGGAACGGTGCACAGCAGGGCCAGACACAATCCAATCAGCACTCGTCTCATCACAAAATCTCCGCCATCAGCGTGGTCACCGCCCGGGCCAGAGGAAGGGCCGCCGCCAGGGAGGCCACCGTCCCCGCCGTCTCGAGGAAGGCGGCCACTCCGTTCTCCCCCGCCCCCCGGCAGATCTCCACCGCCAGCCGGGTCAGGATGGAGATGGCCACCACCTTGAACAGCGGCTCCAGAATCTCCTCGGACAGCCCGGCCATCCCGGCCAGCTCCTCCATCAGGGCGGCCAGCTGGGCCAGCCCCCCGGCGGCCAGCCCCAGCATCCACAACCCGGCGGCCAGAGCCAGCAGCAGGGCCAGCTCCGGGACATTCTTCCGCAGCACCGCCCCCAGCACCGCCGCCGTGATGCCCACGGCGGCCACCCGCACCATCATCTCCATCACAATCCAAACAGGTTCTTCACCATATCAAAGAGGTCGGCGATCTCCTGGACCACCATCATCAGCACCACCACCAGCCCCGCCAGAGTGGTGAGCATGGCCTGCTCGTCCCGGCCGGCCCGGCTGAGCACCTGGTTGAGCACCGCCACCAGGATGCCGATGGCAGCGATTCGAAAAATCAGATCTACATCCATGGGGACCCCGCTCCTTTGTAATCAAATTGCCGCTCACAGCAGCAGAATCACCAGAAAAGCGCCTCCGGACAGCCCCAGGGTCTGGTAGACCCGGCCCATCCGGCGCCTGTCCTCCTCCGCCCGGGCGGCCGCCTCCGCCAGCCGGCGGCCCACAAGGGACACCGCCCGGCGCTGCTCCTCACTCCCGCACCGCCCCAGGGTGTCCCCCAGGGGGAGCAGGCAGCTCCGGCCCTCCGGCCCCAGCCCCTCCAGCTCCCCCACCAGACGGCGCCAGGCGGAGGAAAAGGACTCCTCCTCCAGCCGGCCCAGCGCCCCCCGGCAGCCTTGGAACAGCTCTCTGGCCGGCCCCCGGCACCGGGGCACCAGCCGGTCCATCAGCTGGGGCAGCGGAGGGCTGTCCAGCTCCAGCTCCTGCTCCAGCAGGGCAAGTCCCCGGCCCATCTCCTCCAGCGCCCGCACCCGGCCCCGCAGGCCGTCCGCCGCCCGGAAGCCGCCCCAGGCACAGCCCGCCGCCACCAGGACGGCGCCCACCAGTCGAATCATGTCAGGTCAACTCCTCCACAGCATATCGCCGTCCTCCCGCCGCCCGCAGGATGCGCACCAGGTAACGGAAGCACCCCTCCTCCAGCAGGGGGCGGTAGAGGGGGCGGCGCTCCAGGTCGGCCCGGCTCTCCCCGTGGGCGGTGGCCAGCAGCCTCACCCCGCAGCCGAAGGCAGTGCACAGGGCGGCCGCGTCCTCCGGGGCGGTGATCTCGTCGGCGGCCAGCACCTGGGGATTCATGGCCCGCAGCAGCAGCATCAGTCCCTGGGCCTTGGGGCAGCCCTCCACCACATCGGTGTTCCAGCCCACCTCCAGCTGGGGGATTCCGTTCCACAGGGCGGCCACCTCTCCCCGCTCGTCGGCCAGCGACACCCGCAGGGGCTGGCAGCCCTCGCCTTCGGACACCAGCCGGACCAGGTCCCGCAGCAGGGTGGTCTTGCCCAGCCCCGGCGGGGCCAGGATCAGGGTGCTCTCCAGCCGCCCCGCCGGGCACAGCCGGGACAGAACCGTCTCCGCCGCCCCCTTCACCTGCCGGGCAACCCGCAGGTTGGCCGAGGACAGGCGGCGCAGGCTGTGGATCTCCCCCTCCCGCAGGACGGCGGTGCCGCACAGCCCCAGCCGGTGCCCCCCCTCGATGGTGAGGTACCCCTGACAGATCTGGGGAAGCACCGTATGGAGGGAAGCCCGGCTGGCAATCTCCACCAGCTGCTCCAGCTCGGCGGATGACACCGGGCCGCCCCCCAGGGGCCGCTCCCCCTCCGGCAGAACCGCCGACAGGGGCCGCCCCGCCCGCAGTCTCAGCTCCTCCACCAGGCCCTGCTCCTCCAGGGGGAGGGCCAGCGCCCGTTGTCTCAGCCGCAGGGGCAGCACAGCCGCCGCCTGGCGGAAGGCCAGCACATCCCGGCGCTCCATCGCTGTCACATCCTTCTGTCCGGCTCCACGGCTTGTCTGCCGCCGGACACTCCATCCTATGAGGACAGGCCCCCGGTTATGACCGGAGGCAAAAAAACCAAAAAGTTGACATAAAAACAGCGCACCGTTCTGATGAACGGTGCGCTGTTTTTCCGGAAAAAGCCCTCCCGCAGGGAGGTCCGCTGTCCGCAGACGGCGGAATATAATGAGATTCTGCCATGCCCAGCGGCATGCGCGTCGGACATGGCGCCTCTCACGAAAGACAGGACGGCTTTATTGGGGCTCTCAGAAAACCATTTTATGGTTTTCTGGGGGAGGAGCAGCGGAGG
>CAJFVL010000065.1 GCA_904420465.1 uncultured Clostridium sp.
GGTCCACCCGTTCCCATTCCGAACACGGAAGTTAAGCTCGCTTCTGCCGAAGATACTTGTCTGGAGACGGACCGGAAAAATAGGTAACGCCAACACAAAAGGAAGGAAGCTGATTCCTTCCTTTTCTTTTTTATTGTGAAATGATTCCGCTTTTACGGCAGAGAGGAGGATCAGTATGATATTGGATGACTGGCTTCGGGCGCGAAGGATTCCGGTGGGTCTGCGGACGATCAAGACCGCGTTGGCAGTGACCTTGGCCTTGGTTGTGGTGCAGCAGTATGGGGCCAGCCCGGCAAAGGTTGTCTTTGCCACCATTGGCGCCATGTCCGCAGTGGGGGCCACCTTTAAAGATTCGCTGATGGCCTGTCTGACCCAGATCTGCGGAGTGGTGATTGGCGCGCTTTTGTCTATCTGCTTACTGACATTGCATGTGCCGGATATGGTTTCAGTGGGCATCGGTATTATTTTGATTTTGGCAGCTTATCAGGCGTTTCGACTGAAGCTGGTCCCCGTCCTGCCCTGTCTGATCCTGGTGAATATCTGCCTGAATCCCGAGGTGGAGGCCCTACCCTATGCGCTGGGACGGATTTGGGACACCGCCATTGGTCTGGGCATTGGCATGCTGATCAATACGTTGATTTTTCCCTATGATAACAGCCGGAAAATCCGACAGACAATGGCAGGCCTGGACCGGGATCTGATTCACTTTTTAGAGGATCAGTTTGACGGAGATGAGCATTTGCCCCAGACAGAGGTCATCAGCAGGAAAATAGGAGCGCTGGAAGGACAGCTTGCGCTGTTTTCTCAGCAGCGGCTGCTGCGCCGCAAACGGCAGAAGAAGGAGCTTGCGGCGCTGCGCACCTGTGAGGATATTGCCCACGGACTGCTGGTGGAACTGGAGACCCTGCGGAACATGGAGCGTCAGGGCTGTTTGAATCAGGAGAACCGTCAGGCGCTGCGGGGGCTGGGGGCCAAGGTTTCGGAAGATGTGAATCAGTCCTCATGGACCGTGGAGGATGTGGTGGTCAACTACCATGTGGCCCGGGTGCTTCGGCTGCGGCGTGAGCTGAAGGATCAGCTGGCTGGCCGGGGCGGAAAGTCCGGAGGGAAAAAGGGATCGGCCGGCCAGTCCTGACAGAACGGGGGAGTGTGCTTGCCGGCCTGGCAAAGTGCTTTGACATAACACAGAAAAAGTCAGATGCAAAGGCAGTTGTGAGGTTGAAAATCGAACATAGTTTCTAATTCGCCTTGACTTATTTGAGACGCCATATTACAATAGTTCCCGTGGGGATAAACGGTAACGCTGCTGCCCGGAGGAGCGATCGGACAGTGGCTGCTGGAGCAGCGAGGCAGCGTTAAGGGCGGAAAGAGGTGAACAGGCTTTGGAGCAAGCGCATACCTGCTGTTTTACCGGACACCGTCCGGATAAGCTGCCTTGGGGTACCCAGGAGCAGGACTCCCGCTGCAGGGCGCTAAAGGCCGAATTAGATCAGGCCCTTCGCCGTGCTTACGAAGCCGGCTTCCGCCATTTTATCTGTGGTATGGCCCGGGGGTCGGATCTGTATTTTGCGGAGGCGGTCCTGTTCCTGCGGGAGGCCTGTCCCGACGTGACGCTGGAAGGGGCGCGGCCCTGTGAGAGCCAGGCAGACGGCTGGCCTGCGTCGGAACGGCTTCGCTACCAGTCAATTCTGGACCGCTGCGACTTTGAGACACTGGTACAGCACCGCTATGACCGGGGATGTATGATGAGACGCAACCGCTATATGGTGGACCGCGCCGCACGGATTATTGCTGTTTACGACGGCGTGCCCAAGGGGGGCACCGCTCAGACACTGGCCTATGCGCTGCGGCGCGGGCTTGAAACCGATATTATACCGCTGGAACAAGGAGAAGATATGTGAACACACTGATACATATTTGCTGTGCCCCCTGTGCCAACCGGCCTATCGACGCCCTGCGGCAGGAGGGGGTAGGCGTGACCGGATTCTGGTTCAATCCCAATATTCACCCCTACACCGAGTATCAGGCACGGAAGGCCACTCTGGAGGCCTATGCCAGAGAGATTGGCATGAAGCTGGTCATCGGGGGCACCTATGACCTGCGCACCTTTGTCACCCATGTGGCGGATAACATCGACGGCCGCTGCGCCTACTGCTATCAGGTCCGGATGGAGGAGACGGCACGCTATGCCGCGGAGCACGGCTTTGACAGCTTTACCACATCTCTGTTGATCTCCCCATACCAGAAGCATGAGGCCATTGCGGCGGCGGCCAGGGCCATGGGGGAGAAGTACGGCGTTCCATTTCTCTACCGGGACTTCCGGCCCATGTTCCAGGCGGGACAGGACTTTGCCCGGGAGCATGGCTTTTATATGCAGAAGTACTGCGGCTGCATTTTCAGTGAGGAGGACCGCTATATGGCCCAAAAGCGGAAAAAGGCAGCCAGGCGGGCAGCGGCCGCAGGACAGTAAAGCGCAAAATGCCGGTCCATATTGGACCGGCATTTTGCGTTTATTTCATATACTCAAGGAAGGAGGGACTGGACCCAGGGGAGGACATTCATAAACCCAGTGATAATCAGTCCGTTGCAGAAGTCAATAAACAGTGAGCCCACCAGCGGGACGATAAAATAGGCCTGGGGTGCGGGGCCGTAGCGTTTGGTCAGGGCCTGCATGTTGGCCATGGCGTTTGCGGTGGCCCCCATACCGAAGCCGCAGAAGGCGGCGGTCATGACAGCGGCTTCGTAGTCCCGGCCCATGACGCGGAACACAACGAAACGGGCAAAAAGGAACATCAGCACTGTTTGAGCGGCCAGCATGACCAGCATAGGACCAGCCAGTTCGATCAGCTCCCACAGCCGCAGAACCATCAGAGCGATGGCCAGGAAGATAGACAGGGACACATTGCCCCAGATGTCAATGGCCTTGGCAGGCAGGACGATATGCCGGGCATCACAGACGTTGCGGATGATGGCGGCAATGACCATGGCGCCAATGTAGGTGGGGAAGGTGAATTTGACGCCGGCAATCTGGATGTCGTTGAACAGGCTGGTCAGCAGGGTGCCCAGGCCGGAGGCCACAATCAGCAGAATGGCGGCATTGGTAAAGGACTCGGCGTCCACCCGCTCGGCCTTTTCCTTCTCTTCAGGCGTTTCATCACTCAGCTCCAGCAGCTCTTCGGTGCTTTCATTGGAGCGAAGGCTGTAGCGATTAATGAGGCTTCGGGCAGTAGGGCCGCCCATCAGGGAGCCGGCTATCAGGCCGTAGGTAGCGGAGGCTATAGCCAGAACGCTTGCGCCTGAAATCCCCATCAGCTCCATTTCGGGGCCGTAGGAGCCGGCGGTGCCGTGTCCGCCCACCATGGGAATGGAGCCGGTGCAGAGCCCCAGCCGCAGGTCCCAGCCAAAGACGGCGGCCAGCACGCTGCTCAGGACATTTTGCAGGCAGACAATGATAATGGAAATCAGCAGAAAGGTGAATACTTTTTTCCCGCCCCGCTTGAGCAGGCGGAAGCAGGCGGTATAGCCCACGCTGGTAAAAAACAGATTCATAAAGAAATTCTGCACGTTTTCGTCAAAGGTGAGCTGGATCACACCGGACAGATAGAGTATCAGGTGGGCGACGGAAAAGAGCAGACCCCCGACCACTGGGGCGGGAATGCAGCACCGCTTCAAAAATTCGATACGGTTGGTGAGGAGCCGGCCCAGCACGAATAACAGCATGGCCAGTGCGGCGGTTTGATAAAGATTCAGGGCAAGGGTTGTCATAGGGCAGACCTCCTCTTGGAATAAAAAGCTGTCTTTGTAGGGAAGGGGGCGTTCAGACCGCCCGGATCTACGGGTGGGAAAGGTCCGGCCGCTGAGGGATGTGAAAGGGTCAAGATAAAACACTCCTGTTTCAGTTTTTCCGGTCTGTGGAAGAATAACCATGCGGAAGAAGTCAGCCAGGCAGAAAAAACAAAGGTGGAACGTCAAGCGCTCCGCCTTTGTTTTCTGTTTTTTACGCCGGTCTGATTACAGAGAAGCGTGGGCCAGCTTCGGCTCGGCCGCCCGGTCCTCCCGGGGGTTTTCAGCCTCCGCCTCCTGCCGGGCCAGTCCCTTGGCGTTGGCCAGCATCAGCTTGATGCGGTTTTCCTGGTTGATCTTGGTGGCCCCTGCATCGTAATCAATAGCCACAATATTACTATTTGGATACTCATCCTTCAGCTTGCGGATCATTCCCTTGCCCACAATGTGGTTGGGAAGGCAGCCGAAGGGCTGGGTGCAGACAATATTGCTGGTGCCCGAGTGGATGAGCTCCAGCATCTCGGCGGTGAGCAGCCAGCCCTCGCCCATTTTGTTGCCGTCGCCCAAATAGCCCTGGACCAGGGAGTGCAGCTCCTGGAAGGTGCCGGGGGCCCGGAATCGTCCGGAGTTTTTCAGGGCCTGAATCATGTCCCTCTGACAGTCCTCAATGTACCCCATGAACGCCTTGCAGGCCGCCTTTTTGATCCACTTGCCGCCGTACAGGTTTACGTCAGCCACCCGGTTGTAGACCTTGAAGATGATAAAGTCGGTCAGCCCGGGAACCACCGGCTCCACGCCCTCGCTGAGCAGGAATTTTTCCAGGTTGTTGTTGCCCAGCGGAGCAAATTTGACATAAATTTCGCCCACCACGCCCACGCGGATCTTGGGCTCGCCCTGAACGGGGATGGCGGCAAAGTCGCCGCAGATCTGGGCAAAGATGCTGCGCATCTGGGCGCGGCTCATACCCTTGCCCTGTTCAAAGCCGGTGACCAGCTTGTGGGACCAGGCGTCAATCATGGCGTCGGTCTCCCCCTGGTTAACCTCGTAAGGGCGGACCTGGTTGGCCACATTGACAATGATGTCCCCGTACATCATGGCGTACACCGCCTTGCGGATGAAGGGCAGGGTCAGCTTGAAGCCCGGGTTCTTCTCCAGACCGGACAGGTTGACGGAAACTACGGGGATATAGGCCATGTCCGCCTTCTCCAGCGCCTTGCGCAGCAGGTGAATGTAGTTGCTGGCCCGGCAGCCGCCCCCCGTCTGGGTGATGAGCAGCCCCACCTTGTGGGGGTCGTAGCCCCCGTGCTTTACCGCGTCGATCAGCTGGCCGATGACCAGCAGGGCGGGGTAGCAGGTGTCGTTGTGGACATATTTCAGCCCCTCGTCCACGATCCCCCGGTGGTTGGTGGTGAGCATATCCACCTTGTAGCCGGCATTCTGAAGCAGCTTCTGCATCATGCCGAAGTGGACCGGCAGCATCTGGGGCATGAGAAGGGTGTACTCCTCCTTCATCTCCTTGGTGAACAGCAATCGGCCGGTCTTGTCGTATACTAACTTTGCCATAAATACTCCTTTTTATTTCGCACCCGATGTAGGGGCGGCTATCAGCCGCCCGCATATCCGGCACGACTTTATAAAACGCGGGCGGATGTTATCCGCCCCTACAAGCAGACCGTACAACCCGATATGGAACAATCAGTTCGCCTTGCGGGCGTCAATGGCTGCCATCAAGCTTCGGATGCGGATGCGGACGGCACCCAGGTTGCTGATGTCGTCAATCTTCAGCTGGGTGTACAGCTTGCCGCCGCTCTCCAGAATGGAGCGCATCTCGTCGCCGGTGATGGCGTCAATGCCGCAGCCGAAGGAAACCAGCTGGATGACCTCCATGTCGGGCTGGGTGCATACATACCGGGCGGCATTGTACATCCGGGCATGGTAGGTCCACTGGTTGAGAACGTGGCGGGGGGCCTTGTCCTCCAGATAGGCCACAGCGTCCTCCGTGACCAGATAGAAGCCGTAGGAGGTAATCAGGTCGTTGATGCCGTGATTGATCTCCGGGTCCATGTGATAGGGGCGGCCGCACAGCACCAGAACGGGATGTCCTTCCCGACGGGCCTGTTCGATGTACCGCTGGCCCATCTGCCGCAGGTCGCTCTTGTAGGCCTCGTAGGCCCCATAGGCAGCCCGCACGGCGGCCACCGTCTCCTTTTTGGGGACGTTGAACTCATCGGCGAACCACTTGGCGGCGTGCTTTTCAAAATCTCTGGGGCGGTGAAGGCCGAAATAGGGGTACAGGTATCGGGTTTTCTTCAGCTCCGGTACATTGGCGGCCAGCAGCTCAGGGTAGTAGGCCACCACGGGGCAGTTGTAGTTGTTGTCGCTGATCTCTTCATTGAAATTATAGGGCATGCAGGGATAGAAGATGGCGTCCACGCCCTGCTCCACCAGCGCCTCCACATGGCCGTGGAGCAGCTTGGCGGGATAGCACACCGTGTCCGAGGGGATGGTGCGCTGGCCCTTCAGATAGAGCTTCCGGCTGGATTCGGGGGAAAGCACAACCTCGAAATTCAGGTTGGTGAACAGCTCGAACCAGAAGGGCAGGTTTTCGTACATGTTCAGGCCGAAGGGGATGCCGATTTTTCCCCGGATGCCGCTGCCGTGGCCCTTGCCCTGGAGTGCGCGCAGCTTTTGATACTTGTAGCGCATCAGGTCGGGCAGCCGGGTAGGCTCCTTACCCAGGGGGCGGGAGCAGCGGTTGCCCGAGATGAACTTTCGGCCGCCGTCAAAGGTGTTGATGGTGAGCGAGCAGTGATTGGTGCACAGGCCGCAGGTGGCGGGCTTGGCGGTATGGGTGAAATGCTCCAGGTCCTGAGGGGTGAGGAGGGCACTCTTCTCCAGATGCAGATCCCGGGCGGCCAAAGCGGCTCCAAAGGCCCCCATAATGCCCGCGATGGTGGGGCGGGTCACGCCCCGTCCCAGCTCCAGTTCAAAGGCCCGGAGGACCGCGTCGTTGTGGAAGGTGCCGCCCTGGACCACGATGTGCTTGCCCAGGTCGTCGGCGGAGGCCGCCCGGATGACCTTATAGATGGCGTTTTTCACGATGGAGATGGACAGCCCGGCGGAGATATCCTCCACGCTGGCCCCATCCTTTTGGGCCTGCTTGACGCTGGAGTTCATGAACACAGTGCAGCGGGAGCCCAGATTCACCGGATGCTGGGCGAAGAGGCCCAGCTTGGCAAAATCGGCGATGGAGTAGCCCAGGGCCTTGGCGAAGGTCTCAATAAAGGAGCCGCAGCCCGAGGAGCAGGCCTCGTTCAGCATGATGGAGTCCACCGCCCCGTTGCGGATCTTGAAGCACTTCATGTCCTGACCGCCGATGTCGATGATAAAATCCACATCGGGGGTGAAGTGGGCGGCCGCCTTGTAGTGGGCCATGGTCTCCACCAGTCCCAGGTCACAGGAGAAGGCGTTCTTGATCAGGTCCTCGCCGTAGCCGGTGACGGCGGCGCCCTTGATCCGGATGCGGTCACCGCATTGGGAATAGATCTCCCGCAGCTGCTCCAGCACGATGGCCACCGGATTGCCCAGGTTGGAGTGGTAATAGGTGTACAGCAGACCGCCGTCGGCGGTGATGAGAGCCAGCTTGGTGGTGGTGGAGCCGGCGTCAATACCCAGCCAGGCCGGGCCGGTGTATGTATGGATGTCCGCTTCCGGGGGATGCTGGGCGTTGTGCCGGGCACAGAAGGCATCGTAGTCCTCCTGGCTTTCAAACAGGGGGGGCATGGTGTCCACCAGCGTGGTGGTGTCCACACTCTCCTCCAGCTTTTTCAAGGCCTCCTCATAGGAGATGGGCTTGAAATCAGAGGAGCACAGGGCGGCTCCAATGGCGGCGAAGCAGTCTCCGTCCTCGGGGAACACGGCATGGTCCGCGTCCAGCTTCAGGGTCTCCACGAAGCGCTGCCGCAGACCCATGAGGAAGTGGAGGGGGCCGCCCAGAAAGACGATCTTGCCCTTCAGCTCCCGGCCCTGGGTCAGGCCGGCCACCGTCTGGTCCACCACTGCCTGAAAGATGGAGGCCGCCACATCCTCCTTCCGGCCCCCCTGGTTCAGAATGGGCTGAATGTCGCTCTTGGCGAATACCCCGCACCGGGAGGCGATGGGGTAAATTTTCTCATGCTTCAGGGACAGGGCATCCAGTTCATCCACACTGACGTTCATCAAGGTGGCCATCTGGTCAATGAAGGCTCCGGTGCCTCCGGCACAGGAGCCGTTCATCCGCTCCTCCAGGGCGCCGCCGAAAAAGATGATCTTGGCGTCCTCGCCGCCCAGCTCAATGACGGCGTCCGTGTCAGGGATAAAGGTGTGAACGGCCGCCGCCGTGGCGTAGACCTCCTGGACAAAGTCAATCCCGGCGGCGTTGGCCACGCCCAGCCCCGCCGATCCGGTGATGGTCACCTTGATGCTCTGCCCGGACAGCATGTCCTGAATGGACCGCAGGGTTTCACAGGCCCGCTCCCGGGTCTTGGAGTAGTGCCGCTCATAGGAGCGGAACAGCAGCTTGTTCTGTTCATCCAGCACCACCACCTTGACAGTGGTGGAGCCGATGTCGATGCCGACGCGAAAACTCATACTAAAAACTCCTGACTTTTGGGACACATGCGAAAAGCATACCAATATAGAATATATGATAGCGGTTTTCCCTTATGAAAGCAACGGTTTTAACAGTTTCTTTACAGTCTAAGATGAGGAAACGTGGGGAATTTACTCCGGTTTTTCCGTTATTTTGACTGTTTTGCAGGAAAAAGCGAAAAAAGGGCGGAGATGCACCCACAGGGTGGAGAACCAGCAGCCGCCCCAAAAGCGGGAGGAGCGGCGTGAAACCGCCGCTCCTCTGCATGAGTATACTGTTATTTCAGGGCGTCCGACACCCGCATCAGGGTCTCTTCATGGGTGCGGTCGATCAGATGGGTGTAGATGCGCCCTGTGGTGGCGGGGGTGGAGTGGCCCAGGGCCTTGCCAATGTCAAACAGGGAGACCCCTTGGAAGGAGGCGATGGTGGCGAAGGAGTGACGCAGACCGTGGAGCGTTACCCGGGGCAGGTCATTGTGGCGCACAAACCGGGTGAAGGCCAGCGAGAGGGCGTTGGGGGAATAGGGCTGCCCCTTGTGGTCCAGTACCACATGGCCGGAGGGCTCCCGCAGCTCCCGGGCCTGGCGGTGCTTTTCCTCAGACAGCAGACGGAAAACATCGTCCGGCATATAGAGGGTGCGCACGGAGGAGCGGTTTTTTGTCTCCTTCTGGACGATGGTGGCACCAAAGGCGGTGCGGGCCTCCCGAATATAGACCAGCCGCCGTTCAAAGCTGACGTTCTCCCACTTCAGACCGCAGATTTCCTCCCGCCGGAGTCCCAGACTGCCGGCCAGCTTGGCGGGCAGCTCCAGCCGGCGCCCCGCCAGCAGGGCGTACAGCCGTTTGAGCTCCTCGGGATTGTAAAAGTCGGCCTCATAGAGCTTGGAGCGGGGGGGCTCCACCCGGTCCATGGGAGAGACCAGCAGCATATCCTGCCGCACCGCTGTGCGCAGGGCGGAGGAGAGCAGGTCGTGGTGACGGCGCATGGTGTTGGAGGACAGGCCATTCTCACGCTGGACCTGAATATAGTACTGCTGAATGTCCTTGGGGGCCAGCTTCAGCAGGGGGATGCTGCCCAAAGCGGGGTCCAGGTGGTTGTCAATGATCTTTTGGTAGGCGTATACTGTGGTCTCGGCACGGTTGGGGCGGACAATGGTGTCCATCCAGTATTCCAGCCAGTCAGAGAGGGTCAGCTGGTGATGGGGAGTCTGGCGCTCCTGCTCCCGGCGGGCCAGAAAGTCCCGCAGTCCTGCCCGGGCGGCCGACAGAGTCGGATAGGTTTTGTACTGCCGGATGCGGCGCCCGGCCTCATCCCGCCCCAGGTCCATGCTGACGTAGTAAAGGCTCCGGTTTTCGTCAAATGAGATATTGCGCTCCACAGATTTCCTTGCCATGAATGGATCGTCCTCCTTATTCAATCGGGCGGCGGTTGGCGCCTGACCCGAAGCGGGCGTGGAAAGATTCACCCGCCTGAAGAAAAGCATAAAATGAAAGAAAGCGTCGAATCAAGGTGTAAATTGGTATTTTTTGTCCAAAAATGAAGAAAATGAAAAAACAAGCCGATCCAACGGGCTTTTCAGCGGGGAGAGGATGTGATACAATAACAAAACATGAAACAGCGGGGGGAGGAGAGACGGTGATCCGAATTGGAGGACTGCATCTGCCGCCGGAAGGGGACCTGGAGACGCTGCGCCTCCGGGCTGCCCGGGCGCTGGGCGTGGGTCCGGGCCGGATGGAGAAGCTGACCGTGGTGCGGCAGTCCATCGACGCCAGAGATAAGGGAAATATCCACTATGTCTATACGGTGGAGGTATCCATGTCCGGCGAGGGGCGTCTGGTGAGTCGTGCGCCGGGGCGAAATGTCACCCTGGTGCAATCCAGCCGCTATGAGTTTCCGGCGGTGGGACGGAAATCCCCGCTGATGCCCGTGGTGGTGGGAATGGGGCCCGCGGGGCTGTTTGCGGCGTTGTTCCTGGCCCGGGCCGGCCTGCCCTGTGTGGTGCTGGAGCGGGGACAGGATGTGGACCGGCGCAGCCTGGACGTGGGAGACTTTTGGGCGGGCGGCGGCTTGAATCCGGAGTCCAATGTCCAGTTTGGGGAGGGGGGCGCAGGCACCTTTTCCGACGGGAAGCTGACCACCGGAACCCACGACCCCCGCATCGGAGCGGTGCTGGACGTGCTGGTGGAGGCAGGGGCGCCCGCTGATGTCAAGTATTCCCACAAACCCCACATTGGAACCGACGTTCTGCGCCAGGTTGTGAAAAAGATTCGGGGAGAACTGATCTCTCTGGGCTGTGATGTACGCTTTGGACACCGGCTGTCGGGGCTTGTCCTCAGCGGCGGTGCCCTGGCGGGGGTGCGGGTGGAGGGGCCGCAAGGCCCCTGCCTGCTCCCCGGCGATGCCCTGGTGCTGGCCCCGGGGCACTCGGCCCGGGACACCTTTGCCATGCTTCGTGATGCGGGGGTGCCCATGGAGAAAAAGCCCTTTGCCATTGGAGTGCGGATTGAGCACCTTCAGCAGGAAATCAGCCGCAGCCAATACGGCCCGGCCTGGGACAAGCTGCCTCCTCCGGACTATAAGCTGGCCTGTCACCTGCCCGGCGGGCGGTCCGCGTTTACTTTCTGTGTCTGTCCCGGTG
Organism: uncultured Clostridium sp.; assembly: GCA_904420465.1. GTDB lineage: Bacteria > Bacillota > Clostridia > Oscillospirales > Oscillospiraceae > Lawsonibacter. The sequence goes on from CAJFVL010000065.1 coordinate 11,052, forward strand.
GGCAGGTGGTGGCCGCTGCATCTCAGCAGGGGGGCGTGGTGACCAACGGCATGAGCCTGCGCGCCAGGGACGGTGTCAACATCAACGGCGGGCTGCTGGTGGGAGTGGGACCGGAGGACTTTCCGGAAGAGGATGTGCTTGCGGGAGTCCGCTTTCAGGAGCAGTGGGAGCGGGCGGCGTTTCGGGCGGGCGGAGAAAGCTTTCGCGCCCCCGCCCAAAGGGTGGAGGATTTTCTGAACCAAAGACCTTCGGAGGGGCCTGGGGCAGTGCTTCCCACCTATCGGCCCGGGGTGACCTGGGGAGAGCTGGAGGGCTGCCTGCCCGGCTATGTCACAGAGACCCTGCGTCAGGCCCTTCCGCTCATGGACCGGAAGCTGCACGGCTTTGCCGCCCCCGATGGGGTGCTGACCGGGGTGGAGACCCGGTCCTCTTCGCCGGTGCGTATCCTGCGGGATGAGAGCCTCCAGTCCCCGCTGCGGGGCTTGTACCCCTGCGGCGAGGGGGCGGGCTATGCTGGAGGAATCGTCAGCGCTGCTGTAGATGGTATCCGGGTGGCTGAAGCGGTGGCGAAGGGATAGCGCCCGCCCCTCGCCGGGCCCCCATCGCAGATGGGGCGGGCCGCACAGCCATGAATAGAGGACAGCTTGTATAAGGAGGCAGTTTTATGAATCAGCTTCAGGAGTTCCTTTCGCTTTTGTCCGGCACCTTTGATAATGCAGAGCAGTATAAGGAGATGCAGCGGCAGGGGAATGTGCAGTTCCCCTTTGCCCGCCATATCAACACAGTCTGCAATGATAAAATACGGGGCCTTCCGGCGGACTTTGACGGGGCCTTTTTGGTGGAGGAGAGCTACTACACGGTAGGGGGCAAGACCCATGCTTCGCCCCATTTGTTTCTGTTTACCCAGGAGGGAAATGGAGTCAGACTGACCTCTTACGAGACGCCGGATGGATGTGATAAGGCCGCCTTCTCCTATGAGACGATGGGAGAGGTGGAGTATGACAGCCTGAAGCCCTCCGGGAAATTCACACCCGCCCTGTATGAGAAAAAGAATGAGGTCTGGGAAGGGGGCAGCGTGAGCATGTTCTCGCCTGCGCTGAAATTCACCCTGTTTGAACGATTTTCACAGGAGCAGCTGGAGGTGTCAGAGACCATGGAGGTCAACGGAAAGCGGACCTTCGGCTATGATGTGCCCATTTTGTACCGCAGGTCGGCGGAGGAGCAGGAAAAATAGAAATCAGAACGCCCCTGCCGGTTTCTACCGGCAGGGGCGTTTCAGCGGCGGCTCCGCCTGTTTTCACTGAAACCACAAGATATAGCGGACTACTGCACATGGGTGTGGTTGTTGATGTGCTTCATGCAGTAGCAGTAGTAGCCGTTGCAGGTGTGGTTGTTGATGTGCTTCATGCAGTAGCAGTAGTAGCCGTTGCACTTGGAGCAGTAGCGCCACAAGATATAGTATGCGCTTGCGCGCAGGGACACCCTGGGAAGTGGTTTCTCTCTCCAAGGACAGCGGCCCCCGGCCCACCTGGGCAAGGGGAGGTAAGGGCGGGTTTCGGCCCGCAGGGCCAAGGGGTCCCGCCCGCCGAAAAAAAGGAAGCGGCTTTCCCGCCGTGCTCTCCCATTGTACCACCTTGTCAAGGGTAAAGGGCCTTGCGGCCCCGGCCTTTGGCCGCCCTTGACTTATCGGCGGTCCCCTGGTCGTGCCCGGCGGGAAAACCGGAGCACGAAAGGAGGACCTAGCATGTTATCAGCAAACCTTACAAACGCCCAGAGAAAGGCCATCTACCGGCGGGACGGGTGGCGGTGCGCCCTATGCGACTCCACAAAGTACATTCAAATCCACCACATTATTCCCCGGGGCCAGGGGGGGACCAACCATCCCCACAACCTGATCTGCCTCTGCGCGGACTGCCACGCCCTGGCTCACGGGATGGACCTGCGGGGGCTGGCGGACGTGGAAAAGGACCGGCCTGTAGATCAGGCCATCGTGGAATACATGGCGGACCTGTACGCAGAAGATGGGGTGATCTGGAACCCCTGGCGCAATCCCTACGCAAAGAAACCGGAGTGGGTCCCCCTTTAAGGGGGACTCTTAGGGGAGAGGGCACGGCCCCGGGGCCCGGGGGCGCTCCGGGCTGCGCCCTCCGGCCCCCACCCGTGGCCGTTGTTCCTCGCTGCGCTTCGGAACGGCGGCGGTATGCGGGGCCCCATGCCCGCCCCGGCCCGCTCGCCCCTCCGGCTGCGCCGCTGGGGCGGCGGCCTGCGGGGTTCGCGTCCGGGCTGCGGCCCCCGGCCTGGGCCCCTGCGCGGCCCGGCTCGGGTGCCTTGGCTGTCGCGCGGGGTCCCCGCCCGTCGGGGCGGCTGCGGCAGCCCCCCGGGGGCCCGCGCTGCGGCGCGGGCGGGTCCGGGTCCCGGCGGCCTTGGCTCGCCGGGACCAGCGGCCCCCGGGCCCGTGGTCCTTGGCCGTGCCCTGCGCGGCGCTGCGGGCTTCCTGCGGTCGCCCTTGGCCTGCTCCGTGCCCGGCTGCGGCCCATTCGGTCCCGCCCCGGGTCCCCCCTGCCTTGCCCCGGCCTGCGGGCCGGGGGGCCGTTGGCCCCGCCCCTCCTCCCGCCCGGGGGCGGCTGGGGCGGCTGCGC
>CAJFVL010000066.1 GCA_904420465.1 uncultured Clostridium sp.
TGGATATGGCCAGTTGACAACTTAAATCCCCATATGTTATGCTGTGAATCACAGCAGACCTTTTAAAGTGGTGTGACCAAGCGCTATCCGAAACTATCATAGGGTGCATACCTGATGGCTTGGGAGAGCGCTTGAATGGCATTCAAGAGGTCAGCGGTTCGATCCCGCTTATCTCCACCAACTTGGACAAGACCGAACCTGAAGGTTCGGTCTTGTCTTATTGTCTGCCGCAGCACAGGCAAGAAGGTCCCGTCTCATCTGGGAGACGGGACCTTCCCGCGTGCTTATTGTTACGAGGCGCACCCCAAATTGAACCGTTCCAGCGCAGCTGGCTATTCCGCGCACGGGCGGACTAGTCCTTCAGTACATGCCTGGCCCATTCGGCCGCGCCGCTGTTCACCAGCCTGCCCCGCTTCCAGTCTGCACTGGGACAATGGCGCTGCAAGCTCTGTTCCGCCCTGCCGATCCCGCTCCCGCCCGAAGTGGCAAAGGGGATCAGCCGTTTCCCGGAAAAGTCATAGCTCTCCAGAAATGTGTCCACGATGCGGGGCTCCACATACCACCAGATGGGAAAGCCGATCAGGATGGTGTCGTACTGCGCCAGATTCTCCAGCGGCTCTGCAATGGCAGGGCGGCAGCTGGGGGCGTTCATCTCGATGGTGCTGCGGCTTTTTTGATCCATCCAGTTCAGGTCGGCGGAGGTGTAGGGCTCCGCCGGACGAATCTCGTACAGATCCGCTCCCACGGCGTCCGCCGCCTCTTTTGCCGCCCGAGCGGTCACACCGCTGGCGGAAAAATAGGCCACCAATACTTTGCTCATGACAGCTCACTCCTCACATAAAATAACGCTTCTCTCCCATCAGACCGGGTGTCCAGAGGGCTTTGAACCGCAGCCCAATCAGCGCTTGGACCGGGATGCCGTTTCCTGCGCGAGCAGCTCCGCCGCCTTGTTCACGCAGGAGACAGCGTTCAGGCTCCTGGGGTAGCCGATATAGGGCAGGCACTGGGACACCACCCGAATCAGGAAATCCTTGTCGTTCCCCAGGTTCATGTTGCCCTGGGCATGACCGGTCAGCTGGGGCTCGCAGCCGCCCTGGGCCGCCAGAAAACAGAAGGTGATCATCTCCCGCTGGGCCAGCGTGAGCCCGGTGCGGGTGTAGTAGTCGCCGAAGCAGTTGGCCGCCAGCCAGCGGTTGATGTGGCCGGCCTTCCAGGCCTCCAGCATCTGGGGGCCGAAGATGTCCGCCTGGGTCTGGGCGCCCTTCTCCAGCCGGTTCTCCATGGTAGTGGTGGCCTGTCCCTCCAGAGGCAGAGCCACGCCCCGCTCTGTCAGCACCTCATTGGTGATGTCCAGGTAGGGCAGCACCCGGCCGATTCCCAGGTAGTCCACCGCCTGGTAGACGATCTCCTTGGCCATCACCGGGGTCACCCCGGCATCCAAAGCCTGGGGCAGCTCCCGGCGGAAGGCCTCCGTCCCCTGGCAGCCCAGCAGTGTGGCCAGGATCGCCGTATGCCGGGTGACCTCATCCAGCTGCTGGCCGGGCTCGTTCACCGCCTCGTCAAAGGCGAAGTGCTCAAACCGCTCCGCAAATTCCGGATCTGTTTCCCGATAGTCCTTCATCATGTTCAATGTGCGCTCCTTTCTTCCCCATTTCATCCTGGGACAGGGTGACAGTCATATCATCCCGCCCCAAAATCTTTGTCCACCCCCGGGCGGCGGCCTCCCGGTGTGTCCTGACCTGGTAAACCGCCGGGAGTCGGGGGGCGTAACAGGCCGCAGCAGATCATTCGATTCCATTCGAGGCGGTCCGCCGCCCTCCCGAGCCCCCGCCGCGACGGATCTCCGTTTTTCTGCATCAGTTTTTCGACAAGCATAGAGGCGTTCCCAACGGAACGCCTCTATTGTAGTCCGGAGCCAAAGAAATGTCTAATGCTTATTTTCAATCCTGCATCATTCCAGATATGAATTTTTGGGAGTGCAATATAAAGGCCGCCGCGGCTGCGGAGAAGGGCTGGGCTTTTTTCCAAACCAGCACAGTGTTGGACTCCAGGCCGGGGGACAAGGGGATGAAGCACAGGTCCTCATAGGTGCAGTCCAGATTCAAGGTGATCACTCCGTTTCCGCTCTCACGGGCCAGAGAGGCCATATTATAGAGAAGGTTGCCGGCGGCGGTTATGCGCAGGCCCTCCGCATAGGAGCCGAACCAGCTGAACAGCTCGTTCTGCACGATTTCCCGTTCCGGCAGGATCAGCGGCACAGAGGCCAGATCCGCCGGTGTAACGCATGTCCGGGTGGCCAGATCGGAGTCCCTCCGGATCAAAACGCCCCACTGCTCCCGGACCGGCGTGCGGACAAAGCTGTATCTGGTGATATCCACCGGCTCCTGCAGCAGGCCCACATCCAGAAGCCCCCGCTCGATGCGCTCCTTGATGTTGTCGGCATTGCCGCTGTAAAGGGCAAAGCGGACCAGCGGATTTTCCCGCTGGAAACCGGTCATCAGCCGGGAAAGGAAGCGGGAGCTGCGCAGCTCCCCGCTGCCGATGGAGATTGTGCCTGCCAGCTGCTCCTGCCTGTGCTGGAGATCGTCCCTGGTTTTTTCGGCCAGAGCCACGATCTCCTCCGCCCGGCGGCGCAGAAGCATGCCCTCCTCCGTGAGGATGATGCGGTGCTTGCTCCGGCGGAACAGCTTGACGCCCAGCTCCTCCTCCAGCTGGATCAGCTGTCTGGACAGGGTGGGCTGGGTCAAATGCAGCAGACTGGCCGCCTTGGTGATATTCTCCTCCCGGGCAGCCATCAGAAAATAATTCAGCACACGGATCTCCATACGGCAAAGCCCCCTTTCCCCCCAAAGAATAGCACACCTCCGCCCTGGAATTCAACTTCTCCATTCTTCCGCCGGACCTTCTCTCTCGGAACGGCGGGATGGCGGAGCGCTCAGGAGCGGGAACTTCAGGGGCGGAAATTTCGGGGGTCGGAAGCAGATTGGAGTGACAGGCCGGCGCGCTCTGTGGTATAGTTTACCTGCGGCCCCGGAGCATGCCGCCGGGCAGGATATGAAACAGAGGGACCGTCCCCTCCCCGGCGGTATGGACGGGACAAGCGGGAAAGACTATTACAAGGAGAGATCAAGGATGCAGACGTCTGCCGATTTAAAAAACATTCTGGCCCGGATCGACCGGCGGGGCTATCCCGCCTATAAGGACACCAAAGGGGCCTACCGCTTTTCCGACTACATTTTGTCCATCGACCACGTCCAGGGGGACCCGTTTGCCGCGCCCTCGCAGCTCAGCATCCGTGTGGAGGGGAGGAGGGCGGCCTTTCCCCCCAGGCTGTACCGGATGCCCTGCCAGCGCGCCGCCCTTCAGGATGAGCTGACCCGCCGCTTTGGGCGGCTGGCCGGCCAGGCCTCCTTTCAGGCCAAGGGGTCGGGGCACAGCGGCCTGATCTCGGTGAGCCGCTGCGGACAGGAGGTGCTGGAGCGCACCGCCTGTTCCCTGGACCCAAAAACGGGAGACCTTCTTCTGCGGCTGGAGGTGGGATTCCCGGCCAACGGCCGCACCATCAACGCCAGGGAGCTGGAAAAAATTCTCTTTGACCTGCTGCCCCGGTGTGTCAGCGGGGCGCTGCTCTATCCCAATCTGGACGCCGCGCGGCTCCAGGCTGTGGCTGACCTGGCGGAGGATCAGCAGGCGATCCGGGAGGCCCTCCCCCGGCTGGGACTGTGCGCCTTTGTGGCTGACGGCAGCGTGCTGCCCCGGGAGAGCGGCGTCTCCTCCCGCCCCATGCGGGGTGCGGTGCCTTTCCGGGCGCCGGAGGAGCTGGCCGTGACGCTGGATCTCCCCCACCGGGGAAGCCTGCGGGGCATGGGGATTCCCCGGGGCGTCACTCTGATCGTGGGGGGCGGCTATCATGGGAAATCCACCCTGCTCAGGGCGCTGGAGCTGGGAGTCTACAGCCATGTCGCCGGAGACGGCCGGGAGTATGTCATCACCGACAGCACCGCTGTGAAAATCCGGGCCGAGGACGGCCGGAGCATCAAAAAGGCAGATATTTCCATGTTTATCAACGGCCTGCCCAATGGAAAGGACACCGCCTCCTTTACCACGGAGGATGCCAGCGGCAGCACCTCCCAGGCGGCCAATGTGGTGGAGGCACTGGAGGCCGGAAGCGCTCTGCTTTTGATTGACGAGGACACCAGCGCCACCAACTTCATGATCCGGGACGAGCTGATGCAGCGGGTGATCCGCCGGGAGATGGAGCCCATCACCCCGTTTCTGGACCGGGTCCGGGAGCTGTATGAGCGGTACGGCGTGTCCGCGGTGATTGTGGCGGGCAGCTCGGGTGCCTATTTTCATGCCGCCGACCGCGTGATTCAGATGGACCAGTATGAGCCCCGGGACATCACCGCCCTGGCCAAGCGGGAGGCGGCAGCCTTTCCCCTGAAGGGGGAGCCGCTGCCTCCGGCGGACAGTCCCCGTTTTGACCGGCGGCCGGCGGCCTCCTCCGAGCTGCGGGAAGGGGAGCGGATCAAGCTCAAGGCGCTGGGCAGGGACGGCTTCTCCCTGAACCGGGAGAGCGTCGATCTGCGGTATGTGGAGCAGCTGCGGGACGGGGAGCAGTCGGCCGCCCTGGGCTACTGCCTGCTGTATGCTCAGCGGCGCCTGCTGGATGGCAGACGGACCCTGGTCCAGGTGGTGGACGCGCTGGAGGCGGTCATGGAGGAGCAGGGACTGGAGGGCCTGTGCGGAAGCCGGTCCGCCGTCCCCTTTCTGGCCCGGCCCCGGCGGCAGGAGATCTTTGCCTGCTTCAACCGCTTCCGGGGCCTGAAGCTATAACCGGCACACCGGTGACAAGGAGGGGAGCGCAGAGCACGGCGGCGGAGTCCGGTGCGCCCGGGCGGCGGGTCAGAGTCCGATCTCCCCGCAGACGCGCCGGGTGATCTGGGCGTAGTGCTGATAGAGCACGCCGAACCGGTAGACGTAGCCCGGCTTCCAGGGCTTGGCCTTTCCGCAGAAATGCAGAACGGCCGTGTGTCCCATCACCCATTGCAGGTCGCGCACGCCGGAGCTCCGCAGCAGGTAGTTGTTGTAGTTGCGGGCGTCGTAATTCCACAGCCCATCGTCCAGGGGGAGGATGCGCCTGCCGTACAGGGCATTGAGCAGGTCCTGGTCAGGAAGAAGAAGCTCCAGCTTGTGCTCCGCCGCATAGCGGAAGAGCTCCTCCGGATCAATTTCCCCGCGGGCGGCAGCCAGGTCCATCAGCAGCACGCCGGAGTTATAGTAGTCGCTGCCGCTGTTCAGGCGCATCCGGTTGACGCTGTTGGCCAGCTCTGTTTTGCCGGTGTGGGCCGCCGCGGCGAACAGATTGCCCTCCAGATCAGTCTCCCACAGGGGACGCAGGGGATTGATCACCAGAATGTCCGGGTCCAGGTAGAGCACCCGGCCCAGAGAATCCGGCAGCAGGCGGGCGGCCAGCAGGCGGTAGTACATCTCCTTGGGGTACTGCCGGGTGACCGGCGCGCCCTGAAACAGGGTGTCATCCACCTGCACCGGGAAAAACCTGTAGCCGAAGGCGGAGCACTGGCGCTCCACCCGGGACAGCCCCTTTGGGGAGATGGAGCTTTGAAGCAGATACAGGTCCGCCTGCTCTCCCGGGTTGTTCAGGCGCAGGGAAGTGAGCAGTACATGCAGCTGGGGCAGATAGTGCTCGTCCAGTGCGGTCAGAATGGAAATGATGCCCATGAAGTTCTCCTTATCGGCGGGAAATGAGTTTTTGAATTCCGAACACGATGCTGTTGATCCCCAGCAGAAGCAGGCAGATTCCCGCCATCCAGGGGAGGGAGAGCATGGAGAGCAGAGGGGAGCACAGCATCATCAGACCTGCAATCAGACCAATCACATTGACCGCCAAAGCGAAATAATAGTACCCGTTCCCCGCGGTCCAGCGGATCAGGGGCAGACGGGTCAGCCCGGAGATACAGTGGGCGATGAACCAGACGGGGAACAGGATGGCCAGGGAAACGCTCCCGGCCGCCGGCTGAGCCAGCACCAGGATGCCGGTCAGGATGCTCAGGATGCCGGTAACCAGAGCGGCAGCGGGGCCGAAGCCGGTACGCCTCTCCAGCTTGACATAGAATATCACATCCACAATGCCGGTGAGGATGGCCAAGAGGCCGTAGAAAAGGGTGACGCCTGCCAGAGCGCTCCAGGGATGTGTGACGGCGTGAAGTCCCGCAAAAAAGAGCAGGACACCCAGAATCAGGTCCAGGACGCCAAGTGTTCGCTGATTTCTCATCAGTAGAACCTCCTTCAAAATAGCTTTGCCCATCAGACTGGACGGGTCGGTTTTCTTGTGATAAAATAGCGAAAATTGAAATTAGCCCCTTGAACTTTCACCACCTTCCGAGAGGCGTTATCGGGTGTTATTAAACCCCCGAAAACCCTTGAAAATACCCTGACAGAGCGGCTGCTGGAGGCGGGGGTGTCCACCTCCGGCGAGGAAATTCAGCAGACCGACCCCCTGCTGGCCTTTCTTCTGACCTGGGTGCTTCCCATTCTCATCTTCATCGCCATTGGACAGTACATGTCCCGGCGGATGCTGAAAAACGCCGGCGGTCCCAACGCCATGATGTTTGGAACATCCAACGCCAAAGTATATGTAAAGTCCTCCGAGGGCATCAGGTTTTCCGACGTGGCGGGAGAGGACGAGGCAAAGGACAGCCTGAAGGAGATTGTGGAATACCTCCATGATCCCAAGAAGTACCAGGAGATCGGCGCCTCCATGCCCAAGGGCGTCCTGCTGGTAGGCCCGCCGGGGACCGGCAAGACCATGCTGGCCAAAGCGGTGGCCGGCGAGGCCAACGTTCCCTTCTTCTCCATGTCGGGCTCGGAATTTGTGGAGATGTTCGTGGGCATGGGCGCCTCCAAGGTTCGGGACCTGTTCAAGCAGGCCAAGGAAAAGGCCCCCTGCATTGTATTCATTGATGAGATCGACGCCATCGGCCAGAAACGCAACTCCGGAGCGTACGGAGGAAATGACGAGCGGGAGCAGACTCTGAACCAGCTGCTCACCGAGATGGACGGCTTTGAGGGCAACACCGGGGTCATCATCCTGGCAGCCACCAACCGGCCCGAATCCCTGGACCCCGCCCTGACCCGCCCGGGCCGGTTCGACCGGCGGGTGCCGGTGGAGCTGCCCGACCTGAAGGGGCGGGAGGAGATCCTGAAGGTCCACGCCAGAAAGATCCGGATTGCCGAGGATGTGGACTTCAACAAGGTGGCCCGGATGGCCTCGGGTGCCTCGGGCGCGGAGCTGGCCAACATTGTCAACGAGGCCGCCCTGCGGGCGGTGCGGGATGGACGCCGCTATGCCACCCAGGCCGACCTGGAGGAGAGCATTGAGGTGGTCATCGTCGGCTATCAGAAGAAAAACGCCATCCTCACCGACCAGGAGAAGTGGACGGTTTCCTATCACGAGGTGGGCCACGCCCTGGTGGCCGCCATGCAGAGCCACTCCGCCCCAGTGCAGAAGATCACTATCATTCCCCGCACCTCCGGCGCTCTGGGCTATACCATGCAGGTGGAGGAGGGCAACCACTACCTGATGAGCCAGGAGGAGCTGGAAAACAAAATTGCCACCCTCACCGGCGGCCGGGCGGCGGAGGAGCTGATCTTCCACTCCGCCTCCACCGGGGCCTCCAACGATATTGAACAGGCCACCAAGCTGGCGCGGGCCATGATCACCCGGTACGGCATGAGCGAAAACTTCGATATGGTGGCGCTGGAGACCGTGACCAACCAATACCTGGGCGGGGACGCCTCCCTGGCCTGCTCCGCTGAGACGGCGGCGGAGATCGACCGCCAGGTGGTTGCCATGGTGAAGAAACAGCACGCAAAGGCCGCGAAGATCCTGGAGGACAACCAGGACAAGCTCCATGAGCTGTCCAAGTACCTCTACGAAAAAGAGACCATCACCGGCGATGAGTTTATGGAGATATTGAACCGGTAGAACACAGAGGAGGACCGTGGGCGCGGGACGCAGAAAATCAGGCCGCAGGAAAACAACTGAAACAGGCGGAGGGGGCAGGCATCCTGGATGCCTGCCCCCTCTGCCTGTTTCGGCCATTGACGTCCCCTGTCGGTTTGACCGTTTCCAACCGGGACCTTATCTGATTATGTAAGCTGCAACGATCTCTCCAATGTACGCAGTATGTGCATCCCGATTTGCCATACAGTACGTCCCATCGACATCCTGTGGATACATCCGCTCCCTGATGTCTTTTGGGATTCTTTCCAGCTCCTGTTTCTGAGAATACAGAATCCCGCATTCCAGAGTCAACGGATACTCCTTGATTCCAGGCACATGGATCACCTCCGGCGGCTCCAAGGTTAAACGAGCTGCCGTTTCCTTGTCAACATCGCGCCCAGACTGCGTGCCGCATATTTTCGCTATGGATGGAACAACTCCATCCACTGGAATACTGATCGTAAATTCTCCCGTTGCATCAAGCTGTGCTTTTGTATAGCGGTGCTCCCGGACATATACTGTAAATGCCGGTCTCCCCCACACGGTGCCAAGTCCGCCCCACCCAATCACCATGCTGTTAAATTTTGTATCCTTCGAGTTCAGGAGAACCCCTTTGGGCAGGGCCTCTATAATCTTTCCCGCATATTCCGCAACAACAATGTTTTCCTTCATCGCAATTCCTCCGCTGGACAAGCAAAAATTCAGCCTCGCTTTCAAGCCAGTATATCATAAAATCGAGCCGCAGTCCACTTGGTTTATCTTGTATCCCCCGCTGAAAAAACACCACGGCGGGCCGGCTTGAGGCAAGGGAGCAGAAAGCCTCTCAGGGCTATGTCAGGCATAACCCTGAGAGGCTGATGGGTTTGATCGGGCAAATTCAGATATCCGAAGCACGCTCAGCGCGAGTTTGCAGGCCGGCGTTCTGATCATTGAACGCTTCCGGCATGAAACGCGTCTGGCGGTTTAAAATCCGATCATATCCGCAATCGCAACAAGCACAGCGGCTACAATGGTGATGACCACGACAAAGGGCAGCATAAAGCGGACCCACTTGTTGTAAGGGATCTTGGCGAACATCAGGAAGGCGATCAGGCCGCCATAGGTGGGATAAATCAGATTGGTCAGGCTGTCGCCGAACTGGAAGGCCAGAATGGTAACCCGGCGGCCCAGGCCCACCAGGTCTCCGATGGGAAGGAACAGGGGCAGAGTGGCGGCAGCCTGCCCGGCGCTGGAGGGCATCAGGAAGTTGAGCAGCGACTGGACAAACATCATCAGCACGGCGGTGACCGTCTCAGGCAGACCCTGGAGCGGCTCAACAACAGCGTGAATGATTGTATCAATAATCTGGCCTTCCTCCAGAACCAGGGGCAGGGCGCGGGACATACCCACCGCCACCGCGCCTACCAGGATGGAGCGCATGCCCTCCAGGAAGGTCTCAATCATGGTGTCACTGCTCCACCGGCAGATGATGGAACAGATGATGGCGCTGACCAGATAGCAGGCGGCCATGTGCAGAGATCCCCAGCCCAAGCTGAAGGAGCCGTATACAATAACGCCGATGGTCAGAGCAAAGACGATCAAAACGATCTTGTGCTGCGTGGTAAAGGCAGTCCGCTCATACTCAGCCAGCTTGCTCAGGTGGGACATATCCATACCGGCAATCGGGCTTTTGGACGGGTCCTTGCTGATCTTGCTGGTGTAATAGACAATCCAGAGAGAGGCCACAATCATGAATACCACGAACACGATCAGGCGGTATTCCACGCCAGAGAAGGTGGGCAGCTCGGCCAGTTCGTTGCCCACGCCGGTGTTCCAGATGTTGGTGGGGCCGGCGCAGAAGCCCAGGGTAATACCGCCCAGAGCGACAAAAATACCGATCAGCGCGTCATAGCCCAGCGCAATGGAGATTCCGATAGTCAGGGGCGCAAAGGGGATGCACGCCTCCAGCATGCCGGGGAAGGCGCCCAGGCAGCCGAAGAAAAACATAATGGCCACCAGCACATACTTTTTGTTCCGCTCCCCCAACGCGCTGGCAAGGCTGGTAATGGCAGCCCGGATGGCCCCGGTGGAGTCATAGGTCTTGACGAAGCCGCCGATAAACAGCATCATGAAGATCAGCGCGGCGGCATCCACAAATCCGGCGGGGATCGAATAAAAAATGCTTCCCACCGCGTCAACCAGGGTATCCAGGTTGACCGGCTTGCGCTCCAGATAGTGGAAGCTGTCCGCATCCACCATGGTCTGTCCATCCACCTCCACCCGGTCGTACTGGGATGGAGTGAGAATAAAGGACAAAGCCACGCACAGGACAATCATGAGGAACACGATGACAAAGGAATGGGGAAATTCAAATTTTTTCTTTTTGATGGCCGTGTTGGTATTTTGATCCATGGCAATCTCTCCCTTCTTTCTCGTGCGGCCCGCCGGGGCGGACCGGAATCCAAGCCGTGTGAGCGGCTCCGCCGGGGTTTCGCGTCTGTGTTAAGTCAAATCATACGCAAAACCGGTTGAAAAAGCGTTGAATCAGTTCGGCATTTTCAAAAAAGCCGGCCTCCTTTCCCTCCAAAACGCAGGCTCAATTTCCGCTCGTTTCACTGCCTGCATGATATGCCGCCATGACTGAGCACTCGCCGCCGCTCCCGCTCACCCGGGGGCAGCACAATAAAAAAAGGCAACGGCGTCCGTTTCCAGACGTCGTTGTCCTGTGCGGTCCGCCTTTTCCCGGAAACGGCGGAGCCTTTATAAGGAAAAAATACCGCAAAACGCGGGCATTTACAAGGGAAATTATCAACAAAAACCTTGCCTTGTACCGTGCTGGCCGCGTCAGAACTCACAACCGCAGGACAGACAGGGCGCGGGCAGGAACCCACTCGGCTGTCCCTCTGCTCAAATACAAGTTTGGTCCGCCTCAGCGTCAGAACATGCAGGAAATAAGGTGGAAAGAGAATCAAATTTTTTCTGGAGCCCCCACAGGCTCAGATCTGTCCAGCGGCTGCCCTTTCCCCCGCCGCTGGTAAATGGAAGCCGCTTCGGTCAGAAAATCGTCGAAATACTCCCGGTACAGCTGCTCCGCCAGTTTATCACAGGCCTCCCGATAAGCTCCGTAGCGTTCCATCAGCTCCTGTGCCTGGGGCGTCAGCGTGCTGCCCCCCCCGCCTTTTCCGCCGATGGACCGCTGAATCAGCTGAAAGCCCATCTCCCGCTCGGCATTTTGAATGATATGAAACGCCTTGGTATAAGCCATCCCCATGGACTGTGCCCCGGCACGCAGACTGTGGTGAGCCTCAATCGCCTTCAACAGGCGGTATGGCCCTTCTCCAAAAAAACGAAGTCCCTCATCCGTCTCAAAGCTGACGCGAAATTTGAGCCTCAAGTCAGATTCGCCTCCATTATAATATATTTCCGCACGGGGCGGAGCTCCCAGGACCTGAACACGGTCCATGAACCCGCCTCCCATCGAAGCTGACTGACCCGGCCGGGCGGCTTCAAAAAGGCTTTGCCATAAATGCGATGTTCTGCGTGATATATTTTAAAACATCACGATCATACCACGGCTGCTGCTTCCGTGTCAAGCCTCCGCACATCGGCGCTGCTGTCCAGCTTTCCTTGGTTCCGATCCTTTTCCGTCCCCTCTCAAGGCGCTTTTGACGCTTCTTACCCTGTGAAAATTAGAAATGCAGGGGAAATAAGGAAGGCGGACCGCCGCATAGAACCGTTCGGCCGGGCAAAGCTATGCTCGGATGTTCCATCCAAGATCCAAAGTTGATCACATCCAATCAGACACTTTTGTAAGTTGTAAAGGAGAGACAATTATGTCCAGTAATAAAAAGACTGTCGTGCCCAGCGCCCGTGAGGCTATGAACCAGTTCAAGATGGAGGCCGCCAACGACTTTCATGTTCCCGCTCCATCTTAAAGCCAAAATAGTACATTCAACAAAAATCTACTTAAATCGACAAATCGACCCACAAAAGGCGCTGTATCTTAACAAAAAGTTAGGATACAGCGCCTTTACGTTAGATGTTAAAACTCAGATTAGAAAGGAACATCCTTATGTTAGGCTATCAACTTGAAATCAAGCAGCTCGTGGATTATCCCCGTTGCCGGGTACATCGGGAATTTATCCAAACGCTCATCGCCGACCGGAGCATCCGAACCAACAACGGATGCTCCGGCCTTTTTTATTATGCCGTCCTCTGCTCCTACGCCAACTTC
>CAJFVL010000067.1 GCA_904420465.1 uncultured Clostridium sp.
CCGACGTACATGCCGCCGGAAATGACAGGATTTCATTTTATTCCGCCGTCTGCGGACGGCGGAACTCCTTGCAGGAGGGCTTTTTTGACAGGCTGAAGCGGGAGTGCCGAAACGGCACTCCCGCGTTTTTTGGGCGCGCCGGAAGGAAGCTACTCCTCCTGCCCTGCCCAGCGCTCCACCGCCTCCCAGAGGAAGCGGGCACAGCCGGGGACCTCCCGGTCGTAGTAGGCGGTGAACCGCTGGTCGTCCAGGTAGAGCCGGGCCATCCCCCGGTGCTGGTCCGGACCGAAGGGATTTCCGGCCACCGTCAGCCAGCGGCGGTGAAGCCGGGTGATCTCCCGGCCCTCCGGCCCCTCCGGGCTGGCTCCGGAGCGGACGGCCTCCTCCAGCCGGCGGCGGATCTCCTCCTCCAGCTCCTTCCACGCCCGGTACTGCTCCTGAGTCAAATCCCGCACCGCCGCCTGGGCTGCGTCCACCATCCGGTTCCCGTACTTCTCCCGCGCCTCCCTTCCATAAGTCTCCTCATGCCAAACCAAGGCCCGGCGCTTCAGCGCCTCGAATTTCTCCTGATCGTCCATAACAGCCTTCCTTTCCTGTGTCAGAATGGTTTTCTTCACCGACCGGATCAGCCCGTCCAACCGCTCCCGCTCCTGTTCCAGGGCAGCCAGGTGGCTGCGCAGGGCGGCCAGCCGGTCAAAGGAGGGGTCATCCAGGCAGGCTTTGATCTGGGCCAGCTCCACCCCGAGGGCCCGGTAATACAAAATGTCCTGCAGGCGGTCCACCTGCTCCGGGCCGTACCAGCGGTAGCCGTTCTCCGCCACCCGGCCCGGCTTCAGCAGACCGATCTTGTCGTACCAGCGCAGGGCGCGGGTGGTCACCCCCGACAGGTCCGACAGCTCCCGGATTGAATATTCCATCTGATTTCCCTCCTCTGTCCCCCATTGTAGCCGTTGACGCCGCGTCAAGGTCAAGGGGGAATTTTGATTTTTTCTGGCAGGGGCCGCCAGGGCTGGAAACATCTTTGCCTTGGCAGCCCGCCCTCCCGCCTGTATACTGAGAACATGCGTGTTTCCGGCGAAAAACACAGGATAAAGGAGCTGTTTTCCACCATGAAACCACATCAGAGAATGCTCTCCCTCGGCTGTGCCCTTCTGCTCTCGGCCGGTCTGCTGGTCACAGGGGCCGGGGCCGCCGGGCGGTTCAGCATGTCCTACTTATACTTCGGGAGCCCTTCAGCCTATGCCGACCGGGTGAGGCAGACCAACGGTTCCCTCCAGGAGATCTCCCCCAACTACTTCAACCTCAACGCCGACGGCAGCCTGAACGTCACCGGCACGGGCATCTCCGACTTTGTGGAGGAGATGCACGTCATGGGGGTACGGGTGGTCCCCTTTCTCAGCAACCACTGGGACCGGGAGCTGGGGGTGAAGGCGCTGGAGAACCGCACCGCTCTGGTCAGCCAGATTGTCCAGGCGGTGAAGCAGTATGACCTGGACGGGGTCAATATCGACATCGAGAATGTCACCCATCTCCACCGCTCGGACTATGCCGCCTTTGTGGAGCTGCTGCGCCGGAAGCTGCCCCGGGACAAAATCCTGGCGGTGGCGGTGGCCGCCAACCCCTATGGCATCACCCAGGGCTGGCACGGCTCCTACGACTACCAGCGGCTGGCCAGAAGCGCCGATTACCTGATGCTCATGACCTACGACGAGCACTACCAGGGCGGCGACCCCGGCCCGGTGGCCAGCTATGATTTCATGGAGCGCTCGGTACAGTACGCCCTGAAGTATACCACACCGGACAAGCTGGTGCTGGGTCTCCCCTTCTTCGGCCGCATCTGGAGCGACAGCGGCGCCCTGATGCAGGGCCACGGCGTCAGCGAGACCCAGGTCCAGAGCCTGATCGCCCAGTATCGGGGCCAGGTTGCCCAGGACCCCGCCTCCGGCTCGGCCCGGGCAAGCATCACCGTCACCGCCGCCGACTCCAAGCCCACCATCAACGGCATCACCCTGACCCCGGGGAGCTACACCATCTGGTATGAGTCGGAGGAGTCCAAAAAGCGCCAGCTGGGGCTGGTGGAGGAGTATGACCTGCTGGGGGCGGGCAGCTGGAGCCTGGGCCAGGAGAGCGCCGGAACCTGGAGCTACTACAGCCTCTGGCTCAACGGCCTGCCCTACGGCGACGCCCAGGGCCACTGGGCCGTTCCCTACATCATTCAGGCCGCCCGGAGCGGGCTGATGACCGGCATCTCCCCCACCGCTTTCGCCCCTGAGCAGACTCTGACCCGGGCCGAGGCGGCGGTGGTGCTGTACCGGCTGCTGAGTCTGACAGCCGCTCCCGCCGGCCACCCCGACTTTGCCGACGCCGCCGGCCACTGGGCCCGGGACTACATCCGGGCCGCCCACTACCACGGGCTGGTGTCCGGTGTGGGGGAGGACCGCTACGACCCCGACCGGCCCCTCTCCCGGCAGGAGCTGGCGGTGATGCTGGACCACGCCCTCTCAGATGGCGGCGCCGTCTCCGGGGAGAATCCGTTTTCCGACATCAGCCCCAGCGGCAGCCCCTGGTCCTACGAGGCCATTCTGCGGCTGCATCAGGCGGGAATTGTCAGCGGCTATGGGGACGGCACCTTCCGTCCGGAGGCGGAGGTGCGCCGCGCCGAGCTGGCCGTCATGCTGGCCAACGCCGGCCGCAGCTCCCTCTGATCCGCGCCTTCCGGCGCCCCTTCAGATCCTCATTGACACCAGGTGCTTCATACGCTAGAATACAGGTGTCTTTTTGTTCATTCGTCCATCTGCGAGGAGACGTCTATGACATATCCCAAACTTCATGCCGCCCGGGGGCCGGCCCGGGCCAGGCGGCTGCTCCCCTGGAGGCGTCTGCTTCTCCCCTCCCTGTTCTTCGCCGGGGTGATTTATTACGAGGAGATCTTTCTCAAGCTGTACTGCTTCCAGTCCATCACGCCGGCGGGGGCCTTGTTCACCCTGCTGTTTACCCTGCCGGCGGCCGCCCTGCTGGGCCTTCTGTGCGGCGGCGTGTCCCCCAAAAAGGGCCGCGTCCTGCTGCCCCTCTGCACCGGCCTGCTCTCCCTCTGGCTGGGCTCCCAGGCCATTTACTACCATTTGTTCAAAACCTTCATGACCATCTTTTCCCTGACGAAAATGTTCATGGTGGCCCAGTCCTTCGGCGGAACGGTGATCACAGAGGTCCTGATCAACTGGTTCCCCATTTTGATGATGACGCTGCCCCTCCTGGCCTCCATTTTCTTTCGGAAGCGCCTCATTCTGGACCAGCCTCAGGTCCGCGGCCTGCGGCTGCGCTGGGCCGGCATGGCGGCCCTTCTGCAGCTGGCCGCCATGTGCCTTGTGATGCTGTGCAACACCGGCCCCCTCTCCCTGCGGTACATCTACATGCAGAGCGCCACGCCCGACCTGGAGGTTCAAAACTTCGGCATGCTCACGCAAACCCAGCTGGAGGTCCGCCGCGTGGTCTTTGGCATTGATCCGGACGACCCCTCTCTGCGGGATCTTCCGAAATGGCGCAATTCCCTGCCTGATGATGTCATTCAGGTCTCCTTCCCCATCTCCTCCCCGCCGACTGCGGAGAGCTTCCACGTCATGGACATCGACTTTGACGCCTTAATTGAGCAAGAGGAGGATGAGACCCTGTTGGAGGCCCACCAGTGGTTTGCATCCCGTAAGCCCACATCCCGAAATGAGTGGACAGGACGGTTCGAGGGAAAAAACCTGATCTGGATTGTGGCCGAGGGCTTTTCCACCCTGGCCATGGACCCCCAGCGCACCCCCACCCTGTGGAAGCTGTCCCACGAGGGAATTATCTGCGAAAACTTCTACACCCCCCTGTGGGGCGTGTCCACCTCGGACGGGGAATATGTGACCACCACCGGCCTGATTCCCAAGTCCGGCGTGTGGAGCTACTCCCAGTCATCGGACAACTACATGCCCTTTGGGCTGGGCAACCAGTTTCAAAAGCTGGGCTACCGCACGATGGCCTTCCACGACTATCTCTATGACTACTACGACCGGAACCTGTCTCACCCCAACATGGGCTACGAGTATTATGCCGTGGGCCAGGGGCTGGAGCTGGAGTCCGCCAGCCAGTTTCCCCCCTCCGACCTGGAGATGATGGAGCAGATTGTCCCCATGTTCGTGGAGGAGGACCGCTTCATGGTCTACTGCCTCACCGTCAGCGGGCACCTGCGGTACAGTCTGGAGGAAAACGCCATGTCCGCCCGGCATTACAGCGAGGTGGCCGACCTGCCTTACAGCGAGGCGGTGAAGTGCTATCTGGCCAGCCAGATTGAGCTGGAAAGGGCCATGGAAAGCCTGGTCTCCCAGCTGGAGGCAGCCGGCAAGCTGGATGACACCGTCATCGTCCTGTCCGCCGACCACTACCCCTACGGCCTGACCGACGAGGAATACAGCGAGCTGCTAGGCCATTCCGTGGACCCGGTGTTCGAGATCTATGAAAACACCCTGATCCTGTGGAGCGCCGACATTGAGGAGCCGGTCTATGTGGACAAATACTGCTCCAGCCTGGATGTGATGCCCACCCTGTCCAACCTGTTCGGCCTGGAATACGACTCCCGCCTGATCATGGGCAGCGACATTCTCTCTGATGACGATGAGCTGGTCATCTTTGCCAACTACAGCTTTATCAACAGCCAGGGCAGCTACAACTCCGTCACCGATCAGTTCACTTCCTGGGACGGAAGTGAGGTGGACACCCAGACGGTGGCCGAAATGGTGGCGGAGGTGCAGAACCGGGTGGCGTTCTCGTCGGTCATCCTGGATTATGACTACTACCGGCTGGTGCTGGATGGGCCGCCCAGGGAGGAGGACCTCACCCTGTTTTAGCTGCGCTTCCCGTTAACCTCATTTTTCATTGCCTTTGGACCCGCCTGGCGGGTCCAAAGGCTTTTTTCTCCCCCGCAGCCCTTTCAGCCGCCCTTTTCCAGGAAAAAGCCTTACATTTTTCACCAAAATCCCGGCGGACGCTCCCCCTTCTCCCCGCTGTTTCCAAAATTTTTCGGCATATTTTCCTGTATTCTGCTCCGGAAAGGATTTGACACACGGTAACAAATATGTTACAATTCGGTTACAACTTCAAAGCAAGGAGAAATGTTATGTCCACTGAACAGCTCCCACTCTTTTACAAGGGCCACCCCCTGCGTCGGAAAGACAATCTGATCTATTACGGCACCATGGCCGAGAAATATATCATCATGCTCCAAATCCTCTCCACCAAGCAGGTCAACGGTCTGGAGACGGCTGACAAGGTTTCCGTCCAGCTCCAGCTCACCGATCCCGATCTGAAAAGCCGGGACCGCGTGGTGAAAAAGAGCGAAAAGGACAGCCTGTACGCCGCCATGGATGTGGCCTCCGTCTGGCTGGAGCGGGCGCTGAGCGGCAAATAAGGCCGCGTTCATACCGCAGAAACAGAGAGTAAAACAGAAATAACTGAGATATTTTAGGGAGGAACGCCGCCATGCACACCAGAAAGACCGCCGTCCGACTCATTGCCGGCCTGCTGCTGACCAGTACGCTGACCATTCCCGCCCTTGCGGCTACCGGAACCGTTGACACAGAGGGCGGCACCCTGCGGGTCCGGGACCAGTCCGGCACCCACGGCCAGGTGCTGGCCACCCTGGAGGACGGAACCAGGGTTGAGGTTCTCTCCACCGCAGAGAACGGCTGGTATCAGATCTCCTTCGGCGATCTGGTGGGCTATGTGTCCAGCGACTACCTGACGGTGGACGCCCAGGACGCGGTGGCCGCCGTTCCCTCCGCCGCCCCCCTCGCCGAGGCGGAGCAGACCGTCCAGTACGCCCGGGTCACCGCCTCCGCCCTGAATGTCCGCACCGGCCCCAGCACCGACTATGACAAGGCCGGCACCCTCCCCGCCGGCAGCGTGGTGGAGATCTTGGGGCAGTCCGACGGCTGGTACCAGATCGAGTCCGGCTATATCAGCGGCGACTATGTCATCCTGGTGGACGCCGCCGAGGCGGCCAGCTCCGGCAAGGGCCAGGAGATTGCCAACTATGCTCTGACCTTTGTGGGCTATCCCTATGTGTACGGCGGCAGCAGCCCCAGCGGCTTTGACTGCTCCGGTTTTACCCAGTACGTCTACAAGCAGTTTGGCTACGGCCTCAACCGCACCGCCTCCGCCCAGCTGCAGAACGGCACTCCCGTCTCCATGAGTGAGCTTCAGCCCGGCGACCTGGTTCTGTTCAAGCGGTCCGGCACCGGCAGCAGCGCGGCCTCCCATGTGGGCATCTATATCGGCAACGGCCAGTTTGTCCACGCCTCCACCTCCAAGGTGGGCGTGATTGTCAGCGACATCAGCTCCGCCTACTATACCACCGGCTTTGTGGGCGGCCGCCGTCTGGTGTGAATCAAATGAAATAACAGGAAGGCGCATACGGCTTACGCCGCATGCGCCTTCCTCAGTTTATGGAAATCCCGGCGGGCAACATGAACGGAACGTGTGTCTGGCTTTTCCAGCCGGCCCGCGGCAGGCTCACCCCCCGCGGGCCGGTTTTTTCTCCGCTTACTGGCCGGCGGCGTCCCGCACCGCATTCTTCACATTGTCTCCCACATCACGGGCGGCGTCGCCCATGCGCTCTCCCGCATCCTTGGCGGCGTCCCCGGTATCCCGAATCATATCCCGCAGGTCCTTTTCCAGGCTCCTGGTCCGGTCATCGCTGTCGGCGCGCAGTCTGCCGTCCTCCCCGGCCGCATACCGGCCGTCCTGAACAAACTGCTCGCTCTGCCTCCGAATGGAGGATGTCCGGCGGCTTGCCTGCTCCGCGCCGCTGCCGGACGCCTCGCCCGCCTCCCGGCTGCACGCCGCCAGCGACCCTGTCATCGCCAGGGCCAGGGCCAGCGCGATCCATACTCTCTTCATCGCTGTTTCCTCCCGCTGTGTGATGTTCCCCTGGAATGCTCCATCCGCCGGGTAGTATACCCGAGCGCTTTGCCGCCCACCCCTGGAAATGGCTGCACGTCCGCGCGAACCGCCTGTTTTCTGGAAAAACTTTGTTCTGCCCTCTTGCAATCCTGCTCTTTCTATGGTATAGTAAACGTATCATTAAGGTAGTATTCGTCAGAGTGGGGTCAAGGCTCCGCTCTTTTTGATTGAAAAAATTGGCCGGACCCCCTTCAGGGGCGTCCGCCGGAAGGAGCGCTATGGCAAAGATAACCGACACGGTGGCCGCACTGGCCACGCCCTATGTGGAGGAGGCGGGCTGTTCCCTTTGGGATGTGGAATACGTCAAGGAAGCCGGCGAGTGGTTCCTCCGGGTGTATATTGATAAGGAAGGCGGCGTATCCATCCAGGACTGCGAGGCCGTCTCCCGCCCCCTCTCCGACGCTTTGGACGAGGCCGACCCCATCGAGGGCAGCTACACCTTTGAGGTGTCCTCCGCCGGGGCCGACCGGGTGCTGAAGCGGCCGGAGCATTTTGCCCGCTTTCTGGGCTCTGAGGCCGAGGTCAAGCTGTACCGCCCCCGGGACGGCCGGAAAAGCTTTGTGGGGCCTCTGCTCTCCTACTCCGATGGAGATGTCACGCTGGAGATCGCCGGCACGCCCATGACCTTTGAGAAAAAAGAAGTGGCTCTGACGCGGCTCTATCCCCGCTTCTAAGCCCCTTTGCAGGAGGAAAATACTGTGGCTAAGAAAGTTACCAAAAAAGTCAACAGCACCGAGCTGGACGGCCCTGAGTTTTTCGCGGCCATCGCCCAGATCGAGCAGGAGAAGGGCATCAAGCCGGGCTACATGATGGAGAAAATCACCCAGGCTCTGCTGTCCGCCTACCGCCGGGACCACGAGGGGGTGGGGGAAAACCTGGTTGTCGAAGCCAACCCGGAGACCTCCACCGTCCGTCTGTTCCTGAAAAAGGATGTGGTGGAGACGGTGGACAATCCCCAGACTGAAATCAGCCTGGAGGAGGCCCGGACCGCCCTGCCCCAGGCCCAGCTGGGCGACGTGGTGCGCATCGAGATCAAGCCCAAAAGCTTCGGCCGCATCGCCGCCCAGACCGCCCGCCAGGTCATCATCCAGGGCATCCGGGAAGCGGAGCAGGGCATGGTGTACGACGAGTTCTCCTCCAAGGAGCACGAGCTGCTCACCGGCGTGGTCACCCGCATCGACCCCCGCAGCGGGGCGGCCGCCCTGCGCATCCGCTCCGGCTCCGAGTTCACCGACGCCTATCTGGGCGTCAACGAGCAGGTGAAGGGAGAGCACTATGTGGAGGGCCAGCGCCTGAAGGTCTATGTGGTGGAGGTCCGCCGGGCCAC
This sequence comes from uncultured Clostridium sp., assembly GCA_904420465.1. Classification (GTDB taxonomy): domain Bacteria; phylum Bacillota; class Clostridia; order Oscillospirales; family Oscillospiraceae; genus Lawsonibacter. The sequence continues at coordinate 8,318 of CAJFVL010000067.1, forward strand.
CAAGGGGCCCCAGGTTCTGATCTCCCGCACCCACCCCGGGCTTGTCAAGCGGCTGTTCGAGCTGGAGGTGCCCGAAATTTTTGACGGCACGGTGGAAATCAAGTCGGTGGCCCGGGAGGCGGGCTCCCGCACCAAGCTGGCCGTCTGGTCGTCCGATCCCAACGTGGACCCCATCGGCGCCTGCGTGGGCCCCCGGGGCCAGCGGGTCAACACCATCGTGGAGGAGCTCAAGGGCGAGAAGATCGACATCATCAAGTGGTCCGAGGACCCCGCCGAGTATATCGCCGCCGCCCTGGCTCCGGCCGACATCATCAGCGTGGAGGAGCTGCCCGACGGCAAGAGCTGCCGGGTGGTGGCCCCCGATGACCAGCTGTCCCTGGCCATCGGCAAGGAGGGGCAGAACGCCCGGCTGGCCGCCAAGCTCACCGGATATAAGATTGACATCAAGCCCGCCTCCGCTCCCCTGGAGCCCATCGAGACGCCGGAGGACGCGCTGTTCGCCGAGGACGCCCCGGCGGAGGAGGCCGAGGCTCCCGCGGAGGAATCCTCTGAAGCCGAGGAGTCTGTTTCTGCAGAAGAAAATTGAGTGTAAAATGAGGAATTAGGAATTTTTGGAGCGCGCGGAGCGCGCATCTAAAAAGTCCGGCTGCGCCGGACACCGAAACTCCCAACTCCTAATTTCTAACTTCTAATTCCAAAAAGGGTGGTGCGCCGCGTGCCCAAAAAGACGCCCATGCGCCAGTGCGTTGGCTGCCGGGAAATGAAACCGAAAAAAGAGCTGATCCGTGTGGTCAAGTCTCCCGAGGGTCAGGTCTCCCTGGATTTCCGGGGCAAGCTGCCCGGCCGGGGGGCCTATGTGTGTCCTGATCCGGCCTGTCTGGCCAGAGCCAGAAAGACAAAGGCTTTGGAGCGCGCCTTCTCCGCCCCCCTTCCCCCCGAGGTGTGGGAGGCGCTGGAGGAGCAGATGAAGGAGGTGCCCCAGGATGCCCCATGATCCCATCCTCCACCTGTTGGGCCTGGCCAAAAAGGCCGGCCGTCTGGAGATCGGTGAGGAGCCGGTGGGTGCCGCCTGCCGCGCCCGTCAGGCCCGTCTTGTCCTGGTGGCCGGAGACGCGGCGCCCAACACCCGGCGGCGCTGCGCCCACTTTGGAGAAGCCGGAAACGTGCTGTGGCTGGAGGTGCCTTTCTCCAAGGCGGAGCTGGGGGCCTGCTTTTCCCGCACCTCCTGCGCCCTGCTGGCCCTGACTGACGCCGGCTTTGCCGCTGCGGTGTGCGGCCATCTGGCGCGCCGGGACCCGGAGCGCTACGGTCCCGCCGCCCAGCAGCTGCGCGAAAAGGCCGACCGTGCTCTTCAGCGCCAGCGCGAGCAGCGCCGGCACGAGAAGAACCTGCGGGAAGGCAGGCGCAAGCCCTGGGCCGCTCCGCCGCCGCCCGGTCCCAAGGCCCGCTCCGGCGGCCACGGACAGAGTGCCGGTCCCCCCTCCCCCGGACCCAGGTCGCAGAAACGTCGGGACGTCGCGGGCGCGGCCAGTGCCGGGTCCCGTCCCTCCGGCAGTCCCCGCAGACCAGGTCCAGGCGGCCGAAGGCTGTCCGGCAAAATCCCTAAGAATTGAGGTGCCTCCCATCTATGATGATTAAATACCCCATCCACAAGGTCGCCAAGGACTTTAAACGCGGCTCCAAGGAGATCCCCTCCAAGGAGATCATGGATATCCTCACCCAGTACGGCCACCCGCCCAAGAATCACATGCAGCCGCTGACTGACGAGGAGCTGTCCATTGTCTTTGAGTATCTGACCCAGCACAACCAGATTGACTCCATCGAGTCGGTGTATGCCGACGTCTACCACGACCCGGACAAGGCCAAGGCCGCCCCCCAGCCCGCTCCGGCGCCGGCCCAGCAGCCCGCCCCCGCCAGGCAGCCCCAGCAGCAGGCGAAAGGCCAGCCTCAACAGCAGGCCAAGAGCCAGCAGCCCAAGGCGCAGCAGCAGTCCCAGGGCGGCAAGCCGGTCCAGCAGCAGCCCCAGCCCCAAAAGCCCACCACCCGGGTTCCGGAAAAGAAGGTGGTCGACACCCGGGGCGGCCCGGTTGTCAACCTGGACAAGTACGACGAGCGGCTGGAATCCTTTACCTCTGAGCGCCAGCAGCAGGGCGGCGGCAAGCAGAAATTCCAGGGCCGCAACGCCCAGCGCCAGCGGGGCGGCAAGCAGGCCGGCAATTTCGGCAGCAAGCGCCGCCAGGAGGAGCAGGACCGGATGCGCCGCCTCCAGCTGGAGATCGCCAAGAAGGCCCCCGTCAAGGTGCTCATCCCCGACGAGATCGCCGTGGGCGAGCTGGCCAGCCGCATGAAGAAAACCGGAGCCGAGGTGGTCAAGTGCCTCATCAAAAACGGGGTCATGGCCTCTCTCAGCGACGTGATCGACTTTGACACCGCCGCCATCATTGCAGAGGAAATGGGCTGCAAGGTGGAGCACGAGGTCATTGTCACCATCGAAGAGAAGCTCATCGACACCGCCGAGGATAAGGAGGAGGATCTGGTTCCCCGCGCCCCCGTGGTGGTGGTCATGGGCCATGTGGACCACGGCAAGACCTCCCTGCTGGACTATATCCGCCACGCCAACGTGGTCTCCGGCGAGGCGGGCGGCATCACCCAGCACATCGGCGCCTATCAGGTGGATGTGGGCGGCAAGCCCGTCACCTTCCTGGACACCCCCGGCCACGAGGCCTTTACTGCCATGCGGGCCCGGGGCGCCATGGTAACCGACGTGGCCATCCTGGTGGTGGCCGCCGACGATGGCATCATGCCCCAGACGGTGGAGTCCATCAACCACGCCAAGGCCGCCGAGATCCCCATCATCGTGGCCATCAACAAGATGGATAAGCCCACCGCCAACCCCGAGCGCATCAAGCAGCAGCTCACGGAGTACGGCCTGGTGCCTGAGGAGTGGGGCGGAGACACCATCATCTGTCCCATCTCCGCCAAGACGGGTGAGGGCATTGACAACCTGCTGGACATGGTGGTCCTCACCGCCGAGATGCGGGAGCTGCGCGCCAACCCCAACCGCTCCGCCCACGGCGCCGTCATCGAGGCCCGTCTGGACAAGGGCCGCGGCCCCGTGGCCACCCTGCTGGTTCAGAACGGCACCCTGCACCAGGGCGACGTGATTATCGCGGGCACCGCCGTGGGCCGCGTCCGCGCCATGACCAACGCCCAGGGCCAGAAGGTCACCGAGGCCGGCCCCTCCGTCCCGGTGGAGATCATCGGCATGGGCGAGGTGCCCGGCGCCGGAGACGACTTCCACGCCGTGGCTGACGAGCGCATGGCCCGGGAGCTGGTGGAGCAGCGCAAGCACGAGCAGAAGAGCGCTCTGAACAACAACGTGGGCAAGGTCACTCTGGAGGACCTGTTCAGCCAGATCCAGGCCGGCGAGATGAAAACTTTGAACGTCATTGTCAAGGCCGACGTCCAGGGCTCCGCCGAGGCGGTCAAGGCCTCCCTGGAGAAGCTGTCCAACGAGGAGGTCCGGGTGCGGGTCATCCACTGCGCCGTGGGCGCCATCAGCGAGAGCGACGTGATGCTGGCCTCCACCTCGGGCGCCATCATCGTGGGCTTCAATGTGCGGCCCGACGCCAACGCCAAGGACACCGCCGCCCGCAGCGGAGTGGATATGCGGATGTACCGGGTGATCTACGACGCCATCAACGAGATTGAGGCGGCCATGAAGGGCATGCTCTCCCCCAAGTTCAAGGAGGTGGACCTGGGCCGGGCCGAGGTGCGCAACGTGTTCCGCATCACCGGCGTGGGCATGGTGGCCGGCTGCTATGTGCTGGACGGCAAGATGCAGCGGGGCGC
>CAJFVL010000068.1 GCA_904420465.1 uncultured Clostridium sp.
CCGGCGGCTCCAGGACCCCCTGGCCGAGCTGGTGAAGATCGACCCCAAGGCCATCGGCGTGGGCCAGTACCAGCACGACATGCCCCAGGCCCGGCTGGGAGAGGCCCTGGACGGAGTGGTGGAGGACTGCGTCAATGCGGTGGGGGTGGACGCCAACACCGCCTCCCCCTCCCTGCTCCAGCGGGTGTCCGGCCTGACGGCGGCCACCGCCAAAAACGTGGTGAAGTACCGGGAGGAGAACGGCCCCTTCACCGCCCGAAAGCAGCTTTTGAAGGTGCCCAAGCTGGGCCCCAAGGCCTTTGAGCAGTGCGCCGGCTTTCTGCGGGTACCCGAGAGCCAGAGCGTGCTGGACCACACCGGCGTCCATCCGGAGAGCTATGGGGCGGCGGAAAAGCTGCTGGCGGCCTGCGGCTACACCCTGGAGGACGTGAAAAACGGGAGCATCGCCGGTCTGAAGGAGAAGGCGGAGGCCATCGGACTGGACAATCTGGCCCAGACCTGCGGCGCCGGGACCCCCACCCTGGCCGATATCATCAGGGAGCTGATGAAGCCGGGCCGGGACCCCCGGGATGAGCTGCCGCTCCCCATCCTGCGCACCGACGTGCTGGAAGCCAAGGACCTGAAGCCCGGCATGGAGCTGCGCGGCACCGTGCGCAACGTGGTGGACTTCGGCGTGTTTGTGGACATCGGGGTCCACCAGGACGGGCTGGTCCACATCAGCAAGCTGCCCCGGCGGGTGCGCCACCCCTCTGAGCTGCTGGCAGTGGGGGACGTGGTCACCGTCTGGGTCATTGAGGCGGACGAGAAGAAAAAGCGCATCAGCCTGACCATGCGGCGGCCCGTCTGAGCCTTTTGATTTTGTGCTTCCGGGGATCTATTCAGTATAGATCCCCGGCTTTCTTATTTTCTTAAATTTCTTATTGACTTTTCTTTTTCTGCTCTTTATAATTTTCTTATCAAAGAAAATTGAAAGGGGCTTGTTTCATGCAATACGACGCCATCATTTTAGAGCTGATGTCCAGGATTAAAACATTGGAAGAGGAAGTCTCTCTCCTGAAATCTGCTGTTTCCGCTCTGGAATCTCAAGAAACAGCTCACCCTAATGAGCGTTCGGACATTTCAGAAAGAAAAAGTTCTTCTGCTGCATCTTCTAAACAAAGCTCCGTTTCTTACACAAAAACTACAGGTCAGATGATCGATGCCTGCTATGAGAAAGGTGTGGAAGCCTATGAGCAGCCAAACGCAAACATCTGGCCGATGGCCGATTCGGTGTCGGAAGCGACCGGCATGAACCGCAGTTCCGCATTTATGTATATCTGTGCGGTCAAAAGCATGCTCAGCGGAACGGTGTTCAAGCGGGCCATCAATACCCGGGCCCTGCGGCGCTATTTTCAGTCCATTTACAATGACTATGGCGCGGAGGGGCTGCGCAGCGCGCTCTCCTCGGTGCGCAAGAATATTGCCTATCGGGAGGGTTTTCATCTCCCCTCCGATTCGATTTCCGCTGTGTGTGACGAATATGAAGCCATGCTTTCTTAAACAGCTTGTTTCTCGATTCGTGTTTGATCTGTTCTGTACATCAAAGGAGGCAATTTTTATGGCAAGAGACGGGAAATACGCAAAATTGACCCATGCTTTGCGTGAAAACGGTCAGGCCCGGATCACTCTATCCTGGACCGAGCTTCACAGCCTGTTGGGCGGGCTGCCCAGATCCGCATCCGACCGAACCTTCTGGGGCAACAGCTGGCAGCGGTTTTCCGCCCACGGCTGGCTCTCCGCGGGCTATGTAGTGGAAACTGTCTCGCCGGAGCGATTCGTCACCTTCCGGCGAGATCCCATCCGTGCCCGGGAGCCTGGCTTGGGACGCCGGTCCGTCTCCCCTGCCAGACCGTAACCGGTCGCCTTTTCTTCTCCGCCGGCATACAATAGGATAACGCTGAGTTGAGTGAAGGAGGCCGTCCACATGTCATCCCGCACCGTCATCGACCTGCACTGTGACACCCTCACCGCCTTTATGGCCCCCACCCGATGCCGGGACACCCTGAACGATCCCCGCTCCGCCTTTTCTCTCTCCAGGGTTCCCCGGGGCGTGCGGTGGTGCCAGTGCTGCGCCGTCTTTGTTCCTGACAGCCTCACCCCCCAGGAGTCGGCCGGATATTTCGGCTTCCACCTCCACAACTTTCAGCGGCAGATGGCCCGCTTTGCCCCCTGTGCCGCCCCCTGCCGCACCGCCGGAGACATCCGGGACGCCTGGGACCAGGGGAAAACCGCCCTGATCCTGACCGTGGAGAACGGCGCGGCCCTGGCGGGCGACCTGGCCCGGGCAGAGGAGCTGGCGGCGGAGGGAGTTCGGATGCTCACCCTCACCTGGAACGGGGAAAACGGGCTGGGCTCCGGCCGCCAGACCGATCACGGCCTGACTCCCTTCGGCCGGGCGGCCGTTCCCGCCCTGGAGGAGGCGGGGATTCTGGTGGACGTGTCCCATCTCAACGATCAGGGCTTTCGGGATGTGCTGGAGCTGGCGCGGCGGCCCTTCGCCGCCTCCCACTCCAACAGCCGGACGGTGTGCCCTCACCCCCGCAACCTGACCGACTGGCAGGCGCGGGAGCTGGCCGCCCGGGACTGCCTCATCGGGCTGAATTACTACTCCCCCTTCCTGCGGGCCGACGGCCAGCCGGCCGGGCTGGACGACCTGTGCCGCCACGCCGAGCATCTTCTGACCCTGGGGGCGGATGACTGCCTGGCCCTGGGCTCTGACTTTGACGGGGCTGATCTCCCCCCCTGCCTGGACCGCTGTGAACGGGTCCCCGCTCTGCTGGAGCGCCTCCAAACAGAATTTGGGGCTGCGCTGGCGGAAAAGCTCGCCTGGCGAAACGCTATGTCCTTTTTCGAGAAAAATTTGGCGGGGCCTCCCTCTTGAAGGGGACCCCGCCCCGCTGTATACTGTAGAAAAAGGGGGGAGCCGCAATGCCGCCGCTGGAGGAGCTGGACTTTTTATCCGATTACCGGGAGGACAACCGCATTGAGGCCAAGCGCGCCCAGGGCGGACTGCCCCACAGCCTTTGGGAGACCTACTCCGCCTTTGCCAACACTCTGGGAGGCGTCATCCTGCTGGGGGTGGCGGAGGCGGGGGACAAATCTCTCTATTCGGTCCCCCTCTTTGACCCCCGGGAGCTGGTGGATGAGTTCTGGGAGATGGTGAACGACCCTTCGGTGGTCAGCGTCAACCTGCTCCAGCCCGGGGATGTACAGATTCTGCGCAGCGGACAAAACCCCATTGTGGCCATCTTTGTCCCACGGGCCGGCCGGCGGGACCGCCCCGTCTATGTGGGGACAGATCCCTATGCCGGCACCTACTACCGCCGGGGAGAAGGGGACTACCGCTGCCCCAGACACGAGGTAGAGGCAATGCTGCAGGATCGGGATGCTTTTTCCGCCCCGCCCTAGCAGGCCGTTTCATCAAAACATTTTCTCCCGATTCCTGCCCTTTTCTGTAGAAAGCTGTCTGCCTTTGGTTGACTTTCTCTGAATCTGTCCTTAAAATAGAGATGGTCACTGTGTGTTGAAGGACCATTGCCATGCATAGAAGTATCTGCAAAGGGAGGAAATGAATGATGAAAACCTGTCCCAACTGCGGCCAGACCGTGGCCGACGAAGCCGGGTTCTGTCCCAGCTGCGGCAGCGCGGTCCCGGCCGGCGCCCAGCCGGCCTTCGACGGCCCCTTTACCTTCTGCCCCCAATGCGGGGAAAAGGTGCCCGCCGGCTCCTACGCCTGCCCCAACTGCGGCGCGGTGCAGCCCCAGCAGGCCCAGCCCTCCGCCCCGTCTCCAGCCAAGGCCCCCATGCCCCGCAACCGCCTGATCGGCATTGCCGCCGTGGCGGTGGCCGCCCTGCTGGTTATCGTGGCGGGAGCCGCCGTGCTGCCCGGCCTGTTCACATCCCCCGCCGACCGCTTCATCTCCTATCAGGAGGACCTGTTCATGGACCGGGTGATGGACCAGCTGGAGAGCGGCCTGGACGCCCTGGGCTCCGGCGAATTCTCCTCTGACCTGACCCTCACCGCCAGCGTGGGCAACCCGGAGATCCAGCGCTACTTCAACGGCTCCTCCGTCGGGCTGAAGGTGGATCTGGAGCGGGACAGTCTGCTGGCCAACGGCGAGCTGGTGCTGATGGGCAGCCCGGTGCTGTCCGGCACCCTGACCTATGACAAGGGCGAGGTGGGCTTCTGCCTGCCCGAGGTGGATGACACCTACTATGTGGCCGACCTGTCCACCGTGGTGAAGAATTTCACAGGCCAGGACCTGGATCTGAGTGTCCTGGCCCTGCCCGAGATCTCGGGCAGCGAATGGCGCGCCCTGCTGCAGTCCTATCTGGATCTGGTCTATACCGTTGTCACCGAGGACAGCGTCACCGAGGAGAGCGGCGCCAGCATCTCCCTCTCCCAGCTGGGAAGGACGGCGGAGGGAACGGTCTACACCTTCACGCCCCGGGCCGACGACGTGGAGGCCATGCTGATCAAGCTGGCCGACCATCTGGCGGAGGACAGCGATCTGCGCGGACTGGTCATGGACCTGATTGACCCGGACACCCTCGCCGCCGCCTTCGGCCAGGACATCTTCGGGGGCTATGACCCGGAGACGGAGCTGGACAGCGCCCTCCTCAACGCCGCCTCCAGCCTGCGCTCCAGCGCCCCCTACATCGCCCAGTCGGTGGCCGCCTCCGGCTTCACCTGGACTCTGGGGGTAGAGGACGGCGAGGTGCGCCTCATCCGCATCGAGCTCCCCACCGCTGGCGTCGCCCTGGTCTATGAGCGGTACGGAACGGAATCCGACGGTGTGGAGGAGGCCGTCTACGCCACCGAGTCCGGCCAGGCCGCTTTCACTCTGATCAGCTCCTACACCAAGTCGGACGGCGCCTATACCGGAGACATCTCCTTCTACGCCCCCTACGGCGGCAGCTTCACCTGCAGCTACACCTGTGACGAGGATGAGACCTCTCCCCTGGGCATCCCCTGCGGCTCCTACGATTACTATATGGACGGCCTGGGCGGCAGCTTCTCCTTTACCGTGGAAAAGGGTGAGGAGGACGGCTATGACCACACTCTGTCCATTCTCTCTGACGAGTACCCCTTCTCCGACCTGGGCGGCATTCTGGAGATCACCCTCAATGCCACCGAGGGCAGCTCGGCCCAGGCCCCCAGCTCCAGCCGGGTGGATATCAGCGACTACACCGAGATGGAGTACTACAGGCTGTTCCAGCAGCTGGGCACCGTTCTCTCCAACGACCTGGTGCAGAATCTGGCTCCCCTGATGTACGGCATGTATGGCTGGTGAGCCTCTGTGTACCCTGACCCGGGCGGAGAAGCACTACGGCTCCGCCCGGGTGCTGGGCCCCATCTCCCTGACGCTCCGGTCCGGGGAGATTCTGGGCGTCCGGGGGGCCAACGGGGCGGGCAAGAGCACCCTTCTGTCCATCCTGGCCGGGGTGCTCACCCCTGACGCCGGGCAGCGGGACTGTCCCGGTCCGGTGGCCGCCCGCATCGGCTATGTCCCCCAAGAGCTCTCGCTGTACTCCGCCCTCACCGGGCTGGAGAACCTGATGTTCTGGGGGCTGGCCTGCGGCCTGCCCCGCCGGACGGCCGCCGTCCGCAGCCGCTGGCTGCTGGAGCAGCTGGAGCTGTCGGAGAAGGGCCGCCAGGCCGTCTCCGCCTACTCCGGCGGCATGAAGCGCCGGCTCCACCTGGCCAGCGCCCTGATGGTCACCCCCCGCATGCTGCTGCTGGACGAGCCCACCGTGGGGGCCGACACCCACTCCTGCCAGCTGATTCTGGCCATGCTGGCCCACCTGCGGGAGATGGGCTGCGGCATTGCCCTTATCAGCCACCAGGCCGGCGAGCTGGAACAGGTCTGCACCCGGATTCTCACGCTGGAGGGGGGCCTGCCCATCGGGGAGGAGGGGCCGCCGTGGGGAAGCTGAAGGCCGTCCTTTACAAGGACCTGCTCCTCTTTTTCCGCGGGACCGGACTGGCCGTGGTGATTCTGCCGCTGGCCCTTCTGCTGGCCCTGAGGGCCGGCCTGGGGGATTTGTCCGTTCAGGCCTATGTTCAGCCCTTTCCCATCGCCGTCCGGGACGAGGACAACACCCTGATGTCCCGCTCCCTCATCTCCCAGATTGCCCAGATCCAGCTGTTCTCCCGGGTGGACCGGCTGGAGGAGGGGACCTCCGACCAGGAGGCGCTGGAGGCGGGGGCGGCTGCCGTGGTCACGGTGCCCAAGGATTTCTTCTACGACCTCTACAAGATGGAGGACTGCCCGGTGGACGTCACCCTGAACGGGGAGATGAAGCTGGAGTCCTCGCTGTTTCAGTCCATCTTCTGCTCGGTGATGGACATTATCGCCGCCGACCAGGCGGCCGGCCGGGGGATGTACCGCTTCTGCTACGGTGAGCTGACCCCCCAGCTGGAGCGGGAGCTCTTTGCCGAGGCCTCCGCCCAGCTCCTCCAGGACGCCCTGGGCCGCCAGTTGGTTTTTGACACCCGGGAGACTCAGTCTGACACGGCGGGGGCGCTGGAGCGCCGGCTGCTGGCCTGTATCCTGTCCCTTCTCTCCCTGTTCTTCTCCCTGTCGGCGGTCAAGACCCTGCCCGAGGAGCTGGAGCTGGGGGTGCTCCCCCGGTGGCGGGCGGCGGGCGGGCGGCTGCTCCCCTTCTTTTTGTCCAAGCTTCTCTCCGCCCTGGCGTCCGTTGTCCCCACCCTGATCCTGGTGCTGCTGGTCCTGCCGGTGGGACACTTCCCCGCCATGGCCTTTACCGCCCTGCTGCTGTTCCTGTCCGCCTTTGGCATGACGCTCTTTCTCGCGGCCTGGTCGGGGGGACCGGCCGCCGCCCAGCGGTGGGGCAACCTGTACCTGCTGCTCTCCCTGGTGCTGGGGGGCGCCCTGTGGCCCCGGCGCCTGCTTCCCCAGCCCCTGCCTCTGCTGGGCGGGCTGACCCTGCCCTATTACGCCGTTCTGGGGCTGGAGGCCGCCTCCCGGGGCGCCGGCCCCCTGGCCCTGCTGTCCCTTCTGTGGCCCGCCCTGCTCATGGGCGCCGTTGGCGGGGCGCTGGCCGTCCCAGGTCTGCGCCGGCGCAGGGCGGACGGTGCCCGCCTGTCGGACGCGCCGGTCTCCACTTCCCCTGTTCCGCCCCCTGAAGGCCCCCTGACCGGATTGGGGCGGCGGCTGTCCGGGCTGACCGCGCTGAAGCTCCGGGCCATGGCGGGGGGCTGGCGCGGACTGGCCGTTCTGCTCTGCACCTGCCTGCTGTGCGGGCTGGCCGCCTGGAGCGTCCAGTATGCGGGGGTCTCCGCCCTGTCGCTCTCGGTTTGCGACCTGGACAACACCCCGCTGTCCCAGCAGCTGGTGGAGCGGCTGTCCCGGCAGGAGGGGCTGGATCTGACGCTCTGCTCCCGGGCGGAGGGGGAGCGCGCCCTGCTGCTGGGCGAGACAGAGGGCCTGCTGGTCATTGGATCGGGCTATGCCGGCGCCCTGACCTCCGGGGAGCAGACGCCCCTCCACTACAGCGGAACCTCCGCCGCCGTCTCCGCCCAGGGAGCCCGGGAGATTGTAGCCGGCCAGGTGGCCACCCAGCGCAGCCATCTGCGGGCGGCCGATGACGCGGCCCGCCGTCTGGGGCGGGATACCCTCTCTCCGGAGGAAGAGGCCGGCCTGATGGTCCTCATTGACCAGGAGGAGGAGTCCCAGTCCCCCCTCTATCACATCTCCACGGCGGAGGGCCGTCCAGCCCCCGATCCCTTTGTGCCCGATCCCTTCCGCTTTTCCGCCCTGGCGGTGCTGCTCACCCTGTTCACCTTTGCCGCCTGGGGCTCCGGCCCTGACGGCCGGCAGGCGGAGCGCCGGATGTCCTCCCTCCCACGGGGGCGGCTGCTCTCCTGGGGCAGCAGCTGTCTGGCGCTGACCGGGCTGGGGCTGCTGAGCGCGCTGGCCATTCTGTCCTTCTCCGGCTTTCCCGGCGGCTGGACGCTGTGTTCCGCGGCGGTCTATTCCTTCTGTGCGGCGGCTCTGGCCCTGACGCTGGCCCGCCTGTCCCGGCAGGAGGGCCGGGTGGACGGCCTCGCCCCCTTTCTGGCTTTGATTCTCTGCCTGCTGGGCGGGTGCTTCCTGGACCTGTCCCAGCTGTCTCCCGGGCTGGCGCTGCTCTCCCTGTGCACGCCTCCCGGCCTGGCCCTCCGGGCTTCGGAGGGGTCCTGGCAGGCGGCGGCCGTCCTGCTGGCCGCCGGCGGACTGCTGTCCGCTGCCGGACTGTATTCTTTCTGTGACTCTGCGCGGCCCCGGCCGCGGGATCATAAATAAACAAAAGGAGCGATTACTATGGCATTTTTTGACGATCTCGGAGCAAAGCTGTCCAAAACCGGACAGAAAACCATGCAGAAGGCCAACGAGCTGGCCGACATCACCAAGCTGAACCTGCGCACCAACGAGCTGAACCGCTCCATCCAGGACCTGTACGCCAAGGTGGGCGAGCAGTATTACGCCCTCCACGGCAGCCAGCCCGAGGCCGCGCTGGCCGAGCTGTGCGCCGGCATCGACTCCGCCAAGGCGGAGATTGACCAGATCAAGACGGAGATCCAGCGCATCAAGCAGATCAAGGTGTGCCCCAGCTGCGGCTATGAGAACCCCAGCGAGGCCAGCTTCTGCAACAAGTGCGGCGTCGCCCTGCCCGAGCTGGCTCCCGCGGCTCCCAAGGCCGACGGCCCTGTCTGCCCCCAGTGCGGCGCCCAGGTGATGGCCGGGGCCCAGTTCTGCACCAAGTGCGGCGCCCGGCTCCAGCCCCCCGCCGACCAGCCCCAGGACGGCGCCCAGGAGTAAGCTCAGCTGCATGAAATAAAGAGAGAGGCCGGTCCGCGGTGCGGACCGGCCTGTTTTCTGCTTTCCGTTATTCCTCCACCTCGGGCAGCCGGTTCGCCGCGGAGGAATCCACAGCGTTCTGCTCGGCGGCGTCCCTGGCGTACTTGCTTACCGCAGCGGAGCTCTTCTTCACCGGGGTGATGGTGCCCGCGCCGGCCACGCAGCCGCCGGGACAGCCCATGCCCTCCAGCAGGTAGCCGTTGTACTTGCCCGTCTTGGCCATCAGCAGCATCTTGCGGCACTCCCGCAGGCCGTCTGCGTGCTCCACCGGCACTTCCCGCTCCGGGTCCATCCTGGCGATGGCCTCCTTCACCGCGGCGGCCACGCCGCCGGTAACGGCGAATCCACGGCCGGCGCCGGTGGCCTTCATAAAGTCGTTTTCCGGGTCGCCCGGCATCTTGCTGGGGTCGACGCCCCTGGCGTCAAAGACGCCCTGCATCTCCTCAAAGGTGAGGACAAAGTCCACATCGCTGCGGATGGTGCGGCGGGAGGCCTCCAGCTTTTTAGCCGCGCAGGGGCCGATAAAGACCACCCGGCAGTCCGGGTTATCCTTTTTGATGAGGCGGGCGGTAAGCACCATGGGGGTCAGGGCCATGGAGATGTTGTCCTTGAACTGGGGGAAGAGCTTTTTGGCCATCACCGACCAGGCGGGGCAGCAGGAGGTGGCCAGGAAGGGCAGCTCGCCGGGGACCTTCTCCAGAAAGTCCTTGGCCTCCTCGATGGTGCACAGGTCGGCGCCCACGGCCACCTCCTGGACATCGTGGAAGCCCACCTGGAGCATGGCCTCCTTCATCTGGGCGGCGGTGACGTTCTCCCCAAACTGGGTGACAAAGGCGGGGGCCACGGCGGCAATGATCTTGTCCCCCCGCTTGATGGCCTGGATCATTTGGAAAATCTGGCTCTTATCAGCGATGGCGCCGAAGGGGCAGTTGACCAGGCACATGCCGCAGGAGACGCACTTGTCATAGTCGATCTTGGCCCGTCCGAACTCGTCGGACCCAATGGCATCCATGCCGCAGGCCTCGGCACAGGGCCGCTCAAACTTGATGATGGCGTTGTAGGGGCACTCGTCCACACACTTGCCGCACTTGATGCACTTCTCCTGGTCAATGACGCTCTTGCCCTGGACCACCGAGATGGCGTCCTTGGGACAGACCTCCCGGCAGGGATGGGCCAGACAGCCCTGGCACATGTTGCTCACCCGCACCTGCTTGGGGGGGCAGGCGTTGCAGGCAAAGGTGATGACGTTGATCAGAGGGGGCTCGTAGTACTTCTCCGCCACCACGCTCTCCTCAATGGAGTCGGCGGTGGAGGTATACTCACTCAAATCCCGCACCGGCAGGCCAATGGCCAGACGCAGGCGCTCGCTGACGATGGCCCGCTCCACCAGGATGCTCTGGCGGTAGCGCGCCACCTCGCCGGGGATAATCTTGTGGGGCAGCCGCCGGATCGTCTCGGCGTAATCCCCGCCTTCAAAGGCCATCCGGGCTACCTCGGTAAAGACCTTCCGCCGGAGATCGTTGACAACGGTATGCACTCCTCGCATAAGACACGCTCCTCACAATTTAGTGGCCCTATCATACCATATCAAACGCCTGGTTGACAATGGCCTGATCGTACAAGCCTCCCCGGATTTTGCAGGAAAAATTGTATTTTTCTGTGTTTTCCCCAGGAATTTTGCCCGGGCGCTTCATTCCTCCAAACGGGCCAGCAGCGCCTGGTTCACCGCCCTGGGGTCCGCTTTTCCCTTCAGCTCCTTCATCGCCTGGCCCACCAGAAAGCCCAGCACCTTCCGGTTGCCGCCGCGGTAATCGGCCGCTGCCCCCTGGTTGGCCTCCAGCACCCGCGCCACCGCGTCCTGCACCAGTCCTTCGTCATGGACCTGCTCCAGGCCGTGCTCCTTCACATAGGCGGCCGCATCCGCGTTGTCGGGGAAGATAGCCCGGAACACCCTGGAGGCCGTGTTGCGGTTGATGGCGCCCTCGGCCACCAGCCGGATCAGGGCGGCCAGGTTGGCGGGGGTCAGCTTCATATCCTTGACCTCCTGCTCCTCCTCCTTCAGCCGGCGCATCATATCCCCCAGCATCCAGTTGGCCGCCTCCTTGGCCGGGGCCCCCAGGGCCACCGTCTCCTCAAAGAAGTCCACCAGGGCCTTCTGGCCGGTGATGAGGCCGGCGTCGTACTCGGACAAGCCGTACTGGCGCTGGTAGCGCTCCTTCCGCGCCCGGGCCATCTCGGGCTGACGGGAGCGCAGTCCCTCCAGGTATTCCTCCGACAGCTCCAGGGGCGGGATGTCAGGCTCGGGGAAGTAGCGGTAGTCCTGGGCGTCCTCCTTGGAGCGCATGGAGAAGGTGGCGTCCTTGTTGTCGTCCCAGCGGCGGGTCTCCTGGACCACCCGCTTTCCCTCCTCGATGAGCTCGATCTGCCGCCGGGCCTCGTAGGCGATGGCCCGGGAGATGGCCTTGAAGGAGTTCAGGTTCTTCATCTCGGTGCGGGTGCCCAGCTCCCGGGACCCGGCGGGGCGGACGGACAGGTTGACGTCGCACCGCAGGGAGCCCTCCTGCATCTTGCAGTCGGACACCCCCAGGTACTCCAGGGTGGACTTCAGCTGCTCCAGGTAGGCGATGACCTCGTCGGCGGTGCGGAAGTCGGGCTCGGTGACAATTTCAATGAGGGGGACGCCGCAGCGGTTGTAGTCCGCGCGGGTCTGGTCGGTCCAGGGGTCGTGGACCAGCTTGCCCGCGTCCTCCTCCATGTGCAGCTCATGGATGCGGATGTCCTTCTCCCCCGCCCCGGTCTGGATGGCCACCCGGCCGTTCCGGGCAATGGGCAGGTAGAGCTGGGAGATCTGGTAGGCCTTGGGCAGGTCGGGGTAGAAGTAGTTCTTCCGGTCAAATCTGTTGTACCGGGTGATCTGGCAGTTGAGGGCCAGCCCCGCCTGACAGGCAAACTCCACCACTTTTTTGTTCACCACCGGC
>CAJFVL010000069.1 GCA_904420465.1 uncultured Clostridium sp.
TAGGAGATAGGAGTTAGGAGATAGGAGTTAGGAGATAGGAGTTAGGAGATAGGAGTTAGGAGATAGGAGTTAGGAGATAGGAGTTAGGAGATAGGAGTTGTAGGGCGCGCCGCCTGGAGCGTGTATCCCGTAGTGCGGGGGACGACTCCCCCTTTCAGGGGGAGATGCCCCGAAGGGGCAGAGGGGGTAGGGGACTGCCCCCCCGCCGTTTGTAGGGGCGGCCTGTGGCCGCCTGCGGGCGCGCGCAGCGCGCCCCTACGCACCATGATTTGCACCGTTCACAGGGGCGGATATCGTATGGCCGCCCTGCTCCGGCAGAGGGGTTTGACAAAACAAGAGGGCGGGATCGCTCCCGCCCCTGTTTCAAGCCATGTGAGACATTAGATAAAGGCAAATATCAATTCTGGTGCAACAGCCCAAAGGATCATTAGGACAATGAAAATAATTCCAAGTATGATCGTTATGCAAGCAATCACGCGTCCTGTTTTTTCGATTTTTTGATCCTTTGCTTCCTCGACAGCGCGCTGTTCTTCCGGCAAACTCTCCAACCACTTTTGACGTTCTGCTGCTTTTTCCTTTGCCTCTCGACTCGATTCCCTTATGAGCTGCACGCCTGTAACTGTGGTCACAATGAGAAATATGATGCCTCCGATAACAAGTGCGGCGATCAGGATGTAGCCAAACAAACCGAGAATAGGCAGAAAAAGGAAAGCCAAAAGGACCCCCGCCGCGATCATCAATATGTGCATGATCCACCCTCCCCACATAACCGTTGAAACGGTGTGTTTGACGATATAGGGAATCTTTTTCTGTAACGGATTCAATGCCATTATAGTCTTTTTATATCAGAATGTCAATTATAAACATCTAAAAGATAATGAAATATCAAATAGACTGATTTACCATACTATCCAGAGGTGATGGTATGGTTGCAGAGAGGATCAAATACCTGCGGGAGCAAAAGGGGCTGACGCAGGCTGACCTTGCAAAGCAGCTGGGGATCACGCGGTCGAGCGTGAACGCATGGGAAATGGGGATTTCTGTTCCGTCCACACAGTACATCGTGGAGCTGTCAAATATATTTAAAGTTTCAACGGATTACCTTTTGGGCGTGGAACGTTCTGCGAGCATCAGTGTCGCTGGCCTGACGGAAAAAGATGTACAGTATGTTCAGGGGCTGATCGCGCATTTGGAAGAAAAAAATAAGAATCGAGCTTAACGTGGGGATGGTGCGCCGTGTACCATCCCTTGTTTTTTGTTCTGCCATTCTCCCTGCACCTGGCTGTGTCAAGGAAAAGATAAAACAGCCGCCGGCATGAGCCGGCGGCTGTTCAGACAATCGGGAAAAACTTACCAGGGCAGCCAGCCGCCGTCCTCCCGGGCGGCCAGCACATCCAGGGCCCCGTCCAGCATCTCGGCGGCCTCTCCCAGGGTCAGCTGCTGGGACAGGCTGGCCGGGTCGGCGCTCTGGAGGATGCCGGAGGAGGTGAGGTTGGCGGCGGCCTGGGCGGCCCAGTGCTGCTCCCCCTCGGAGAAGAACACCTCGGCGGGTACGTCAGTGATGTCCAGCAGGCTGTTGAGCATCACGGTGGCCTCGGCCTGGGTGATGGCATTCCCGGCGTCAAAGACGGGGGCTCCGTTCTCGTCCCTGCTGCCCTGAATGGCTCCCGCCTTCAGAGCGGCGGAGACGAAGCCCTTGGCCCAGGTGGGAATGGCCTCGTCGTCGGCAAAGCCGGTAAGGGTCACATCCTCCAGCGGCTCCAGCCCGGCGGCGGCCATGGCCATGGTCAGAAATTCCGCCCGGCTGACCGTCTGGTCGGGGCAGAAGAAGTACTGCCCGTCCACATACTTGCCCACATAGATGCCCTCCTCGGCCAGGCGGATGGCCGCCTTATGGGCGCTGCTGCCCGCCATATCGGCATAGGTTACCTGGGTGTCCGCCTTTTCAATGCGCACCGAAACGGTGGCCTCGGCGGAGACGTTGCCCGCCGGGTCCAGGGCCACATAGGTGAAGGAATCCTTGCCCGTCTTGTTTTCATAGGGGGTGTAGACAAACTGGCTGGAGCCGTCCTCCGCCAGGGTGACCTCTCCCCGGGCGGGGGTGGAGGTCAGCTGGAAGGTGAGGGTGTCTCCTTCGCCGTCCACCGCGTCAAAGTAGCTGGTGATGGCCACATTTTTATAGGTGGACAGGTCCATATTCCGGGCGATGGGGGCCAGGTTCTCCTCGGTGAGCAGATAGAGGGTGACGGTGGCCTGGGGGCTGTCCGTCCCGGAGGAGAAGGAAGGTGTGAAGGTGAAGGCCGTGGTGGTGACGGCGGGGTTGGTGGAGCTCTGGAAGCGCAGTCCGGACAGGGCGCTGCGGTCCACCACCGTCCCCGCCTCCAGGGGCTGTCCGCCGATGACCAGGGTACCCGCCTGGGGGTCGGGGAGGGTGTCGATGGTGATGGAAGTCAGGTCGGCCGCCTCCCCGTCCTGGACCGCGAAGTCCTCGGCGGAAAAGGAAATGACGCTGCCGATCAGACCGTTTTTGGAGAAATCGGCCACCGAGGGCGACTCCTCCTTTTTGTTCCAGAAGAAGGCGGAGGCGGGCAGGGTGAAGGCCGCCGTCAGGGCCAGCGCGGTGAGCAGAGCCTGGGAGCGGCGGAATGGCAGAGAACGTTTCATGGGATACCTCCTCATAGCGGTGTTGTATCCCTAGTGTTCTGCCCCTCAGGAAAAATTATGCGGAGAGAGTTTCTGGAAACTGATGGGTTCAGTCGGCACGAAACATGGGGGAGGAGAGGTAGCGGTCCCCCGAATCGGGGAGAAGGACCACAATGGTCTTGCACGCGTACTCCGGCTGCCTGGCCAGCGATCCGGCGGCCCACAGGGCGGCCCCGGAGGAGACGCCCACCAGGATGCCCTCCCGGCGGGCGGCGGAGCGGCCCATGGCAAAGGCGTCCTCGTCACGCACCCGGACCACCTGGTCGTAGACGGAGCGGTCCAGGACGGAGGGGATGAAGTTGGCCCCGATGCCCTGGATCTGGTGGGGGCCGGCCTGTCCGCCGGACAGGAGGGGGGAGGCGTCGGGCTCCACCGCCGCCACCCGGATCTCGGGGTTCTGCTCCTTCAAATAGCGGCCGACTCCTGTCAGAGTGCCTCCGGTGCCCACGCAGGCCACAAACAGATCCACCTGTCCGTCGGTGTCCCGCCAGATCTCCGGGCCGGTGGTGCGGTAGTGGGCCTCCGGATTGGCGGGGTTGTCGAACTGGCCCGGAATAAAGCTGCCTGGGATGGAGGCGGCCAGCTCCTTGGCCTTGTCCACCGCCCCCTGCATCCCCAGTTTGCCGGGGGTGAGGACCAGCTCGGCGCCGTAGGCGGCCAGCAGGGTGCGGCGCTCCGCGCTCATGGTGTCGGGCATGGTGAGAATGACCCGGTAGCCCCGGACGGCGGCGGCGCAGGCCAGGCCGATGCCTGTGTTGCCCGAGGTGGGCTCGATGATGACGCCCCCTGGATGGAGCAGGCCCCGCTCCTCCGCATTCTCGATGAGGGCCAGCCCCACCCGGTCCTTTACCGATCCGGCGGGGTTGAGATATTCCAGCTTGGCCAGCACCCGGGCCTGCCAGCCCTCCGCCCGGGCCAGACGGTCCAGCCGCAGCAGGGGGGTGGCTCCCACCAGCTGGGTGACGTCAATATAAATGCGTGCCATGAACAGCACCATCCTTTCTGCGGTAAAAGATTCTGTTCCATCATACCCGCCCCGGCCCGCTTTGTCAAATTGATTGCAAACCGAATGGAAGGGTAGTATAATAATGTTCACCGCATCGTCCGGCGCAGGGCCGGCCGAATGGAATTGATTCTTTGGGAAAGACGGGGTTTCGGATGAAAACAGGACTGGTATTGGAGGGGGGCGCCCTCCGGGCCATCTTTTCCAGCGGGGTGTGCGACGCCCTGCTGGACGGGGACGTCATGACCGACTATGTGATCGGGGTTTCGGCGGGCATTGCTTACGGGGTGAGCTATGCGTCCCGGCAGGTCCGGCGCAACCTGGAGGTGGTCACCCGCTACGCCCCCGATCCCCGGTACATGGGGATGCGCAACCTGCGGGACAAGGACAACCGCAGCTACTTCGGACTGGATTTTACCTACAACATCATTCCCAACAAGCTGGTGCCCTTTGACTACGGCACCTTTGCCGCCTACCCCGGGGAGGTGGAGGCGGTGGTCACCGACCTGAACACCGGGCGGGCCGCCTACCTGCCCGTTCCCAGGGAGCCGGGGGACTTCAAGGTTCTTCAGGCAACCTGCGCTCTGCCCCTGATGTTTCCCGTCATCCATGTGGACGGAGTGCCCTGTCTGGACGGGGGCATCGCGGACGCCATCCCCTGGCAGCGGGCGCTGGACAAGGGCTGTGACCGGGTGCTGGTGGTACTGACCCACCCAAAGGACTATGTGCGGAAGCCGGACAAGATCCTGCCCCTGATCCGGCGGACCTACCAGGAGTACCCCGCCTTTGTGGCCGCCGTGGAGCGTCGGGTCAGGCGGTACAACGAGAGCCACCGGCGGCTCCTGGAGCTGGAACGGGAGGGAAGGGTGAAGGTGATCGCCCCCGTCTCCACCCTGGGGGTGTCCCGCACCGAGCGCAACACCGAAAAGCTGCGCCTTCTGTGGGCCGAGGGCTACCAGATGGCGGTGGACCGGATGGATGAGCTGCGGGATTATTTTGCCGGCTGACTCCGGCACTCCGGCGGGTCATCCCGCTGGGACTGAAGGGCCATCAGGGCCAGGGAGTCGCCCAAAATGGTAAAAAAGGCGGCCATGCGGCCCAGCTGGCCGGCGTCCCGGTCCTTGGCCAGGGCACAGGCCAGGGCGGCCGCCAGAGTGAGCAGCTCGCCGCTGCCGGGGGAGCGGGAGGACATCCCCATCACCTCGCATGTTTTCAGAATCGGGAGAGGAGCGCACAGGTGAAGATTGTCATTGTGGACGGCCAGGGGGGCCGTCTGGGAAAGCTGCTGGTGGAGGGGGTGCGGGCCCGCCTGCCCCAGGCTCAGATTTATGCCTTGGGGACCAATACCGCCGCCACCGCCACCATGCTGAAGGCGGGGGCCCACTTCGGAGCCACGGGGGAGAATCCGGTGGTCCGGGGTGTGGCTGACGCCGACGCGGTGCTGGGGCCGGTGGGCATCGTGGTGGCCCACGCCATTTTGGGGGAGGTCACTCCCGCCATGGCCGAGGCGGTGGGCGGCTGCCGGGCCCGGAAGTTTCTGGTGCCCATGAACAGCTGCGGGGTGCTGGTAGCCGGAGTGGAGGAGCGCAGCTTGCCCGAATATGTGTCTCTGGCGGTGGAGCTGGCCGCCCGTGAGCTGGCCGGCGGCTGAGGCGGTCCTGGAAAAACCGGAAAAATTTAAAAAAACAGTTGCTTTTCCTCTGAAACTATGATATGCTGTTAGCTGCGCTTATGAAACCGACCCTCACTGGAGAAAGAGGTGAAGATAATGAAGGAAGGAATCCATCCCAACTACCAGCAGACCACGATCCGGTGCGCCTGCGGCAATGTGATCGAGACCGGCTCTACCAAAAAGGACATCCGCGTGGAGGTGTGCTCCAAGTGCCACCCCTTCTACACCGGCAAGCAGAAAATGGTGGACACCGGTGGACGTGTCAGCCGCTTCAACAAGAAGTTTGGTCTGGACAAGAAGTAAGATCCTGCCCTTCAAAGCCGCGCCGTTGATTCGGTGCGGCTTTTTGCGCGTTGGAATGAAACAGCGTCGGCCGGCATAGACTCAAGGATCAAACGGACAGGAGGAATGTGCCATGTTTCGTGCCATCAGTCCCAAGGAGCTGAAGGAAAATGTCTTTTCCCTGATCGGAGAGCAGTGGATGCTGGTCACCGCCGGGACAGCGGAGCGGTGCAACACTATGACCGCGTCCTGGGGCGGCCTGGGGGTGCTCTGGGGGGCCCCGGCGGCCACCTGCTATATCCGCCCCCAGCGGTACACCAAGGAATTCCTGGACCGGGAGGACTGCTTTACCCTCTCCTTTTTCGGGGAGGAGCGCCGGCAGGCTCTGTCCCTGTGCGGGACGAAAAGCGGCCGGGATCTCGACAAGGTGAAGGCGTGCGGCTTTACCGTGTGCACTGCCGCCTGCGGCGCACCCTATTTTGAGGAGGCACGGCTGGTGCTGGTGTGCCGTAAGCGTTTTGTCCAGGAGATGGACCCCGGCGGCATCCCGGAGGATGTGAAGGAGAAGTGGTACCCCCAGGAGGACTACCACACCCTGTATATCGGGGAGATCCTGGAGGTACTGCGGAAGGAATAGGGCGGGGGCCTGCCCCCGCCGCGGAGGAACGCATGACAGAAGAGAACAAGACCAAAATCAACCGGGCGGTGCTGGTGGGGCTGGATGCCTTCAGTCTGTCCCGGGAGGAGAATGCTGACGAGGAGTCCATGGAGGAGCTCTCCGCCCTGCTGGAGACGGCGGGAGGAGAGACGGCGGCGGTGGTGATGCAGTCCAAGGACAGCCCCGACCCCCGCACCTTCATCGGGGAGGGCAAGGCGGCCGAGGTCCGGGAGCTGGTGAAGTCCCTGGACGCTGACATGGTCATTTTTGACAACAGCCTGTCCCCTTCCCAGCAGCGGGTGCTCACCCAGGAGCTGAAGGTCCAGGTGCTGGACCGCTCCGCCCTGATTCTGGACATCTTCGCCCAGCGGGCCCGGACAAAGGAGGGCCGGCTCCAGGTGGAGCTGGCCCAGTACAAGTATCTGCTGCCCCGGCTGCTGGGCATGTGGACCCACCTGGAGCGCCAGGAGGGTGCCATCGGCACCCGCGGCCCCGGCGAGACCCAGCTGGAGAGCGACCGCCGCCACATCCGCCGGAAAATCTCCAAGCTGGAGTCCGAGCTGAAGGAGGTCCGCCGGGTGCGGGCCACCCAGCGGGAGCGGCGCATCAAGAACGAGGTCCCCGTGGTGGCCATCGTGGGCTACACCAACGCGGGCAAGTCCACCCTCCTCAACAAGCTCACCGGGGCGGCCATCCCGGCCAACAACCGCCTCTTTGACACCCTGGACACCACCACCCGCACCCTGGAGATCTCGGACACCTGCACGGTGCTCCTCTCCGACACGGTGGGCTTCATCCGCAAGCTGCCCCACCATTTGGTGGAGGCCTTCAAGGCCACCCTGGAGGAGCTGGAGTTCGCCGACCTGCTCCTCCACGTCATCGACGCCTCCAACCCTCAGTGGCGGGAGCAGGCGGAGGTGGTGGACCAGCTGATCCACCAGCTTGGGGCCGACCAGACGCCGCGCATCGAGGTGTTCAACAAGTGCGACCTGTGGACGGGGGACATCCGCCCCCGTGGGGAGGACAGGGTCTCCATCTCGGCCCGGACGGGGGAGGGGCTGCCTGAGCTTTTGGCCGCCATCGGAAAGCGGCTGGACAACGGGGCAAGGCGGGTCACCATTCACCTGCCCTATGACCGGGGGGGCGAGGTGGAGCGGCTCTACCAGGAGGCAAAGGTGGAAAAAGTGGACTACGGACAGACCATCGACGTGGTGGCCGTCTGCACCCCCAGGACCATCGGACGGCTGGGTCCTCTGGTGGAGGGGTGGAAGCCCCACAAGGAGCCGTGGGAAGAGTGAAGATTGGAGATAGGAGTTAGGCATTAGGAATTTGTGGGGCGCGGGGGCTGTCAGGCCTGCCGCGTCCCAATTTGCCTGTACAGGCGCTCCAGGTCCACGGTGTGCTGGAGGACATAACCGGACAGGCGGCGGAAGGCGCCCCGCTGTACCTCCTGGGAGAGGTAGGAGGGCCAGTCCCCGCAGTACTCCGACAGGGCCTCCAGCAGGCCGGCTTCCTCCAGCAGGTCGCCGGTGACCTCCTGAAAGTCCGCCAGCCAGCGGGAGGAGAGGGACGGGTCTATGGTTTCCATGTGTGTCACCTCATCATAAATATATAGCTAAAAGCGATTATACCACAAAGACTGAAAATGTCAATCGCTTAAAGCTATATATTTTCAGGGACATAGCTGTGAGCTATAATGACCTTGGTGATGGATTTGAAAGATTATCGGGAAGTCATCCGAAATAAACGCAAGAAGTTGGGCTGGAGCCAGTACAGGCTGGCCAAGGAGATCGGGATCGCTCAATCGTTTATGAATGAAATTGAAAAGGGGAGAAAAACGCCGTCGCTGGAGGTTTTTTTCCGCATCTGCGACGCCCTGGATATCCGCCTCTTTCCCGACGAGGAGTAGGGGGCGGATCGCATCGGCCCGTACAGGCGGACCGGGGAGCGGGAGAGGGAGACAATTTTTGTGGGAGAGACGGCGGCGCCCGCCCTTCTCCCGGGAGGCGACGTGATGACTGAGTATTACATCCCCACCGGGGTGAGCGAGACAGAGTTCGTGGAGAAGCGATCCCGCTTTATCGGCCATGTCTGGCCGGCGGACAGCGAGGAGGAGGCCCGCGCCCGCATCGAGGAGACCCGGAAAAAGCACTACGACGCCCGGCACAACTGCTGGTGCTATATCATCAAGGACGGCCCGGTGCGCTACTCCGACGACGGGGAGCCCCAGGGCACCGCCGGCCAGCCCATGCTCAACGTGTTCCAGCGGGAGGGCGTGGTGAATGTGTGCTGTGTGGTGACACGGTACTTTGGGGGCATCCTGCTGGGGGCGGGGGGGCTGGTCCGGGCCTATACCCAGAGCGCCAAGGACGCCCTGGACGCCGCCGGGATCTCGGTGGTCCGCCGGTGGGTGGAGGCCCTGCTGCCCTGCTCCTATGCCCAGTATGAACGGGTGCGGCAGGAGGCGGAGCACTTTGGAGGGGTCATCGCCGGGACAGACTACGGAGCGGACATTCTGCTTACCGTCCTGCTGCCCGAGGAGCGGGCCGGGGACTGTCTGGCCCATATTCTGGATGTGACCGCCGGCACGGTGGAGGGCATGATCGAAGGGGAGCGCTTTCAGGCCGTGCCCTGGCGCGCGCCAAGGGAGGAGCTGTGATGGAGGAACGGATGGAAGCCGCCCTTCGGGGCTGTGTGGAGCGCTATGAGGAGGCGGTGGACAGCATGACGTCCCGCCTCCGCCCCGGAGACGGCGTGCTGGGGATGGGGCGCGACCCGCGAAGGGACCCCTGCCACATGGCCTTCTACGAGGAAGTGGGGGAGACGGTGGCCCGCTTTCAGGCGACAGAGCCAGAGGCCGGGGAGGTCGTTCAGGCGGTCCGCTTTCTGCTGACCCTGGGCCAGGGAGACCGGCGCCCCCTGGTCCGGCCCATGCTGGAGGCGGCCCAGGGACATGCCCTGCCCCTGATCCCCCTGCTGGAGCCGGGGCAGGCAGAGGAGCTGGCCCACTGGTATGGGGCAAGCTATCCCAGACGGCAGCGGCTGCCCATCCAGGAGCGGGTCCTGCGGGCACTGGAGGAGCGGTCCGGCAGATGAGTGAAAATCAGCGAAGGCCCGGGGGCGGACTCTCCGTCCCCGGGCCTTTTCCCCAGGGACAAAGAAAAAACGGCCCTTCTGGGCCGTGTGCCGGGAGCTGTTCAGGGGCGGCTCTGCCGCCCCCGAGTATTCTAAAGAAAAGGAAAGCCGCCCTCTGGGCAGCGGAACAAAAAAGGAAAGACACGCTGAAGCGTGTCTTTCCTTCTGTCTTGTACGTAAGGTATAGATGCCATCGAACTCCCGCTTGAAAATTTATAGCCATTTATCAAAATGGTGGCACCGAAACCAACCTTCATCAAGATCATAACTTTTCAATTAGATTCTAACAGAAGGCTACTACTTTGTCAAGAGGGGATCAAGAAAGTCAAGAGGAAAAACAAGCAGCACTTTACGGCCATCTATCGAAAGGAGTCAAGTGAAAAAGTTTTCAGGTAGGTGAATCTGGGTTTGCAAAGCGGAAATGTTACGGATACGAAGTAGGGGCATTGGCTGCTCCTTGCACATATGTTACTGGTATTGGCTTTGAAGGATTTGGGGGATCTCCTTTAACCGGGCATTCATGTAGTCCAGATCAAACCAAGCAAGATCGAGTTCTCTCTTATAGGTTCTGACGAACTGCTTATATTTCTGCTCATCAAATGCGAAAGCGTCAACCGGAAGAGGCCCTGTATATCTTGAAAGCATTGGAGCCCCGCCACAGTTTTCAATAATTCCATAACCTTCGCCATTAAGAACTTTAGGTGCAGTACCATCTCCGATTTCTTTGCTCTCCATACAAAGTTGTACTTCCCAACTATCGCCAAAATCATATAACATGGTGAAGGGTTTTCTAACTTCTAACATCTCTTCGATGTGGAGTTGGTCTGCCATTGAATCATTGATCTCGGTTTTAGGAAATCGAAATGCAAATGGATGTTTGCCTCGCATCTCAAACAGGGTCATCACGACATAGCTAAGTCCCCCAGTTATTGAAGCACACTACTGTTCTAACCTTTGGCAACGCACAACTTTATGTTGATGAGTATAACTGTAACACATCAGACTATAGTTGTACATGGCCCAAGTGTCAGGTGATCCGACTCCAGAATAATAGTCTTAATATGCAAATGTCAAAAATCTTACATATAGAAAGATAGTCTTTCTAATGGTGGATTTGCATAAAGGCTTTTACATTTTATACTCCTAATAGACAGAAACTCTGTCTATTAGGAGGTGATCAATTGGAGGCAGCCAAAGTTGGTGTGCGCATTCAAGAGGTGCGGAGAGCCAGAGGACTTACACAAGCTGAGTTAGCTCAAGCCGTGGATATAACCCCCAAGTACCTGAGCAATATTGAGTGTGGTGCAAAGATTCCTAAATTTGAGACATTTATTGCAATCGCAAATGCGCTTGAGATTGATGCCAACACACTGCTGGTAGATGTCCTAACCGTTTCAAATACAATCATCAGTACAGAAATATCAGAAAAACTCGCTTCCCTTTCTCCTTATGAGCAACAGCGAATTAAACGGCTTTTTGATATCATGACTGAGGATGCGACTAATCATCCCAAATAACAATATCCCGTATCGTAGGAGATAACGATACGGGGTATTTTTTTTGCTTTCGGCAAGTTTTGCGCTTTTTCGACATAAATATTATTGTATAGTCTTTCTTGTAGATAGATTATCTATCTATTAGCAAGAAAGGAGAAGGACTATGAAACAAGTCAAAGCAAAGTGGCTTGCAATCAAAATCGAACTGCACTGGGCCTACATATTATGGTGTAGAAAGAGAGGCAACAATCTTCTTGATAAAGGTGAGCCTCTTAACTCAAAAAGAATGCTTAAACTGGCTCGAAAAATTGACCATCATGGTATAATTGTCTTCCGTTTGCAGGATCTGTACGAATCGCATTACATGACATTATAATAGCCATTCCCAGAATATATAGTTCCATTATCCACTCAAAAAGACGCCCATCAACTATGTGGTGGGCGTCTTCCTTTTAACAACATTATCCTTTTGTGCATCAAGTAATTCGATATCCGCCTTTTGTCAGGTTCTGAATGAAATTAAACCATTCTTCAAGGGAAGTAAAACCGATCTCTTGATAACCTGGTCTTGGCTGAGTCGATACTATTTTTTCTTCCTGTGAATACCAGATATACTTTGTCAGCACATGCGTTTTATCGTCCATCTCCATCCGTCCAAACACACTCACATCTTACCGCTGCCCAGCAGCAAATTCTCCCATATTGATGTCCAGCACTCCTCTGGGCGGCTGGATCATG
>CAJFVL010000070.1 GCA_904420465.1 uncultured Clostridium sp.
CATGGGGAAGATGCACCACTTGGTGCCCTGGCGGTGGTGCTCGATATACCGGATGCGGTAGAGCACCGGGTCCCGCATGTTGAAGTTGCCGCTCTCCAAATCAATCTTGGCTCGGAGGGTGTACTTGCCCTCGGGAAACTCCCCGTTTTTCATCCGCTCGAACAGGTCCAGGGACTCCTCAATGGGACGGTCCCGCCAGGGGGAGCGGGCGGGGGTGTTCACGTCGCCCCGATACTCTTTGAACTGCTCGGGAGTCAGCTCGCACACATAGGCCAGCCCCTTTTTGATGAGGCCTACCGCCAGCTCATAGGTCTGCTGAAAGTAGTCGGACCCGTAGAAGAAGCGGTCTCCCCAGTCAAAGCCCAGCCAGTGGATGTCCTCCTGAATGGCGTCCACAAACTCGGTGTCCTCCTTGGCGGGGTTGGTGTCATCCATCCGCAGGTTGCAGATGCCGCCGAAGGCCTCCGCCGAGCCGAAGTCGATGATCAGGGCCTTGCAGTGGCCGATGTGGAGGTAGCCGTTGGGCTCGGGGGGAAAACGGGTATGGACCTGCATCCCGGCAAACTGCCCGCCGGGGGCGATGTCCTCCGCGATAAAGTCTCGAATAAAATTCTGGCTGGGGGCGGGCCCCTCAGAAGCATGGGCGCCGGAAAGCCGTTCGTCAGCCATATTCTGACCCTCCTGTCTCTTTTGGTGGGAATAGCCCTGTTATTCTACACCAGACAATACAGAAAATGCAAGCCTTTCCATGGAATTCCTCTGACGGCAGACCTTTGGTGATCCCGTCACAGAAAAAGGGAGAAAAAAGGTGTATGCTGAACCCGTACCAGGGGGAGAAGAGCAGGACAAAAAACTTGCCAACCCCGGAAAATCAGGTATAATAAAGTGGTAGGAGATCCAGACCCACAGAAAGGCGGAGGATGGCCGTGGGACATGACATTCTGGTGCTGGGCAGCGGCCCGGCGGGCCTGGCGGCGGCGGTGGCCGCCCGGGGCCGGAACAAGACCGCGCTGGTGATCGGCAGCCGCTGGCAGGACAGCCCTCTGGCCAGGGCGGAGCGGGTGGACAACTACCTGGGCCTGCCTGGCCGGACCGGCCTGGAGCTGATGGAGGAATTTGTCCGCCACGCCGAAGGCATGGGGGTGGACTTTGTGGTGGGCCGCGCCGTTTCACTGATGGCCTACCGGGGCTTTATGGTCACGGTGGGCAGCCAGGTGTACGACGGACGGGCTCTGATCCTGGCCCCTGGAGTGGTGCGGCAGGCCAAATACCCCGGAGAGGAGAAGCTCCTGGGCCGCGGGGTGAGCTACTGCGCCACCTGCGACGGGATGCTCTACCGGGGAAAGCCGGTGGCGGTGGTGGGCCGGGCCCCCGACGCCCCCATGGAGGCCAACTACCTCAGCAGCCTGGGCTGCCAGGTGGTCTATGTGGCCGCCGGGGAGCGGCCGGCGGGACTGGAGGGAAAAATTCCCTTTGTCAAGGCGGGAAGGCTGGCGGTGAAGGGGGAGCAGACCGTCGCCGCCCTGGAGGCGGATGGAGCGGAGATCCCCTGTGCGGGCGTGTTTATCCTGCGGCAGGCGGTGGCCCCCGCCGACCTTCTGCCCCAGTTGGAGACAGAGAACGGAGCCATCCAGGTGGACCGCCGCATGGCCACCAATGTGGCGGGGGTCTTTGCCGCCGGGGACTGCACCGGCGGGCCCCTTCAGGTGGCCAAGGCGGTGGGAGAGGGCCATGTGGCCGGACTGTCCGCCTGCGAATATTTGGACGAAAACCAGACATCATAGAAACAGAAAGGATGCGTGAATACGATGATAGTACATTTCAGCAAGGAGGGCTTTGACAAGGCCCTGGCCCAGGGCGGTCTGATGATGGTGGACTTCTGGGCCGACTGGTGCGGCCCCTGCAGGATGCTCTCCCCGGTGATCGAGGATCTGGCCGGACAGTACGAGGGCAAGGCTCTGGTGGGTAAGGTGAACACGGATGAGGAGCCTGAGCTGGCCATGCGCTACGGGGTCATGTCCATCCCCACCGTCATCTTCTTCAAGGACGGCAAGGAGATCGACCGGAAGGTGGGGGTTATGCCCCCCGCCGCTTTTACCCAGGTGCTGGATGAGAACCAGTAAAAAGCTTCAGACGGCCGGTCCGGCGGAGAGCCGGGCTGGCCGTCTGTGCCGTTTTTGGAAGAATCTCCGCGGAAACGGAAAAGGGAGGCGAGCGGGATGAGAAGTCCCCTGGTTCGGGCCACCGCCTGCCCGGAGTGCGGACGCAGGGTGTGCAGCCTGATGAGGCGGATTAACGCCTTCCAGGCGGGGAAGGAGAGGACGAACTGCCCCTACTGCGGCTGCCCCTGCCATACCCCTCTTCCCCTCTATGCAGTGATGCTGATTGTAGGAGCGATTGCCGGCTACCCGGTCTGGCGAGCCGGGGGCAGCGGAGAGTCGATAGTAGCCGTTTTTTTGGTGGGCTATATGCTGGCGGGGATTCCGTTGATGGTCTTGTTTCCTCTGCGGGCCAGAGCGGGGACCAGGGCCGTCCAGCCCCTGGTCCGGATTAAGCGTCCCTTTGACTACCAGGCCGATGATGTCTGGCATGCCGCCCGGAACGTGCTGCGCCGGTGCAAGGCGGACTATCAGGTTTTGTCGGCCGACCCCCGGCGCCTGGAGCTGCGGATCAGGCGAAAATCCGATGGGGACCGGCCGGCCCGTGTCTTTTTGGCGGCGGTGGAATCGGCGGGGGACGGGGGGTGCCGGATGGTCATCCAGGTGCCCCGGGAGCGGGAGGAGAGCGACCTGTGGGACATGGGGACTGAGCTGGAGCAGGTCTGCCAGCTTACTCAGGAGGAGCTGGAGCGGTACAGCTATCCAAAGACAGGCCCGGGCGGGCATACATAATGGACGGCTTCGTCCCCTTACCAATTCTGGGCCAGAAAGATCAGCAGGTTCTGGAGCCACCGGGGCGCGCCTTCCGCCGCCTGCCGGATGGCGGCGGCGATGGCCGCCGGATCGGAGCCGGGGCCAAAGGTGAGGGTCCCCTCCGCAATCCGGCCGATGGCCAGGGGGGCGTGGGCGGAGCCGCCGATGGCGATCTCCGAGGCAATGGCCCCGCCTCCCGCGGCGTAGACCCCGAAGGCGCCGCCTCCCATGGCGAACAGCCCCGCCGCCGCCCCGCCAAAGGCCAGAAGGCCCATGGCAAGGCCGCCGATGGCAATGCCGCCCATGGCCCAGCCCCCCAGGGCAAAGAGCAGGCCCAGGGACAGGCCGCCGATGCTTACCAGCCCGAAGGAAAAGCCTCCGATCGCAAAAATTCCCACGGCGTAGTTTCCAATGGCCAGGACGCCCTTGGCCAGCCCTGTGCCCCGGTCCCCCAGGCGGATGTGGACCAGGGGGAGTCCGAACAGGGTGCGCTTGCTTTTGTACTCGTAGCGCCACCGCTGGTAGTAGTTATTGACGATAGTGGTGTGTCCCTCCGGGACGGGGGGCTCCTGCCCGGTGACCAGATAGTCCAGGGTGACGCTGAAATACCGGGCCAGGGCGGCCAGGTTGTCCATGTCGGGGCGGGCGGTGCCCGCCTCCCACTTCTGAACTGCCTGGCGGGTGACCCCCAGCAGACTGGCCAGCCCCTCCTGACTCAGCCCCGCCTTTTTGCGCAGCTCATAGAGCCGCTGTTGAAATTCCATTTGTGTGACCTCCAGTGACAAGAGATTGCAAAGGGCCTTTGACAGCCATCAGGATAGCAGAAGAGAGGCGGATTGGCAACCAAAAAGGGGATACAATTTGACAACCGGCGGTTGCGGCGGAGGAGAGGAGAGGCAAAATCCAGGTTCTGCCCGCGTGAAGGGTCAGGGTGCACAGGAACGGAGGACGGAGAACGTGTGAATTTTTGATAATTGCCGAAAAGGGAAAAACCGGCTTGACAAGGAGGGCAGAAGCGAGTATTCTGTACCCGACATCAGAGCAGAGATGCAGATTTGCGGCAAGGGCGCCCCAGAGACTGGGAGCGCCCTTTTTTCATTGCTGCAAAGGCCGGCGGCACGGCTTCGGGCAGTTTTCCCTGGGGCCGCCCGGCGCGGTGCCGGAATATGAAACAGAAGTGACAAGGGCGTCAGAAGGAGTTTCTGGCGCCCTTGCCCTTTCAGGGCGGACCTGGAGCAGCGGCCCGGGTCCATTGGAACGGTTGCATCCGTGAAAGCGGTATGTGATAGAACCAGCTGCATCTGCGGCAGGTAAATTGGAGGAGGTAATGATCATGAAAAAGAAGATCCTGGGATTGGCTCTGACAGCGGCTCTGGCCCTGACGCTGGCCGGCTGCGGCGCCTCGGGCGGCAGCTCCGGCAGCGGAACCGCCGCCGGCGGCACATCAGGCAGCGGCTCGGGCAGTGCTTCCAGTGGGGAGGGCGCTGCGGAAAAGGCCATGTACGACGGGGAGGTCATTCTGGGCAGCTCCACCTGGGTGGGCTATGCCCCCCTGTACCTGGCTGATCAGATGGGCTTTTTTGACGAGTGCGGCGCCGACGTCACTGTGCAGGTCTTTGAGAACAAGAATGACTCCCGCAGCTCGCTGGCGGCCGGACGAATCCAGGGCATGTCCACCACCATTGATACCCATGTCATGAGTGCGGCCAGCGGGGTGGACCTGACCATGGTACTGGTGGAGGACACCTCCTCCGGCGGTGACGGCCTGATCGTCCGCAATGAGATTACAAGCGTGGAGAAGCTGGCGGGAAAGACCGTGGGGCTTGATACCTCAGGCGGAGCGTCCTATTTCTGGTTTCAGTACCTGCTCAATCAGCACAACATGACCCTGGATGATGTGGTGGCGGTCAATATGAGCTCGGGCGATGCGGGCGCCGCCTTTGTGGCCGGCGAGCTGGATGCCGCGGCTACCTGGGAGCCCTGGCTGTCCAATGCCCGGGAGACCGATTTCGGCACCGTTCTCATCGACAGCAGCGAGACTCCGGGCGTGATTGTGGATGCGCTGGCCATGGACCGGGAGTTTGCCGAGAGCTACCCCGGCACGGTGGAGGCCATCTGTCAGGGCTGGTATATGGCGCTGGCGTATATGGAGACCAACCCTGACGAGGCCTATGACATTATGAAGGACTTCACGGGCAATGAGACAGGGGAGGAGCTGCAGGCCACCATGGAGGCTGAGGTGACCTTCTATGATCAGGCCGGCAACATCGACTATTTTGAAAATGAAATCGCGGACATCACCAAAATGGCGTCCGACCTGTGGCTGGACAAC
This sequence comes from uncultured Clostridium sp., assembly GCA_904420465.1. GTDB lineage: Bacteria > Bacillota > Clostridia > Oscillospirales > Oscillospiraceae > Lawsonibacter. Next base: position 5,245 of record CAJFVL010000070.1, read on the forward strand.
GGCCTGATTGAGAGCGAGCCCGACCTGGATCTGATGATTGACGGCAGCTTCCTGGGCACTCTGGACTGAGTGCCGCGCGGAATTACAACTGCAGGGCGGATGCCCGGCCGCGGGCGAAGGGCATCCGCTCTGCTGGCAACATGAACAGGAGTGATTGGAAATGGCAGAAAAGAAACCTGGGTGGAGACAGAGTCTGGCCAAGACCTTCCAGCCCAAAGCGGAGCTGCCGAAGCGGATCTATGTCGGCATTGCGGCGGCCGCCTTTCTGCTGATTCTGGCCGCGTGGCTCTGCGCCTCCTATGTAGCGGGAGTGAGCACCATGTTCCTCCCAACACCGACCGGGACCCTGGAGGCGGGGATCAATATGTTCGTGTCCCAGGGCTTCCTGACCGATATCCGCTGGTCGGTCCAGCGGGTGCTCATCGGCTTTGCCGTCTCGGTGGCGGTGGGGGTGCCGCTGGGGGTCCTGATCGGTACCTATGCCCCCGTTGCCGCCTTTCTGGAGCCCTTCTTCTCCTTCTTCCGGTATCTCCCGGCCTCGGCCTTCATCCAGCTGTTTATTCTGTGGATCGGCATTGACGAGGCCCCGAAGATCGCCATTATCATTGTGGGCAGCCTGGCTCAGATCATTCTGATGGTGGCAACCAATGTGCGGAACGTGGAGCGGGAGCTGCTGGAGGTGTCCTATACCTTGGGGGTGGGGAAGCAGTCGGTCCTCTGGAAAATCATCGTCCCCAAGGCCATGCCCGACATCGTGGATACGCTTCGCATTGTTTTGGGGTGGGCCTGGACCTATATCATTGTGGCTGAAATGATCGGCGCCTCCGACGGCATCGGCTTCACCATTACCCAGGCCGGCAGGCAGTTCTGGGTGGACCGCATCTTCGTCTGCATCCTGACCATCGGCGTCATCGGACTCACGCTGGACATGCTTTTCATCGCCTTCCGCAGGAAGGTGTTCGCCTGGAACGAAAAATAAGGAGGAAAGAACATGGCTGAGCTCAGCAACGTCAGAAAGCTGCACCAGGGCATCGATATTGTCGGCGTCTCCAAGCAGTTCCACACCAAAAACGGCACCATTCAGGCCCTGGGAGAGATTAACCTCCATGTCCGCTCTCAGGAGTTCCTCACCCTGGTTGGGACCTCTGGCTGCGGGAAGTCTACCCTCCTGCGCATCATCGGCGGACTGGAGGGGACCTCGACGGGGAATGTCTACTTCAAGCAGCAGCGGATTGAGGGGCCGGGGGCCGAACGGGGTATGGTCTTTCAGTCCTACACCCTCTTTCCCTGGCTTACCATCCGGCAGAACATCCAGTTCGGGCTGGAACAGAAGAAAAGCATGGGGAAGGAGGAGATGGAGGAGATTGCCCGGCGCTACATTGATCTGGTGGGGCTGAACGGCTTTGAGGATCTGTATCCCAAGTCCCTCTCCGGCGGGATGAAGCAGCGGGCCGCCATTGCCCGGGCGCTGGCCAACAATCCGGATATCCTGCTGATGGATGAGCCCTTTGGCGCGCTGGATATGCAGACCCGCGGGGTGATGCAGGAGCTTCTGCTGGATGTTTGGCAGCGCTTCCCCAAAACCATCGTCATGGTGACGCACGACATTGAAGAGGCCATTCTGCTGGCCGACCGCTGCGTGGTCATGTCCAGCCGGCCCGGCACCGTCAAGGAGATTATTGACATCGACATCCCCCGCCCCAGGGACTACCATGTGCGGGGGGAGAAGAAGTTTATCGACTACAAGATGCACGTCAACGACATCATCCGCCGGGAGAGCATGAAGAATATCCGGGCCGCGGGCTGAAAACGGCGGGCGCAGGGGCGGCTGCCTGACCAGGACAGAAAACGGCTGCAGAGAGCCATGAAAGGTTGGTTCTCTGCAGCCATTTTGTCGGGGTGCTTTGAAAATGCTCTCTCAGACGGAGAATCAGCGGCGGTGTGCGGAGCGCTGAATGGCCTTGACGATCTCCACAATGGGGATGACCAGGATGGCAAGCAGCAGGGCCACAGCGTACTCGGCGGGGCTGATATGGGTAAAGCCGAAGGCGTCGGAGATGCCGGGGAGATAGATGACGCCGGTGGTGAGAATCAGGCTGAGGAGCATGGCGCCCCACAGAATCTTGTTGTGGCTGTGGAGCTTGAACACGCTGCCCCGCTGGGAGCGCATGTTGAAGCTGTGGCAGATCTCGGCCATGCTCATGGTCAGGAAGGCCATGGTCATGCCGTCGGCGCTCTGGGTGATCTCCCACACGCCGGCCTCCATATAGTGACCGATGAAGTAGGCGGCCATCACCAGCACGGTGACCATGGCGCCCTGATAGGCCACGTCAAAGCCCAGGCCGCCGGCAAAGATGCCGTCGCTGGCCTTGCGGGGAGGACGCTCCATCAAATCGGGCTCTCCCTTCTCCATGCCCAGGGCCAGAGCGGGGAAGCAGTCGGTGATCAGGTTGATCCAAAGCAGGTGGACGGGCTCCAGAATCACAAAGCCCAGCAGGGTGGCGATAAAGACAGAGAGCACCTCGCTCATGTTGGAGCCCAGCAGGAACTGGATGGCCTTTCGGATGTTGTCGTAGATCCGGCGGCCCTCCTGGACAGCGCCCACGATGGTGGCGAAGTTGTCATCGGCCAGCACCATGTCGGCCACGTTTTTGGTCACGTCGGTGCCGGTAATGCCCATGCCCACGCCGATGTCGGCCGACTTGATGGAGGGGGCGTCGTTGACGCCGTCGCCGGTCATGGCGGTGATGCAGCCCCGCTTTTTCCAGGCGTTGACGATGCGCACCTTGTGTTCGGGCTGGACCCGGGCATAGACGCTGTAGTGGGAGATGCTCCGGTTCAGCTCCTCGTCGCTCATCTGATTGAGCTGGGCGCCGGTGATGGCCTGGTCGTCGTGCTCCAGGATACCCAGCTGCTTGGCAATGGCCACGGCGGTGTCCCGGTGGTCGCCGGTGATCATAACGGCCCGGATGCCGGCGGTCTTGCACTCCTCAATGGCGTCCTTGACCTCGGGGCGGATGGGGTCGATCATGCCGGCCAGCCCCAGGAAGGTGAGGTCGTGCTCCAAGGCAGCGGGGGATTGGTCCTGGGGCAGGACGTCATAGGTGCGCTGGGCGGCGGCCAGCACCCGGAGGGCCTGGTCGGCCATGGCCTTGTTCTGGGACAGAATCTCCGCGCGGGCCTTGTCATCCATGGGCAGGACCTGGCCGTCCTTTTCATAGTGGGTGCACAGCTTGAGCAGCACGTCGGGCGCGCCCTTGGTGTACTGGACGAAGCCGTTCTCCACCTGATGGATGGTGGACATCATTTTTCGGCCGGAGTCGAAGGGGGCCTCGCCCACCCGGGGGGTCTCCTGCTCCAGCCGGGGCTTGGGCAGCCCCTCCTTGGCGGCCCAGTTCACCAGGGCGCACTCGGTAGGCTCGCCCACCGCGTTCCCCGTCTCGTCGGGGGCGGCGTCAGAGCACAGGGACATGGCGCGGGCGGTCTTTTTGGGATCGCCGAAGGAGTCCACCACCGTCATCTTATTCTGGGTCAGGGTGCCCGTCTTGTCCGAGCAGATGACCTGGGCGCAGCCCAGCGTCTCCACGGCGGTGAGACGGCGGATAACCGCGTTGCGCTTGGACATGTTGGTGACGCCGATGGACAGCACGATGGTGACCACGGCTGCCAGTCCCTCGGGAATGGCGGCCACCGCCAGGCTGACGGCCACCATAAAGGTGCTGATGATGGCGTCCAGATGGAAATCACCCGCCCGCAGCAGGCTGAAGGCGAAGATAAAGATGCAGATGCCCAGCACCAGCACGCTGAGGATCTTGCTCAGCTGGCCCAGCTTGCGCTGCAGAGGGGTCTCGCCCTCCTCGGCCTGGGACAGGGCGTCGGCAATCTTGCCCATCTCGGTGTCCATGCCGGTGGAGCAGACCACCGCCCGGCCTCGGCCATAGACCACCGTGCTGCCCATGTAGAGCATGCAGTGCCGGTCGCCCAGGGGAACCTCCTCCTCCGAGACAATGGCGGCCACGTCCTTTTCCACCGGGACGCTCTCACCGGTCAGGGCGGCCTCCTCCGCCTTGATGCTGACACACTCCAGAATACGGCAGTCGGCGGGGACGGCGTCCCCTGCCTCCAGAATGATCACGTCGCCGGGCACCAGCTGCTCGCTGCGCAGCTGGACCATTTTACCGTCCCGCAGCACCTTGCTGGTGGCGGCTGTCATCTCCTGGAGGGCTTCGATGGCCTTTTCCGCCTTGCTCTCCTGGTAAACGCCCAGCACCGCGTTGATGAGCACCACAATGAGAATGATGAACACATCGGTGAAGGATTCGCCGGAGTAGGCGGCGGTGACGCCCGAAATTGCCGCGGCCACCAACAGAATGATAATCATGGGGTCACACAGCTGCTGGATAAAGCGCTGAAGCAGGGTGACCTTTTTCCCTTCCGCCAGCTTGTTGGGGCCGTATTTGGACAGCCGTTCCTCAGCCTGCTGCTGGGTGAGGCCCTCTTCCGCGGTGTCCAGCTCTGCTAGGACCCGCTCGGGGGTCTCCTGGTGAAAATTCATGTCCCTTCGTCCTTTCCTATAATGTGCTGGAGGGCAGGGGGAGCCCCCGCAAATTCGTCCCAAGGAAAAGCGCTCCGCCGGAGGTGCGGGGCGCCGCAATGTAAACGGATGTGCATAGGGGAAATTTGGCTCTTTCAAAGGAGTACGCCCTGCAAACAGGAAAATCCTCCAAACCAGCGAGATTTATTATACACAATTTCTCTAAAATTACAAGACATTTTGCAGGAAATCGCATAAAGGTTTTGCAAAGAGAGGCCGGAGAGGCGATGAGACGCCCTCCGGCCGGAGAAAATAAGCATTTTTATGTTTCAGGGGCGGCATGCCAGCCAGTCCCGCGCCGCCTGCAGATTGGGACAGCAGGCGGTGAGAAGAGCGGTCAGCTCAGGGGCGGGCGGAATCAGGTCGGGGACCATCATCACCTGCATCCCGGCCCGGGAGGCGGACAGGATGCCGTTGCGGGAGTCCTCGATGGCCAGGGCGTGCTCCGGCGGGAGACCCAGGGCCCGGCAGGCCAGCAGGTAGATCTCCGGGTCCGGCTTGCCGTGGACCACCTGGTCCCCGGTGATGAAGGCGGAGAAAAAGGAGGTCAGCCCGGCCATCTCCATGCGCCGGGCGGTCCGCTTCCGGCCGGAGGAGGTGGCCAGGGCGGTGGGAATGTCCCGCTCCCGGAGGAAGGAGAGAATCTCCCCCACTCCGGGCTTCAGGGGGACGCCGTCCCGCTCGATAAAGGACTGGGTACAGGAGGAACACATGCGCATGAAGTAGTCACAGGGGAAGTCCGGGCCGAACAGCGAGAGCATTTTGGCCTCGGCGTCGGTGCGGTTGAGTCCCACAAATTCCAGATAGTGGTCGGCGGCGTGGGGGTATCCCAGTTCCCGGCCCACGGTCTGCCAGGAGAGCCGCCCCAGCCGTTCGGTGTCGAACAGCACGCCGTCCACGTCAAAGACCACGCCCTGTATGGTCCCGCCGCTCATACCTTGCCGATGTCGGTGCGCAAGTGCATGTCCTGGAAGGAGATGCACTTGGCCGCCTCATAGGCTTTGGTAATGGCCTGGTCCAGGTCGTTCCCCACGGCGGTCACGCCCAGCACCCGGCCGCCGGCGGTGAGGACCGAGCCGTCCTGGCCGAGCTTGGTGCCCGCGTGGAACACGGTGGCCAGCCTGCCCGCCTCCTCCAGGCCGGAGATGGGATAGCCGCTCTGGTACTGTACCGGGTAGCCCCCGGAGGCCAGCACGATGCAGCAGGCTGCCCCCGGCTTCCATTTGATGTCAATCTGGTCCAGGGTGCCGTCCACACAGGCCTGGAAAATGTCCATCAGGTCGGTGTCCAGCATGGACAGGAGGGGCTGGGTCTCCGGATCGCCGAAGCGGGCGTTGTACTCCACCACCTTGGGGCCGTCTTTGGTGAGCATCAGGCCGAAGTAGATGACCCCCTGGAAGGGCCGGCCCTCCGCCTTCATGGCGGCCACGGTGGGCAGGAAGATCTTCTCCATGCATTCCGCCGCGATCTCCGGCGTGTACTTGGGAGAGGGGCAGAAGGCCCCCATGCCGCCGGTGTTGGGGCCCTGGTTGCCGTCGTAGGCCCGCTTGTGGTCCTGGGAGGACAGCATGGGGACCAGGTGCTCCCCGTCGCAGAAGGCC
>CAJFVL010000071.1 GCA_904420465.1 uncultured Clostridium sp.
ATTTTCTGCCGGGTGCCGGTGAATTCTCCGGACTGGGTGACCCGTACATCCAGCCCCGCGAAGGCGACCAGTTTGCCCGGCGCATCGAAGCGGTGGATAAAGGCGCCGCATACCGGGGCAAATTCATCCTTCCCGGTATAGGCGATCCGATAGTCCAGGCCGCCCGCTCCCAGCCTGCGGGCCCCCTCGCTCAGCAGATCGAGGGGCTCTTCGATCTTTCGGACCACAAACCGGGTGAGAAAGCGGTTGGTCATCAGAATCGTAAGAAAGACCACAAAAACCAGCCCGATGGCCGCCAGCGCCAGTACGACCTTCAGGCCGCCGTCCAGGTGCTCCTGCCTGGTTCCGAATAGATACAGAGACCAGGCGCCGCCGCTGTCCGTACGGTCGGCCCGGTATACGCTGCGTTCCCCGGCGGAAATAAAAGCCTCTGTCCCGTCAATGGTGTCGGCAGCCTGCGACAGCTGGCTGTCCGCCGGCTGCGCTTCCCCCGCGTCATAGGCAGGGCCGCCGTTCCGAACCACAACAATGCGGAGGGCCCCGGATTCAGTCAGAGCCTCCAGCCCCCCCATCTGCTGGGTCCAGGAGTCAGGGGAGCCGGCCATCAAGCCCTCGATTTGACCGGCTATGTTTCGGCCGATATGGGTGAGGTCCTCCCCGTCCTCCAGGTGCATGCCGCTTCCCCTTTGGAGCGTAACCCAGAGCAGGGCCGTGCACAGCAGGCCGACAAAGGCCACGATGGCTGCGGGAACCAGGATCATCAGAATATTGGAACAGAACAGGCGCTTTTTGATGGTCATTCCGGCCGCCCCCCTTTTCACCTGGTATCATAGCACAGTTTTCCCCGCCGTTCTTAAACTGTGAATAAACTATCCGGCGCGGCCGGGATTTTCCCTCCCAATGCCGGACGTCCGTGTTTCGCTGTCCGGGCGTATTGGAGGAAATTCTTGCGATTTTATGAAAATTGACGAAACCCAGTTGACAGAATGTTCTCCCGATGCTATAACAAGGCATTATTGGATCGGCGGGATGCCTGCCAGACTCCCTATGGAGGCCGGAGGGAAAGAACCGTCCGCGCCGGTCCGATATGGTCAGAGAGAAGCAGTGACACAGACCAAGGGAAAGGTGATTTACAATGAAAAAACGATATCTTGCAGGTATTGCCTGCCTGGCGGCTTCCTGCCTGCTGCTGGCCGCCTGCGGCGGAGCGGGCTCCGGCACATCGGCATCGGCGCAGCCGCCCGCCGCCTCGGGCAGCATCTCCGCGGAGTCCCCGCCGGCCGCGTCCGGTGAGGAGGCCGTTTTCACACCCGGCACCTGGCTGTCTGACGGCGGGCAGTATTACTTCTTCGACGAGGGCGGCGCCACAGGCCGGACGGCCAGTCTGGAGGATGGAAGCGGAGTTGGCTTCACCTGTACGCTGAACGGGACGGAGGCCGACTTTTCCATGGGCTCGGCAGACAGCGCCAGCTCCTGCACCGTGAGCCGCGATGGGGACACGGTCACCCTGGAGTGGGCGGACGGAACCACAGAGCATCTCACCTACGTCTCCGATCAGGGGTCCGACACGTTCCAGTTTTACAGCAACCAGGAGCTGGCCGGCCTGGCTCTGACGTTCTATCAGGAAAACAACAATGCGCAGGACAACCAGAATCTGGACTCTGCTGCCCAGACCAATGATGACGGCAGCGTTTCCATCCAGGTGTACGAAAACCTGGGCGACCACAACAGCACCGCCGACTGGTACACGGTGGACCGCCTGACCGCCGCCGGCACAGACAGCTCCGGCCATGAGGTGGATCTGGACGGCTGAGCCGGTCCGGAGTCTGAAGCAAGGACCCCCCTAAGCTGCGGGGACAGCTTAGAGGGGCCCTTTTCGGCCGGAGATCAGCATCCCAGATTGCGGATTCCGGCTTATCAATGGGGTGAAGCTTGGGTGAAATGCTCGCGTTCCCGTCAGGCGCACAGGAGGCGGAAAGGGCGGTTCATGGCCGGCCTGCGGACTGGGACAGATCTGAGCCGCCGCCAGCTCCCCCCTTTTTCCGGAAATGGGAGACCAGAAGGCCGATCAGCAGTCCGGCGGACGCGAGGCAGACCCAGCCGAATCCCGCCTGGGCCAGGGGGAGCCAGCGGTCCACCCATTCAATGATCCCGTTCAGGTGCAGCGCAGACCGCGCTCCCTGGGGGAGCGCGCCGAGAAAATCGAACAGCGCCGCCGCGGATGTGAAGCCAATGGTCCACCGCAGGACCTCCCGCGCGTTGTGGAAGGCCGGTCCGAACAGCGTCAGCAGAATCAGCACAATCGCCAGGGGATAGAGGAACATCAGCACCGGCATGGAATAGGCGATGATGGCGTCTAGACCAAAGTTTGCGATCACAAAGGAAAAACCGCAGAACAGAATGGTCCACAGCCTGTAGGAGGGGCCTTTGGGAAACAGCTTGACAAAGGCCTCGCCGCAGCTGATGGTGAGGCCCACGGCGGTTTTGAGACAGGCCACCGTGACGGTGACGGCAAGAATAGCGGCGCCGGCCGGACCAAAATAGTGTTCCGCGATTTGGGCCAGCACCTCTCCGCCGTTGTCGGCGACCGGGAAGCTTCCTCGGCTCTGTGCGCCCATCACCATAACCAGCACATAGATCAGGGCCATCAGCAGAGAGCTGAAAATGCCGGCCAGTACGGTGCTCTTGGCAATTTCTCCGGGCTGCTGCACGCCGAGCCCCCGGATAACATCCACCACAACAATGCCGAAGGCCAGCCCGGCCAGGGCGTCCATGGTATTGTATCCCCCCAGAAGTCCCGTGGAAAAGGCGCTGGAGCTGTAGGCGTCCACCGGAGGGATCAGGGAAATCTCGCCCAGGGGGGCGCTCAGCGCCCGGAGAATCAAAAGGGCCAGAAAGCAGAGGAAGAGGGGATTCAAAACTTTTCCGATCCAGGTCAGTATGTTTCCGGGGCGGAAGGAGAGGAACAGGGTGACGGCAAAGAAGGCGAGAGAGAAGATCAGAAGGGCGGCGGTCTGTGCTGTTCCCGGCAGCACCCGCTGGATGCCGACCGTGTAGGAGACTGTGGCGCAGCGCGGGATGGCAAAGAACGGACCGATGGCGAGATACAGCGCGCAGGTAAAAAACAGGCCGAAGCCCCGGCCCACCCGGCAGCTCAATCCGTAGAGCCCGCTCTCCCGGCTCAGACCCAGCGCGGCGACGCCGAGAAGGGGCAGGCCGACGCCGGTGACGAGCAGTCCGGCTGCTGCCGGCCAGAGGCTGCTGCCCGCCATCTGCCCCATGGAAGCGGGAAAAATCAGGTTGCCCGCGCCGAAAAACATGCCGAACAGCATGCTGGCTACGGCGACGATCTCTTTGAATGTCAGTTTTTTCATAACACGGCCCTCACAAGCGTTGTATGGCTGTGGGCCTATTATACCGCACATCCATTCCAGGGTAAACTATGATTTTCCACAAACAAACGGACTGTTTCCGCCGCGGGGGCGGAGGACTCCAAATCCTGCCGGACTCATACGGCCGGAAAGTCGGGCGGAGGCCCTGCCTGGGCGGCTTTGTCGGGGTTTCAGCGGTTTTCCCTGGCCCGGGGAGGCACGCCGGCCGCCCTGCGGGGGAGCCGGACGGTCATCCCCCCGGTTCTGATTTGAAAGAAGAATGAATTCGATTTAATTTCAGTGTTGTTTTTTTCGACGGTTTATGGCATAACTATAGCAGAGTGCATTCCATGTCTCCTGCCCGCCTTCGGGTTCCGGCGCGGGGGGAAAGGAGGCGGACAAGATAGGCAGAGTGATTCGATCCCTTGCGGTGCTGGCGGTCCTGATGATCTGCTGTGCGGTTCCCGCTCTGGCGGATGAGGCTGTGTACGGGGACGCGGTGGTGGAGGCAGAGGGGTTTTCCCGCCCCGGAAACCTGTCTGACGGCAGCCGCACCGCCGTTGCCAGCGCCGGCGGCCCGGCCCGGGTGACCGTATCGCGGGAGGGCGGCATTGCCGCTTTGTACATCGAATTTGACCGGATTCCCCAGCCCTGGACCCTCACGGCTCCGGCGGCGGGCGGCAGCCTGTCCTGCGGGGAGAGCGGCTTTCTCCACGAATATGTGGATGTGTCGGCGCTGGGGGAGAGCCTCCCCGAGGAGCTTGTGCTGGACTTTGGAGCGGGGGCGGACATCGGGGAGATCCATGTGTTCTCCCAGGGTGAGCTCCCGGACTGGGTCCAGATCTGGCAGCCTCCCTGCCAGCAGGCGGACCTGCTGCTGGTTTCCTCTCACGCCGATGATGAACAGCTGTTTTTTGCCGGCATCCTGCCCTATTATGCCGTGGAGCGGGAGCTCAATGTCCAGGTGGCCTATTTGGTGCAGTACTTCGAGGGCGGCGCGGCCGACCGCCGGCGCACCCACGAGCAGCTGGACGGGCTGTGGACGGTGGGGGTGCGGAATTATCCCGTGATGCCGCAGTTTCCCGACCTGTATTCCGAGTCCAAGGACCGGGAGAAGGCGCTGTCCCGGGCCCTGTCTGTGTACGAGTCCGCAGGGTATGCCTATGAGGATTTTGTGGACTATCTGACCTGGTGCATCCGGCGCTTTCAGCCGCTGGTGGTGGTGTCCCACGACCTGGACGGAGAGTATGGACACGGCACCCATGTCCTGTGCGCCGAGGCGCTGGGGGATGCGCTGGAGCGGGCCGCCGACCCCGCCCAGGACCCGGACACCGCGGCGGAGTATGGGGCCTGGCAGGTGGAAAAGACCTACCTGCACCTGTACCCGGAGAACAAGATTGTGATGGACTGGGACACGCCGCTGGACAGCCTGGGAGGGAAAACACCCTTTCAGGTGACCCAGGAGGGCTTTGCCTGTCACGAGAGCCAGCACTGGACCTGGTTCTACCGCTGGATCTACGGCAGCGCGTCCAGCCCCATCCAGCGGGCCTCCGACATTCGGAATTACTCCCCCTGTCTGTATGGGCTGTACGACACCCAGGTGGGGCCGGACAGCGCGGGGGGCGATTTCTTTGAAAACGTGCAGACCTGGGCCCAGCGGGCACAGGCGGAGGCGGAACGGCTGGCCGAGGAGGAGCGGCGGGCCGAAGAGGAGAGAAAGGCCCGGGAGCAGGCCGAGGCGGAGCGCCAGGCGGAGCTTTTGGCCCAGGAGCAGGCGGCCCGGAGGCGCATGGCCGCCGGAGTGGCCGCGGGGCTGCTGATTGTCCTGGCGTGCGCCGTTTTGGCGGTATGCCTGGTCCGCCGGAGGAGAAGGCGGTGACGGAGATAGACAAATGGAGAGAAAGGCGGGAAGGTATGAATAGGGTTTCGGTTATCATTCCCGCGTACCGGCCGGATCAAAAGCTGATGGGAACGCTGGAGGGACTTTGCCAGGCCGGGTTTACCGATCTTCTGGTGGTGGACGACGGCAGCGGCCCGGAGTTTGCCCCCCTGTTTCAGCAGGTTCAGGCGGTCCCCGGCTGTACCCTTCTGCGCCACCCGGTCAACCGGGGGAAGGGGGCGGCGCTGAAAACCGCCATGGATTATTTCCTGCAGCACCGCCCGGAGCAGGCCGGCGTGGTCACCGCCGACGCCGACGGGCAGCACCTGCCCCAGGATATTGCCTCCGTGGCCCGGGCCATGCTGGACAGCGGCCAGGTGGTGCTGGGGGTGCGGGATTTTTCCGACCCCATCGTCCCCTGGAAGAGCAGGGCGGGCAACCGGATCACCATCGCCGTGTTCCGCCTGTTTCTGGGTATGAAGATCAGCGACACCCAGACCGGGCTGCGGGCCATCCCCAGACAGCACCTGCCTCTGCTGGCCGGAGCCAGGGGGGAGCGGTACGAGTATGAGACCAACATGCTCTTCCTGATGAACCGCTGCCGTATCCCCTTTGGGGAGGTGCGCATCGCCGCGGTCTACCTGGAGGGCAACCGGTCCTCCCATTTCCGGGTGGTGCAGGACAGCCTGCGCATCTACGCCCTGATTCTGAAGTATCTGTGCAGCTCTCTGGGGGCCTGCGTGGTGGACGAGCTGGCCTTTTTTCTGCTGAAGCTCCTTGGAGCCTTTTCCTTTCTGCCCATCCCCACCACGTTTACCGCCGCGTTCCTGGCCCGGGCGGTCTCCTCCCTGTTCAATTTCCTGGTCAATGCCCGTCTGGTCTTTGAGGAGCAGGTGAGCCCGCGCTCCCTGATCCGGTACTATATCCTGGCCGTGTGCCAGATCACAGTCTCCGCCTGTCTGGTTTTCCTGGTGGAGCATGTGCTGAGCATCTCGTCGCCGGCCCTTGTCACCCTGGCCAAGGTTGTGGTTGACACTCTGCTGTTTTTCATCAGCTTTCGTGTGCAGCACAGATGGGTGTTCCGCCGGAGCGGGGACAGTCAGGAGGGAAAGGACAAAGCAGTATGACAAAGAACAAGCTCACATTCAAGCGGATCTATCTCATCTATCTGGGAATTCTGGCCGTTTTGGTCCTTGCGGCGGTCGCTTACATGTATGTTCTGCTGCGCCAGTACGAGGCGTCCCAGCCGGAGCAGCAGGTGTGGCAGGCGGTAGAGGAGCTGGCCGGACAGGCGGCCGACGGCACCTTCCTGGAGCAGTACGAAATCCCCCAGGTTACGCCCGGAGACTTTGAGCAGGGCCGGGATATCCGGCAGGAGTATCTGGCGCTCTACGGGCAGGAGGACGCGCTCACTGTGGTCCGGTCGGAGGGCTCTGTCCTGGGGGACACCCTGGAGTACCAGGTGGAGTGCGGGGGCGCGGTTCTGGCCCGGGTGGGCCTGCGGGCGGAGGGACCGCCGGTTACCAGGCTGGCCGTGTTCACCATGCGGGACTGGGCGGTGGACTATGTCCGCCCCGAGCTGGAGGCGCGCAGCTACACCCTCACGGTTCCCAGCTCCTTTGAAGTGGTCCTGAACGGGACCCCCCTCACCGGAACAGCGGGGGAGAAGGGGGAGAGCACCTACACCGTGTCCGGCCTGTACCTGCCCCCGGAGTTCTCCATCACGGACGGAACGGGAGCCGAGGCCCGGTATACGGTCCGGGACGGCCGGGTGCTGGTGGATTATTTCAATTACATCCTGACTATCCCCTCCGCCCTGACTGTGCAGGTCAACGGGGCCCCGTGGCCCGGACAGGACCAGGGAGAGGGCCAGGTGCGCTACGAGATCGCCCTGCTGAACAAGCCCGAGGTCATCATCTCCGACTACTACGGCAGCGAGGTCAGCTATGAAAGCGGGACCCAGCTGCCGCTGACCAGCTGCACCATCACCGCCGATGAGCGGTACACCGTGGAGGTGGACGGGGCTCCGGTGCCCGAGGAGGCGGTGGTCCGCACACAAAATCCCGATTACCAGCAGTTTGCCGACTATGTGGAGGACCTGCCCCAGCTGTGTGTCTATTCGGTGGCCGTGCTCCGGGACGGGGCCCAGGTCACCGTGACGGACGGGCAGGGCAGACCTGTGGACCTGGAGGAGGGAACGCATACATACGACTTTACAACACCCGAAGGAGGTCTGAATGAGGTGCCCGCGGAGGTGAGCAGCCAGGTGGATGTGCTGCAGGTGGCCCAGGACTGGAGCCTGTTTATGACCAATGACCTGTCCTTCTCCCGAATCCGGGGCTATCTGATCCCAGGCTCCTACCAGTATGAGGTGGCGCAGAAATACGCCACCGGAGTGGATATCACCTTTACCAGCCGCCATACGCTGGAAAACCCGCCGTTTACCGGGAACACGGTGACCAACTTCTGCTGGATCACCGAGGACTGCTTCTCGGTGGATATCAGCTTTGTCAAGCACATGCGCCTGTGGTACGGCACGGTGGTGGACGACGCCATGAACGACCGGTTTTACTTTGTCCGGTATGATGACACAGCGGACGGTGCGGACAATCCCGACTGGAAGCTGGTCGGCATGAAGGAGATTCTGAATGATGCGGATACATGAGATGAAATCCACGCCGGAGCACAGCCCGGCGGGACGGGGAAAGCGGGAGCAGCCGGGCGGCCCGGGCCGGCGGCTGGGGCGGACAGCCCTGCAGGTTCTGGCCTGTGTGCTGACCCTGGCGGCGGCGCTGGTCATTGTGGTGATGGTCAGCCTGCGTATGATCTGCTCATCGGCCTTTCCGACGGCCCAGCAGATGTTTGTAACCACCATTCTGGAGACCGGACAGATGAAATTCCTGGCCTCCTGGTTTTTGAGCCCCGAGGAGATTCAGGCCATTGTGGATCAGAATTCCATGATGGAATTGAACGCCGAGGTGGACTCCAGCCTGATTCAGATCGGCGGCTCCGGCGAAACGGGAGCGGGCGGCTCGGGAGAAGGGGAGCAGGACATCGAGATTGTGGAGGTGGCGGGCACCACCTACACTGGGACGATGATGATCGTCAAGGACCCCTCCCGGGTGAGTCTGGCCACCATCTACCCCTGGCGGGAGATGGGGGTGCCCCTGGACGAGCTGGTGGAGGACAGCGGCGCCATCGGCGGAATCAACGGCGGGCTGTACGACTCCACCAACAACACGGGGGGGCGGCCGCTGGGCGTCATCGTCTCTCACGGGGAAATTTTGTACAATAAGCCCCAGCAGTACCCCGGGCTGGTGCTCATCGGCTTTACCGAGGACCACCTGCTGCAGATCATTGATCTGGAGGGCATGAGCGCCGCCGACGTGGAGGAGCTGGTGGAGCGGGAAAAGATCCGGGACGCGGTCACCTTCCAGGAGGAGGCCAGCGATAAAAACAACCACTTCGTCCAGCTGATCATCAACAACGAGGCCCGGGACATGCGGGGGCAGGGCAGCGGTCTGAATCCCCGCACAGCCATCGGCCAGCGGGCGGACGGCGCGGTGCTGATGTTCGTCACCGACGGGCGGGGAAAATCCGGCCACCTGGGGGCCTCCAGCGGAGACCTGATCCAGGTCATGCAGGAGTTCGGCGCAGTCAACGCCGCCAATCTGGACGGGGGAAGCTCCTCCTGCATGTACTATGACGGAGAGTACCTCATGCCCAGCGTGACCTTCTACTATGCCAACTCCTCCTGGCGGCTGCCCGCCGGATTTGTGGTGACATAAAGAATTCCGTTCAGAAGCACAAAGGCCTCGCCGCTGCGGCGAGGCCTTTCCGGTCTGGTGAAAGAACGTGGTCAAAGGGGATCGGGCGGGGATGGACAGGGGACCGGAGGCGCTGCGGGAGGCTCCGCTGGATGACCCCGGTTTTTCACAGCCGTCACGCCGCGGGCAGAGGAGCGGTGAGGTACAGGACCTGCTGCTCCGCCACCAGGTAAAGGGTGGCGTCCCGGCTGCCGTCCTGATATTCCGTGACGCCGTAGACGGCGTAGCCCTGGGGATGGCCGGGGAAGGAGAGGGAACACGCCGCTGACTCCGCCGTATCGTCCTCATCCGGCCCCAGAGCGCCGGTGTAAGTCTCGCCGGAGGCGTGGTCCGTGAGTATGACCGTCCCGTCCTCTACCTGGGCGGTGACGTCCAGAATGGGGACGTCCTGGACGGCTGAGCCGTCCTCCCATTTGGCCTCTGCCTCCCCGGTTTCCCGGTCGGCGAGCGTATAGGAGCGCCACTCCAGTCCCGCCGGGATTCCGGACCCTGTGTCTGTGCGGGAGCCGCACCCAGCCACCAGGAGCACGGTGAGGGCGCAGCAGGCAAAGAGATGTCTCATTTCAGCCTCCTTTCTGTGCGGCCCACCCGGATGGCCAGGACCACACACGCCAGCAGAACCGCAAGCAGGACCACGCAATAGACCCAGGGCGGGAAGATGGGGTCCGCGGTGCCCACCAGAATGGCGGTGGGGCCGTCCTGGCCGCCGATGATCCCCACATCGGGGGAGAGCGGCGGCAGCGTGTAACAGAGGATTGTCAGATTGGGGATCAGGGACAGGCCGCACCACAGGGCAATCCCGGTGAGCAGCCACCGCAGCAGCTTCAGATACCGCCGGGCGGTGGCTTTTTGGGACTGCTCCATGGCCTGGGCTGCCAGCTGGCCGGCCTCCGCCACTGTCAGGCTCTCCCTGGGAGAGCGCTCCCCCTGGAGCAGCTCCACCAGGGAGACGTCCAGCGCCTGGGCCAAAGGCTCCAGCAGCTTCAGGTCGGGAAACCCCTTTCCGGTCTCCCATTTTGATACCGCCTTGTCGGTGACATGGAGCAGGTCGGCCAGCTCCTTCTGAGTCAGTCCTTTTTCCCTTCTCGATTGGGCCACAAAGGCCCCAAACTGTATGTTGTTCAAACCAGGGCACTCCTTTCGCACCCTAACAGCATAGCGGAAGGGAGTGAAAAAGGCAACCTACGAAAAGTAGAGCGGCGGAGCAGACCTGAAATGAAGAGAAGAAAGCTGTGATTCTATATGTAAAGCAAAACTGCTTTATAATATAATCCGGCGGCTAAAATGGTCTCTTCCGGTGCATCCTATGGTCCAAATCAGAAAAGCAGGAGGAGGGCGCTTTATGGACCGGCAGGAGGAACATGTACAGGAGGAGCAGGGGGGAGAGCTTCAGCCCATTTTGGATCTGGGCTCCTCTCTGATCCGGTCGGAGCGGGGGACCATCTATGTTCTGACCATCGTGGGACAAATTGAGGGCCACCAGCTGCTGCCCCCCACCAGTAAGACCACAAAGTATGAGCACGTTCTGCCCCTGCTGGCCATGGTGGAGGAGAGCAGCCAGGTGGACGGCCTGCTGATTCTGCTCAACAACGGGGGAGGGGACGTGGAGGCGGGGCTGGCCATCTCGGAGCTGATCGCCTCCATGTCCAAGCCCACCGTCTCCCTGGTGCTGGGGGGCAGCCACTCCATCGGGGTGCCCCTGGCGGTGTCGGCCAAGCGTTCCTTCATTGCCCCATCGGCGGCCATGACCATCCACCCGGTGCGCCTTAACGGGCTGGTGATCGGGGTGCCTCAGACCTTCTACTACTTCGAGCGCATCCAGGAGCGCATCACCCAGTTCATCACGGCCAACAGCCGCATCAGGCGGGAGGACCTGAAGCGGCTGATGCTTCAGACGGGGGAGCTGGCCGCCGATGTGGGCAGCGTGATCTATGGGGAGGAGGCCGTCCAGCTGGGGCTGATCGACCGCATCGGAGGACTGTCCGACGCGCTGGAGCAGCTGCACCGGATGATTGAGGAGCGGAAGGAGGGCTCGGAAAAAGGGGAGAAGAGGGGTTAGCTTCCCCGGTTCAGGCGCTTGTCCTCCTGAAAGGGGACCCGGAGCGGATTGCCCTCCGCCCGCAGAAGGCGCCCGCCGTCCCACAGGACGGACCACACCGTGTCCCGGCCCTGAGTCCGGTCGTACTGGCTCAGAAAGCCGTATTTCCCGCCCAGCAGCTCCGCCCCATTTTGAAGATTCATGTCAGCCCCCAGCCGGGAGAGGGCGGCGGTGAGGGTCTGGTACCGCTCCTCCGCCTGCCAGTCATCCCCGATTTCCCGGCGTCCGACCCCCTCACCGCC
>CAJFVL010000072.1 GCA_904420465.1 uncultured Clostridium sp.
CGTCACCACCGGCCAGGCCGGCCTGATGATCATGAAGGCCCTTGGCTACTTCCAGGAGATGGGCGACTTCGGCTCCGACTGGCTGGTGGCCACTGTCCGCCAGGGCTCCCAGATCCAGCTGTTTACTGGCGTTCCCAACGGCGCCAGCGAGGCCCTCACCCGCAACGATGTGGCCCAGATGGTGCTGAACGCCCTGCAGGCCGAGTGCGTGCAGATCGTCAGCCACGACCTGGTGGCCGACGGCAGCGACAGCTTCACCACCCGCGCCGTCTATGACGGTCGTCCCGCTGTCGCCTCCTGGGACACCATCGAGGACGCCGACACCGGCAGCGGCCTGCAGCTGGGCGAGGAGCTCTTCGAGGGCGACCTGTACCTGACTGAGGTCGAGGACAACTTCGGCCGCCCCTCCGTGGAGTGGAAGTACAAGACCGAGAAGATCGGCACCTATGCCGATGACACCGAGCTGAAGGCCACCTACACCGCCAAGGCCACCCGCGGCGACCTGTACAGCCTGGTGGGCTCCAGCGTGGTCCGCGACCTGGAGAACGGCGCGTGCGACCTGACCGTCTTTGTGGACGGCAAGGAGGTTGCCAGCCCCAGCCTGGACAACTACTTTGTGCGCAACAGCTCCACCTCCATCGGCACCTCCGGCCAGAACGCCACCGGCAACGGTACCCTGACCGAGGTCTACATGGACAAGGACAACAATGTCACCATCGTCATTGTCAACACCTGGCTGATGCAGGCCACCGCCGACTACAACACCGCGAAGGAGTCTCTGAACGTTGAGGTCGTTGACCTGGACGCCACTGTTCCTCCTCTGGGCACCATTATCTCCAACGAGGATGTGGATGTGGAGGACTTCAAGGAGGACGATTACATCCTGGTGGCCTATTCCTACGCCACCAAGGAGATCGAGTCCGCCCAGCTGGCCGAGACCATGACCGGCGAAGTCTCTGAGTTCACTGTTGACGATTATGTCATCCTGGCCGGTACCCCCTACAAGTATAACAAGATCGTGGGCGACGCCGTTTCCTCCCTGGAGTACACCGTCGGCGAGGACGCCAAGGTGGTCTTGGACTCTTATGGCTATATCATTTATGTGGACGAGGCCATCTCCAGCAACAGCTATGTCTACATTGCTGACACTGGTTCCTACAGCACCAACGGCAAGACTGCCGTGGCCAACGCCTACTACCCCGACGGCGTCTATGACGAGGTCATCATCAAGAAGGTGGACGGCGAGACTGGATCCGCTGCCACTATGGACGCCAAGGGCTGGTACACCTATAGCGCGGATGCCGACGGCCGCCTTACCCTGAACAGCATTCAGGACCCCAACGCCGATGCCTATGGCTTTGTGCAGGACAGCGCCCACGCTTCCGGCGTGGAAGTTCTGAAGAACGGCGTCGTGAAATTCCTGGGCAGCACCGTTGATACCTCTGCTGCTCCCGGCAGCACTGTCGGTGGACATGAGATCACCATTGGCACCGTTACAACTTCCGACCTGACTGGCATCCGCGGCGACAATGCCACCGTGTTCGTGGTGGTGGACGGCGACGATGACGTGACCACCTACACTGGCGTGGCCAACGCCCCTGACATTACTACCAGCGAGGGCTTCACCGGCTACATCTTTGTGGGTGTGGTATACCGTGAGAGCACCGGATATGCCAAGTATGTCTTTATCGACGCCTCCGCCGACGCCAATGTCGACATTGAGGACGTCAACAGCGCCGCCGACTTCCTGTTCCTGCTGAAGGACACCGGCAACCGCACTGTCTCCGGCGACGACACCTACTACAAGTACAAGGTCGTCTATGACGGCGTTGAGACCGAGAAGTATGTGGAGTCCAGCTTGGTCTCCGGCCAGCAGGTCAGCGATCTGTTCCGCGATATCAAGGAGAACGACAAGGGCTATATCACCAAGGCCACTCCCTTCGGCGGTGATAACCAATACGGCGGCAACAAGCGTGACGAGTATACCCTGTCCGCTGCCGACGGCGACTCCATCACCTACAGCAACGACGCCCTGACCTTCACCATCAACAGCGTGGGCGTGGACTACATCATCGACAGCGGCTGCAACGTGACCCTGGGCCTGGCCAAGGACGTCAACCTGGATCTGGTGGATCAGGGCGATGACTACACCTTGTATCAGACCACTGCCCGGGGTGTGGCCGGCATCCTGCAGGATTACAAGCTGGGCGGCAAGGTCTATGTGGCCGTGGACGACACTGACAGCCAGGTCGCCACCGACATCTACATCTGGATCGACGAGGCCGTTGGCACCACTTCCGGCGGCGGCGCCCCCGTCAGCACCGAAGCGGTCGTGCTGAACGCCAGCCAGATCAGCGATTCCGCCGACATGGATCTGCTGAGCGGCAAGATCGCCTACTACAAGCAGAGCGGCTCCGATGTGACCACGCTGAACGAGCAGTGGGCCCTGCTGGAGAAGGCTGGCTGCACTGACATCAGCCTCACCGCTGGCCAGTTCAATTACACCACTCCCAACGGGCAGACTGTCACCAACCAGGGCATTACTCCCACACGTTACTACAAGATCACCGTGGACAGCAGCACCTATTATGCCAAGACAGGTGATGATGTGAAGTCCGGCGGCGAGGTGGATGTCACCCTGAAGGGTGTCTATTATGCGCTGAACGCTGACAAGCCGAAGGTGCGGGTCTTTTGTGCTACCTGTTTCAAAGCTTCAGCCCATAGAGAACGAACCGTGTCCCGGCGGGAACGGTGCCGCTGCCGCTCAGAGGCACCAGGTTGAAGCTGGTCAAACCAGTCCACGAAACGCCGCTGGCAATTTGATAGCCGGTGTAATATCGGCCACAGGCGGTGACGCACAGGCACCGCACCGCCGTCCCGGTCCGGGGACAGTTGAATTGGAGAAAGGCCCAGGGATTGGTAGAAATTCCGTCAAAGAGGGCCAGATAATTGGACGTGTAGTCGGTAATGGCCTGATCGCTCCCGCTGATGGGCAGCTTGGTGTAGGAGTCCTCCTCGTTGACCCTCAGCATAATCTCATTACAGGATCCAAAATCCACATACAGCTTGATCTCCGCGTACTGGGTGAAGTCGATGCCGTTGACGTCAAAATCCGCCTGGGCCTGCGCCGACGAGGTGGTCACGTCCAGCAGCTTGACGTACAGGTCCCCGGCCGCCCGGGCGCTGACCTCCGACGCCAGATCTTCCTCCAGCTCCTCCAGATCCGCCTGCGCCGCCTTGGCTGTGATTGCGTCCGCCTGTGCCTTCAGCGCTGCGTCGATCTTGGTGTTGTCGCTGTTGAAGTCGGTGCGCAGCACCTTGTCCCCCGCCTCCCATTGGCACAGCTGGTAGCTGCTTGTGTAACTGCTCGCCATCTCTCATTTCCTCCTTAAAAAATATGGTAATGGTATTTGCTCACAATCCCGTAGGGGCGCACATCGTGCGCCCGCGTATCCCCCGCCTCCCGTAGGGGCGGCCTCCGGCCGCCCGGGAGTATTCCGCCTGCGGGCGGGTGACTTTCTGCGCGGACAGAACGTCACCAAAGAGCCGCCGGGGCGGCGGAATGCCCTCTTCCTTCCGCATTTCCCTCTCGCCCTTCCGTGCGCAGGTCTCCGTTGTTGCACGTTCGCATACAAATAACTGACAAAAAAGAGGAAAATTTTTTGCAAAAAAAGGGAGACGGCCGCCGCCGTCTCCCTTTGAATCAAAAAAGGCCGCTTGAAGCGGCCTTTTGGGTTTGGGAATGAATTCACTTCAGCTTCCAGATCTCCTCATTATACTGCCGGATGGTTCGGTCGGAGGAGAAATACCCCGACTTTGCGATGTTCACCAGCATCTTCCCCGCCCAGGCGCGGCGGTCGCCGTAGTCGCGAATACACCGCTCCTTGGCGGCAATGTAGTCCTCCACGTCCAGCAGGGCCATAAACCAGTCCTTGTTCTTCATGTCATGCCACAGGACGGACAGACAGGCCGGGTCCCCGATGGCCAGCAGCTCGGGCGAGACCAGAAAGTCCACCAGCCGCTCCACCCCGGGGCGGTGGTAGTGGTCCAGGGCGGAATAGCTGCCCTCGGCATACATGCGGATCACATCTTCGCTCCGGGCGCCAAAGGTATAGATGTTTTCCGCCCCCACCAGCTGGGCAATCTCCACATTGGCTCCGTCCAGGGTCCCCAGGGTAACGGCCCCGTTGGCCATAAGCTTCATGTTGCCGGTGCCGCTGGCCTCCTTGGATGCCAGGGAAATCTGCTCGGAAATGTCGCAGGCGGGAATCAGAGACTCCGCCCAGGTGACGTTGTAGTTTTCCACCATGGCCACCCGCAGCCAGGGGCGCACCTGGGGATCGTCATCAATCAGCTGCTGCAGGCACAAAATCAGGTGGATAATGTGCTTGGCCATCACATAGGCGGGGGCCGCCTTGGCCCCAAAGATCACGGTGACCGGCCGCTCGGGCATCCGGCCCGCCTTGATCTCCAGATACTGGTGGATGACATACAGGGCGTTCATCTGCTGACGCTTGTACTCATGCAGCCGCTTGATCTGGACGTCAAACACCGACTGCGGGTCCAGCTCCAGCCCCTGGGCCGACCACAGCAGGCGGCACAGGTGGTCCTTGTTGGCCTGCTTCACCGCCAGCAGCTGGTCCAGCACGGTCTCGTCCCCCGCAAAGGCCAGCAGTCCCTCCAGCTTCTCCGTGTCGTGCCGCCAGTCCGGGCCGATACAGCCGTCAATCAGGTCGGCCAGGGCGGGGTTGCAGGCCTCCAGCCAGCGGCGGAAGGTGACGCCGTTGGTCTTGTTGTTGAATTTCTGCGGATAAATGTCGTAAAAGGGCCGCAGCTCCGTCTCCTCCAGAATTTTGGTGTGGAGGGCGGCCACCCCGTTGACGGAAAAGCCGTAGTGGATATCCATGTGGGCCATGTGGACCCGCTCCTGTCCGTCCAGAATGGCAACCCGGGGATCGGAACAGGCCTCCTTCGCCCGGCGGTCCAGCTCCCGGATGATGGGGACCAGCTGGGGCGCCACCTTTTCCAAAAAGGACATGGGCCACTTCTCCAGCGCCTCGGCCAGAATGGTGTGGTTGGTATAGGCACAGGCGCGGGTCACCTGATCAATGGCCGCGTCCATACTCAGCCCCCGGGCGGTAAGCAGGCGGATCAGCTCGGGGATGACCATAGAGGGGTGGGTGTCGTTGATCTGGATGACCGCATGGTCAGCCAGGGTTTCCGGCCCATAGCCCCGCTCCTCCAGCTCCTGCAGAATCAGCTGGGCGCCGGCGGACACCATGAAATACTGCTGGTACACCCGCAGCAGCCGCCCCGCCTCGTCGCTGTCATCGGGGTAGAGGAAGGAGGTCAGACAGTGGGGGATGTCCCCCTTGTCAAAGCGGATGCCCACCCAGGGCTGGGGGGCGGGCTGCTCCACATCAAAGAGGTGCAGCCGGTTGGCGCACCCATTCCCCGCTCCCGGGACGGCAATGTCATAGAGCACCGCCTTCAGGTCAAACCCGCCGAAGGGCACGGTAAACGCCTTTCCCGTGGGGATCAGCCAGCTCTCCGGCTCGATCCAGGGGTTGGGCTCCTCCCCCTGCTTGTGGTCCACAAAGGTCTGCCTGAACAGCCCATAGTGGTAATTCAGGCCGACGCCATCCCCGGGCAGCCCCAGCGCCGCGATCGAGTCCAGAAAACAGGCCGCCAGCCGGCCCAGCCCGCCGTTGCCCAGAGAGGGCTCCGGCTCCAGGGACTCCACCGCCCCCAGGTCGCGTCCAAGGTCACGCAGCATATCCTGCACCGGGCCGTACAGCCCCAGGGCCAGCAGGTGATTGGTCAGCAGCTTTCCCAGCAGAAACTCAGCGGAAAAATAGTAGAGCTTCCGTTCCCCCTCGGGGGCCGGGCGCTCCTCCGACATGCGGCGGGCCAGGAGAAGCAGCGCCTCGTACAGCTGCTGGTCACCGCACTGGTCGGGAGCCCGTCCAAACCGCTCCTGGGTCAGCTGGAAAAACTGTTCCTTTAATTCCATGTTCGGATCTCCTTTCGTCCGTTCAGAAGCCTTTTCCATCCATTCCTGGCGACAGTATATCAGGGGGAGCAGAGCCGCGTCAAACCATTTCCTGTAAAATTCTGCACAATTTTACCAAAATTTAACCCATCCTTCTGTTTCAAAACGTCCGCCGCAAGGCAGGCCCGGTCAAGCGGCACGGCCCCGCGCCGGACAGGCCTCATGCGCCTCCCTATTTTCGCCGCCGGCGCGGAAGCCGCTGATAAACCTCCATTTCGCGGTGCAGACGGCGGGCCAGCTCCGGCCCATAGCTGCCCGGGAGGGCCCGCCACCTCCAGTTGGTTCCCACGGTGGAGGGAAGATTCATCCGGGCCTCGCTGCCCAGGCCCAGCACGTCCTGCATCTGCATCACGGCCAGATCGGCCGCCGAGGCCCAGGCCGAGCGCATCATTCCCCAGTGATAGCCCTCCCGCCGGGACAGGCGCAGATACTCCTTGGCGTAGGCGGCGGTCTTTCTGGGGGCGGAGGCCATCCAGCCCAGGATCGTGTCATTGTCATGGGTTCCGGTGTAGACCACGCAGCGGGGGGTGTAGCGGTGGGGCAGATAGTCGCTTCCCTTCTCCCGGTCGTCAAAGGCAAATTCCAGCACCTTCATGCCGGGATAGCCCGACTGGCGCAGCAGCCTGCGCACCGAGGGGGTGAGAAAGCCCAGGTCCTCGGCTATAATATCCCGCTTCCCCAGCGCCCGGTTCACCGCCCGGAAGAACTCAATGCCCGGGCCGGGACGCCACCGGCCGTTGCGGGCGGTGGCGTCGCCGGCGGGAATGGCGTAGTACTCATCAAACCCCCGGAAGTGATCAATCCGCAGGATATCATAGACGGTAAACTGGTAGGCGATGCGGCGCAGCCACCAGCGGTAGCCATCCTTTCGCATCTTCTCCCAGTCGAACAGGGGATTGCCCCACAGCTGGCCGTCGGGGGAGAAGCCGTCGGGGGGGCAGCCGGCCACCTCGGTGGGCCTGCCCCCGCTGTCCAGCTGAAATTCCTCCGGCGCCGCCCACACGTCGGCGCTGTCCCCCGCCACATAGATGGGCAGGTCGCCGATGATGGCAATCCCGCTCCCGTTGGCGCAGTCCTTCAGCCGCTTCCACTGCCGGAAGAACAGGTACTGCACCCCCTTCCAGAATGCAGCCTCTTCTCCCAGCTCCTCCCGGGCGGCCGCCAGAGCTTCCGGCCGGCGCAGGCGTTCTCCCTCCGGCCACTCAAACCAGGGCACGCCGCCGTGCTTTCCTTTCAATGCCATGAACAGGGCGTAGTCCTCCAGCCAGTCCGCCTGTTCCCTGCAGAAGTCCTCCAGCCCTTCGTCCCTGGCAGCCAGCAGCCGGGTGCAGGCGCGGCGGAGCACCGGGTAGCGGGTGCGGTACATCAATCCATAGTCCACCGAGGCCGGATCGTCTCCCCAATCCAGAGACTGGTACTCCTCCGGCTTCAGCAGCCCTTCCGCCGCCAGGTCATCCAGGTCAATAAAGTAGGGATTTCCCGCATAGGAGGAAAAGGACTGGTAGGGGGAATCTCCAAACCCCGTGGGCCCAACAGGAAGGACCTGCCAGCAGCTCTGGCCCCCGCCGGCCAGAAATTTGACAAACTCCCGCGCTTCCTCTCCCATGGTCCCGACGCCGTATCGGGAGGGCAGGGAGGAGATGGGCATCAAAATTCCAGCTCTTCTCAATTTAACCTCACCTCTCCTTATCCTCTGGCCAGCCTCTCCCGGCTGTTCATGCCACTATCATACCCGCTTCCTCCAAAATATGCAAGACAGGTCCGCGCCCATCCATCCGACGGCTCTTTTTTCTCCATCCGGCCGTCCAGATTTCCGTTGTCAGCGCCGGTCCGGCGCGCTATAATGGAAGCAGCCGGAAATGCGCCGCGGCCTCCTCTCGCTCCCGCGGCAGCGCCGCGGAAGGAGGGCTTTGTATGTCTCACTATGTTGTCTCCATCAGCCGGGAGTTTGGCAGCGGCGGCAGGCTGATCGGCAAGGAGCTGGCCGCCCGACTGGGCATCCCCTGCTACGACCGCACCCTCATCCGCAAAACGGCGGAAAAAAGCGGCCTTTCCCCCGATTTCATCGCCCGGGCGGAGGAGCGGGCACGCAGCCGCTTTCATCTCTCCGCCGCTCCCGTCGGATCTGGAATCCACTCTTTCGCCGCTCATGGCACCCCGGTGAACCATCAGGCCTTCTTTGCGCAGGCCGAGGTCATCCGGGAGCTGGCCGACGCGGGGCCCTGTGTCATCGTGGGCCGCTGCAGCGACTACATCCTGGGGGATCGTCCCCACTGCATCAAGGTGTTCATCCATGCCGACCTGCCCAGCCGGATGCGGCGCTGTGTGGAGGAGTACCACCTGCCCCCGGAAAATATCCGGCGGCACATCATCCAGATGGACCGGGGCCGTGCCAACTACTACAGCCACTACACCGGCCACAGCTGGGGCGATATGCGCCGGTACACCCTGGCCATCAACTCCTCCGCCGCCGGAATTGCCGGCGCGGCGGGCCTGATCGCCGACCTGGTCCATCTCCAGGCGGCCCAGAGCACCGCTTCCCCATAAATTTTTCAGAACACAAGGAGCTCCCTATGTCCCATTCTTCTCTCTCAATCCAGCTCTCCGGCGCCTCCGGAAAGCTGTCCAACTACTGCCGCGCACTTCAGAATTCAGGTGCCCTTCCCGTCCCCGGTTATGCCCCTGCCCCTGATCTCAACTGCGCCGGACTGGTGCTGTGCGGGGGCGGGGACCTGGACCCCGCCCTGTTCGGCCAGGAAAACCTTGGCTCCCAGCCCCCTGACCCGGTTCTGGATCAGGGGGAGCTGGCCCTGTTTCACGCCTTTTACCAGGCGGGCAAGCCCATACTGGGCATCTGCCGGGGCATGCAGGTCATCAACGTGGCTCTGGGCGGCACCCTGATTCAGGACCTGCCGCCCGATGTCCTCCCGTTCCACCAGGGGGAAACCTCCGACTGCATCCATCCGGTTCGGGCGTCGGAAAGCTCCTTCCTGCACACCCTCTATGGCCCGGTATTTCCCGTGAACAGCCGGCATCATCAGGCGGTGGACCGTCTGGGCGCCGGACTTTTGGCCTGCGCCTGGTCGGAATCCGGACTTCCCGAGGGATTGTTCCATCCGTCAGCTCCCATTCTGGGGGTCCAGTTCCATCCGGAGCGGCTGTGCGGCCCGCTCCGCCGCCCCGACGGGGTGGACGGCGCCCTTCTCTTTTCCTATTTCCTGTCCCTGTGCCGCTCCCGGGCCCCAGGTCCGTGACCCCGCGCCTTTTACAAAAGAAATGATTGGGGCGGCTTCTTCCGCCCCCGGGAGGT
This sequence comes from uncultured Clostridium sp., assembly GCA_904420465.1. Taxonomy (GTDB): domain Bacteria; phylum Bacillota; class Clostridia; order Oscillospirales; family Oscillospiraceae; genus Lawsonibacter. The sequence goes on from CAJFVL010000072.1 coordinate 9,363, forward strand.
CTGTCTCCATGCCTGCTTCATCCCCGCCCAGGCGGCTGTCCCGGCTGGCCGCCGTCTGTCTGATTCTGTGTGCCATGTTCATCCCGGTCCTGTCCTGGTCGGCCTATGCTTCCTCCGTTTTGGGCGTGACCGCTTCCATTCCCCAAAAGTCATATTCTCCGGCGGCAGATCCGGCGGAGGACTACCGCGCCCTGTCCCGCCAGCTCTCCAGGCGGTGGTTCTCTCAGGACCAGATCCATTCCCTGTGGAACCGCATGGGGGCCGACCTGCTCGGGCTGCTGGAGACAGGGGCGCTGTCCTATTCCGATCTGTCCTATCTGGCCCTCCCCTTCAGCCGGGAGGAGCTTCTGGCGCGCTACCAGGCCCTGGCCCAGTCCGCTCCCGGCCTGTCTGTGGAGGAGACGGTCCTTCAGGTCAACATGGGACTGGACCGTCCCTTCTACCAGGACGCCGAAATACTCGCCGCCCCCGCCGGGGTGGATGTCCTGGTCAACAAGTACCATGTGCTTCCGGAGGACTATGTTCCCGAGCTGGTCCCGCTGACTGGTCTGGGCTCCGGCTCACTGGCTCCCCCCGCCGCCGAGGCCTTTCGGCAGATGGCACAGGCCGCCCAGGCGGACGGCATCACTCTGCGCAGCGTATCGGCCTACCGCTCCTACCAGACCCAGCGCAGCCTCTATCAGAGCTATGTGAACCAGTGGGGACAGGCCAACGCCGACACCTACTCCGCCCGGGCCGGCTCCTCCGAGCACCAGACCGGGCTGGCCCTGGACATCAATGTATCCACCCGGTGGGCCTACTTTGAAAAGACCCCCGCCTACGCCTGGCTGGTGGAGCACTGCGCCGAATACGGCTTTATCCTCCGCTACCCGGAAGGCAAACAGCACATTACCGGCTACCGCTTTGAGCCCTGGCATTACCGCTATGTGGGGACAGAGGCCGCCAAGGCCTGCATGGACCATGGCCTGACCTACGAGGAGTACATCGCCCTCCTCCCGGCGGAGGAGGACAGCCGCCTTCCCCACCTCATTGTCCAGGGAACGCCCCTGGAGCTGGAGGAATCCCCCCTGATGCTGGAGGGAGCACTCTATGTCCCCGCCGCCTCCCTGGCCCAGTCTCTGGGGTGGAACGCCTCCTTCTCCGGGCGGAAGGCGGTACTGTTCGACGGGGACCGCCAGATTTCTCTGGCCCCCTGGCTCCGCTGTCAGGCAGATGGGGTGACTCTGGAGCAGACGGCCCCCGTCCTTCCGCTGGACGAGGCGCTCTACCTCCCCCTGGATGACCTGTGCGCCGCTCTGGGCGCCGCCTTGGAGCGAACCCCCGGCGGAGATTATCTTATCACCCCCGCATAGCTGCTCCTAAAAAGAGTCCTGGATGCGCCGCATCCAGGACTCTGGCTGCGGAAAAGCCTTTGGCCCGTTTCGGCAGCCTTTCCACATTTCCTTTTTTCACCGCCCGCCGGGAGCCTTGCACAGCAAGGCT
>CAJFVL010000073.1 GCA_904420465.1 uncultured Clostridium sp.
TCCTCCCCCATGGGACGGGCGATGATGTATATTTCCTCGGTTTTCTCCCAGCTGGAGCGGGAGACCATTGCCGAGCGCATCCGGGACAATATGCATGAGTTGTCCAAAACGGGGCGCTGGCTGGGCGGCAACACCCCCACCGGCTATGAGTCGGAGAGTGTCTCCCATGTGACCATCGACGGTAAGACCAAGAAGGCCTGCAAGTTGAAGATCCTCCCGGAGGAGATCGGCATCGTCAAGCTGATCTACGACAAGTTCTTGGAAACCGGCTCGCTGACAAAGACGGAGACCTACCTGCTGCAAAATGGCTATACTACAAAGAACGGCAAGCAGTTTACCCGCTTTGCCGTTAAGGGGATTTTGTCCAATCCGGTTTATCTGATTGCCGACGAATTTGCCTATGACTACCTGACGAAAAATCATGTGGACCTCTTTGCAGAGCAAAGCGACTTTGACGGTGTCCACGGCATTATGGCCTATAACCGCACCTTGCAGCAGCCGGGTAGAGCCCACCAGATCAAACCCATGGAGGAGTGGATCGTGTCGGTGGGCAAGCACCAGGGGGTCATTGAGGGGAAGTCATGGGTCAAGGTACAGACGATTTTGGAGCGGAACAAATCCAAAAGTTACCGCAAGCCCCGCAGCAATGTGGCCCTGCTCTCCGGACTGCTGGTCTGCGGCAACTGCGGCGAGTACATGCGCCCCAAGCTGTCCAAGCGGCGAAACGCAAAGGGGGAGTTTATTTATACCTACCTCTGCTCTATGAAGGAGCGCAGCCGGGGCCATGTCTGCAACATGAAAAACTGCAACGGCAACACGCTGGATGCCGATATTATAGAGCAGCTGAAGCATTTGAGCGAAGACGGCTCCGATTTTATCCGTCAACTGGAGCAGAGCAAGCGGGCGCTGTTGGGCAACCGGCAAAGCTATGACGAGGAGATTTCCAAACTGGAAACTGAGATCGCCGCAAACGAGGAGGAGATCAAGGGCCTTGTCTCCGCCCTGGGAAAGTCCTCCGGCACCTCTGCTGAAAGTTATATTATGCAGCAGATTGACGAACTGCACGAAAAAGGGGAGGTCTTAAAGCGGCATTTGGCAGAATTAAAAGAGCTGACCTCCAGCCATGCCCTTGCGGACATTGAGTTTGATTTGTTGGCACAGATGCTGGCCACATTCAAGGACACCGTTGACAAAATGACGGTGGAGCAGAAGCGGGCGGCCATCCGTACCTTTGTCAAAGAGATCATCTGGGATGGGACGGACGCCCATGTGGTGCTGTTCGGCTCGGAGTATGAATACGAGTTCCCCAAGACGCTGGTGGGCGTGGGGAAGCAAGTCGCAGGCAGTAAAACAGAGGAAAATCTTGCAGAAGCGGCGGAAGGGGGCCTTGCGGAGCCGTCAGGAGCAGGTAGCAAATGAGATCCTGATGTACTTTCGCTCGCAGAGAAAGCTTCAAAGTGAAGTTTCCCTGGCTGACACTCTGGAAGCTGCCGGGGACGGCGGTTCTCTGTCCCTGATGGATGTCATTGCGGTGGATGACACCATGCTGGAGGATCTGGACACCCGAGACGCCTGCCAAAAAGTACGGCAGTGCGTTCACACCTGTTTGACCGAACGGGAACGTACCATTATTATCCGGCGATATGGTCTGGACGGCCACTCAGCCCAGACTCAGCGGGAAATTGCCCATCAGTGCGGCATTTCACGGTCTTATGTATCGCGCATTGAAAAGCGGGCACTGGAGAAACTTCAGGAGGGAATGCAGGACTGGAAGCCGTAAATCACCTGAATTTTTTCGGCGAAATGGGGCAGGGCTCCACACAGCCCTGCCCCTTCCGGTTTTATACTACATCGCATCCGATCTCAGCCAGTTTCTCATCCACCCAGGGTCTGGGATAAATTCCCTTCTCCTCGATATCCCGCTTGATGCCGGCCTCCTTTTCCATGACAGCTCTGGTTTTTTCCAACAGCTCTTCGGCAATTTCCGGCTGTATGACAACCAGGCCGTCCTGGTCACCCACCAGAATATCTCCGGGACGGACTACCTTTCCCCCCACCACAATGGGCACATTGATCTCGCCCGGCCCATTTTTATACGGACCGTTGGGCGTGATGCTCTTGGCATACACCGGGAAATCCATCTGGCTCAGCGTATCATAATCCCGGACAGCGCCGTCTACCACCAGTCCGGCTATCCCTCGCTTTTGGCAGTACAAGGCCATCAGTTCCCCGAAAATGGCCCGGTCGTCAAAGCCGCCCGCGTCCATGATCATCACGTCCCCCGGCTTGGCCATATCCATGGCCTTGTGGAACATCAAATTATCTCCCTGGGGCAGACGAATGGTAAACGCCACCCCCAGCAGAGGCGCTTTGTTCAGCGGACGGATGCTCTGGTGGACCGCTGCAATGCGGCCCATGCAGTCGTCAAGATTTGCCACCGGCATCCCCTTGAACTGTGCCACCAGAGCGGGGTCCGGGCGAACAAAGTCAGAAATAATCTTACAGCCGATATTCATACTGATTCCTCCATTCTGTTTGCAATCCATCAATGTATTTTCCAGTCCACCGCCCAGAAGCTTCAGATCACCGCATCCTCCGGGAAAGAGACGCCGAAGCTCTCTCCGGTCCGCTTCAGATCGGCCACTACCGCCTCGGTGAGCGGAATTCCTTCTTTGATCCGCCTCTCATAATTCCGCTGCTCAATTTCGCCGGGCAGCAGCACCTCAGGCACGCCGGGCTTGGTGGGACAGGCTTTGAACTCGTCCAGCATCTGATCAATGCGGCCCTTAAAAGTGTCCAGATCCAGGAACCCTCCAATGTCAATCGCCCCCAGGAAGAAGCCGATATTCTGAGGATGCTCGAAATCATCCCAGAAGTGAGGCGTTGTGCGGCAGTTCAGGGCCCCCGCCACACAGCTGCACAGGATATCAATAATCAGACTGATGGCGTAGCCCTTGGGGCCGCCAAATGGCAGCATAGAGCCCCCGTCCAGAATTTTGGCAGGGTCGGTAGTGGGGACGCCGTCCCTGTCCACGCCCCAGTCCTCCGGGATGGACTCCCCATTCTTCTGTGCCAGAACCACCTTGCCCCGGGCCACCACGCTGGTAGCCATATCCAGGACAACGGGGGCATACCGTCCAGCCGGGATTGCAACGGAGAGCGGGTTTGTGCCCAGCATGGGTCTGCTCCCTCCAGTTGGGACCACTGCCGCCTCTGAATTGCTGACGGCAAACCCGATCATGCCCTTCTCCGCCGCCATCATGCTGAAGTGGGCCCCAATGCCGAAGTGATTGCCTCCGCGCACCGCTGCAAAACAACAGCCGTGCTCTGCCGCCTTCCGGATACACCACTCCATCGCCTGCTCCGCTGCCGGGATTCCCATGCCGTTCCCGGCATCCAGCAGCAGGGTGCTGTCCTTCTCCTGCAAAGCGGTCACCCGGGCCTTGGGGGCAATCACACCGGAGGCCACCCGCTTGGAATAGGTGCTCAATCTGGTGATTCCGTGGGAACTGACCCCACGCAGATCGGCCAGAATCAGGCCGTCTATAAAGACATCCGCATCCTCCGGGTCCAGCCCGGCCCGGATCATAACCTCCTTGCCAAAAAGTTTTAAGGTTTCCGCACGGTAGTTCATATCGCTCCTCCATTTCCAGTTTTTTAGCCCGGCTCTCTTCCGGCCCCGCTTTTAACTTCTATTTTCTACAATAAAATTATAGCATTATCTTGTCTTTTTGTGAAATATCAATTATGATATCCTACATATAGACTTCCTGTCATACCACGAGGACCGCCGCAGAGCGGCCTGATGACTGTCATGCGAAAAGGGGCACCGCCATGTTCTTCAAAAATTACGAATACTTTCTGGCCATCGTGGATAACGGCGGCCTGACCCGGGCGGCAGAGGCCCTGTTCCTCTCCCAGCCCTCTCTGAGCAAATACCTCAGCCGCTTGGAGCACAACCTGGGCATCGAACTGTTTGACCACTCCTCCTCTCCTCTCAAGCTTACCTTTGCAGGCCAGCGATATTACGAGTATATCAAGCGTGTCCAAGCCCTGGACAAGCAATTTCAGAACGAACTGGTCAGCATCAAAAACAACCAGTCAGGGGAAATCCGCATGGGAATCGCCCAGTGGCGGGGTTCCATGCTTCTTCCCGTCCTGATCCCCGCTTTTCAACAGAAATATCCCCATGTGAATATCGAGGTGCTGGAGGGCCGCGCCATGCAGATCGAGACCGCCCTGCTGCAAGGCAAAATTGACCTTTGTCTGATGAACCTTCCATCCAATTTTCCCACCCAGACCAAGGTAGAAGTTATTATGAATGAGCGCCTGCTGCTGGTGGGCAACCGCAGCCACCCGGCGGTACGTCGGGCGCTGGAGACACCTCCTCCCTCTCCGGGCGGATACCGGAACCTGGATCTGCGCTTTTTGGAGCACGAGCATTTTATTTTTCTGAAGCCTGGACAAAACCTTACTCTGGAGGTGGAGCGCCTCTTTGCCGCCCAGAATCTGGTCCCTAAGAGCTCCTGGTCCACAGAAAACATGGCCACTGCCCTGAATATGGTCTCCAACTCCCGCTCCTTCACCATCATGCCGGAGGCCGGAGCACGCAGCCCCTTTCTTCCTGAAAATCTGGAATTTTTCTCCATTGGTCAGCCCGAACACCTCTGGTCCTTCGCCGCCATCTTTCGAAAAGACTATATATCCAGCCGCCATGTCCAGACCCTTTTGGACACGGCGAGAACATTGTACGCCTCGTAGTCCTTGCGTCATTGGGCAGGCCCTGTAGGAGCCTGACGAGATGTGATATTGACATCTCCAACTTGTATGCTCTGAACTGCCTTTATCGTTCTCTCTCACGATAAAGACCTCCCTGTTATCGCAGCTTTGTGGCCGGCAAACCACTTCTGCTTTAGGTAGTGTCAAGAGTTTCGCAAATTTAGTTTGCAGGGCCTGTATAGGATTACAATACATCTTGGACAGTTGAATAAAAAGGAATGAAGGATAAGGCCTCATCGGTTATAGTTGGAGCTGCAGACAACAACCTGACGAGATGGGGCTATATCCTTCATGAGCAAGGGTATATGCGGTATCGACAATCCCTGATGGAATACACAGAGAAATATGACGTCAGCCGGGCCAGCCGGAAATATAACAAAAGCCGGTCATACATTTACTTTTGGAGGGCGCGCTGGAACGGGACACCAGAGTCATTGGCGTACGTTCCCGGCGGCCCCATAGTCATCCCTATCAGCATGCAGAAGCGGACACGTCTGCGTTTCCTGGCTGCCTACCTGGAACAGTCCACCTATTCCTCCGCCGATTTTCTGAACAAGCTGGTCAAGTGGTACGCGCTCCAAGGCATCCACGTCGAGTGCCCCCAGACAGATCATAGCCCTGAGTTCACCAACCGCTTCCTTTCTGGCAAACAGAATCGTCCCTCTCTGTTTGAGAAAACTTCCGCCGGCCCGGGCATTCGCCACAAGCTGATTCGTCCCTATACACCTCGTCACAACGGCAAGGTGGAGCGCAGCCACCGGGAGGACCTGAAACGCTTTTACGCCTGCCATTGCCTTTATTCCTTGGATGACTTCGCCAGGCAGCTCACTGTCCATAACCGCCGCTCCAACAACTTCCCTATGAGGCCCTTAAACTACTCTTCTCCTTCCCAGTTCGTCGTCCAATATCTTTGACAAACCTACAGAATTTTCTGAAATGACAAAATTCTGCTGTATGGCAGCGGGACCCGCTCACGCTCACAGCAGCTGATACAGGCAGCCCCAAAGATAATCCAGCTCTTCAAACTGCACCCCGGGGGACAGACGAAAGAGGACACAGTCCCCCTCCACCCCAGACAGTACGCCGAATTCCTTCTCCAGGCGGCTGACAATCTGACCGCAGGAGTGGCCGGGAAAGCGGGCGCAGACCCTTCCGCTGTCCTGGTCGGCACAGATCAATTCCGGGCCTCCGGGGCCAAAATCCTGCAGGCGGGCGGCCAGGTGGCGCACCAACCTGGCCTGCCGTTCCGGCTGTTCCTGACATGGGACGGGATCTCTCAAATTAATTGCTTTCATAATCTGGTCTCCATCGGAATACTCACCACGAAGTTTTCATTTTCCAGCCGGCGGAGCAGAGAGGAGAGGACCCGGGCGGCATTATCCCCGCCCTCCAGCGTAAGGTAGGTGGTTCTTGTCCGGCCGGAGAGCTGGCGCGCGGTATTGGAGGCAAACGTATTGGCCCCCACAGTATCAGAAGGCGCAAGACGGAGTGTCTCGTTCCAGCACACCCAGCCCTCCTCCTCCACCGCGTTCATCTGACTGTCAGGAACGCAGGCAATGGTGGGGCGGATGTGGAGCTTTCGTTCCAAAATCAGGCTGCCCTCTGTCAGAAGGTCCAGGGTCTCCCCAAGATCCGCCCCCTGGGCCAGCAGCCCGATGCTGTGCCCGCTGCCCACAATGCGGCGGAGCAAATCATCCTCCTGCTGCAAAACCTGGGAAGAGAGCAGAAACAACCCCTTTTGTCCATAGCCGTCCATGGTATCCAGAATCTCAGAGAGCCCTTCCCGGTCCTCACAGAGAAAAGCCAGGTAGGTCCGCACCGTGCTGGTGGAATCCTCCTCATCCTGCTCTGTGCCGGGATCCGGCGTGACGGAAGGCGTGGGGGGATCGGTGGGATTCTGAGGGGAGATGCTCTGATTGTACTCCCGCAGGCGGGTGTTGATCCGTGTCTGCGCCGCGTCGATGAAGGTCTCGTCATCCAGAACGGCGGCACTGCTCCGGATGCGCACCAGCCAGCCGTTTTCCACATAGGAGAGGCGGTTGAGGGTGTAGGTGAGGCCGAAGAAATCACAAACCATCTCCACCGGAACATAGGGGCGGTTGTTGCGGACGATGGCCCGGGCGGAGTAATATTCCCCCGTCATATCGTTCCGGCAGGTGCCGGCGGACAGGTCAAAGACCAGCATCTGCCGCAGGTTGAACAGGGTAACCGTGCTGCTGCTCCGGCTGTAGCTGGTATACAAGCCCAGGTCAATGCCGGTGGTGGAGCCGTCAAACACAGTGTAGGGGACATACATCACTCCGCCGGAATACACCGGCATGGTTTCCGCGTTCAGGACCGCCACAGTTTCGTTGACCGCGGTGAAATAGATGCTGGCGGCGGAAGCCGTTGTGGGAAGCAGCAGGCCCAGGCACAGAGCCGCGGCCAGCAGACAAGTCAAAAATTTGCGAACAGCGGCCACAGTGTGCCCCCCTCTCTCCCAAAATTCCTTGTTCGTCTGCAAGAATTGGTTTTACTATATCACAAAATGACGTGCTGAACAAGCCGCCGGTTCCCAGCGCCAGTTTTCCTTGGCTTACGGAATTCTCTGAACATCCGCGGTTCCTTTCGGCGGGCCTCATGTGCTCCGAAGCGAAATTCCGTTCCAAACTCCGGTCAGAACCAAGCTCCCCGGCAGGCAGACGCTGTTCTCACCGTCTCAGATACTCCGGCGGCCGGTACTGCAGCGCCTCGGCCAGGTGGGAAACCCGGATCGGCTCGCTTCCGTCCAGGTCGGCGATGGTGCGGGCCACCCGCAGGATGCGGTCGTAGCTCCGTGCGGTAAGGCCCAGCCGGTCAAAGGCCCCTTTCATCAGCTTCTGGCAGGAGGCGTCCAAAACACACAGGCGGTCCAGCTCCTCCCGCCCCAGGCGGGCGTTGCACAAGGCTCCCTCCGGCCCGCACCGGGCCGCCTGGACTGCCCTGGCCTGGTCCACCCGCTCCTTCACCCGGGCGGAGGACTCCGCCCGCTCCCGCTGGGACAGCTCGTCAAAATCCAGCGCAGCCACCTCTACAAACAGGTCAATGCGGTCCAGCAGAGGTCCGGACAGCCTGGACAGATATTTTTTTACCTCAGCCTCCGTGCACCGGCACCGACCCGAGGGATGGCCATACCAGCCGCACCGGCAGGGGTTCATGGCGCACACCAGCATGAACCGGCTGGGATAGGTGACGGTGCCCGCCGCCCGGGAGATCTGGACCTGGCCGTCCTCCAGGGGCTGGCGCAGCACCTCCAGCACCTCCTTGGGAAATTCGGGCAGCTCGTCCAGAAAAAGCACCCCGTTGTGGGCCAGGGAGATCTCCCCCGGCCGGGGATTGGTTCCTCCCCCCGCCATTCCCATGGGAGAGACAGTGTGGTGGGGGGAGCGGAAGGGCCGTGTCTGAATCAGGGGCTGTTCCGGCGAGGTCAGCCCCATCACCGAGTGGATCTGGGTTGTCTCCAGGGCCTCCTCCCGGGTCATGTCGGGAAGAATTCCGGGCAGCCGCCGGGCCAGCATGGACTTGCCCGAGCCCGGCGGGCCGGACAGGAGCACATTGTGGCCTCCGGCTGCGGCGATCTCCAGCGCCCGCTTCACCTGCTCCTGCCCCTTCACTTCGGAGAAATCAGGGCAGCGGACGGGCAGGTGTCCCGGAGTCCAGACCGGAGCCGGAACAATCGGCTCCTCGCCGGACAGGTGGCGGGCCAGCTGCTCCACATCCCGGACAGGGTAGATCACCGGCCCCTGGGCCAGGGTTGCCTCGGCGGCATTGTCCTCGGGAACAAAGAGGGCCTCGATCCCCTCCCGCGCGGCACACAGGGCCATGGGGAGCATGCCGGCGCAGGGGCGCACCTGTCCGGACAGGGACAGCTCCCCTACAAAGGCACAGCGCTGCCGGGGCAGCTTCAGCTGGCCTCCGGCGGCCAGAATACCCACCAGCATGGGCAGATCGTAGAGCGTCCCCGCCTTTTTCAGATGGGCGGGAGCCAGATTAACGGTAATTCGGCTGACAGGAAACGTAAAACCGCAGTTTTTGATGGCGGAGCGCACCCGCTCCCGTGCCTCATTGACCGCGGCGTCGGGCAGTCCCACCACTGTGAAGGCGGGAAGCCCGCCGGACAGGTCGCACTCGGCGGTCACCGGATAGCCGGACACTCCATGCAGGCCCAATGAACGGATGGAATATACCATGGCGCGTCTCGCCCCCTCTCCCCCGCACCCGCCGCGTTTCCAGAGAGCGGAAACCGCATCAGAGGCCGGGTTCTTTGAAAGACAGTTCCCGAAGCCCGGCAGCGCAGGCCCTTCGGTTCCGTCCCCGGCGCAGGCCGGTCTGACAGCTTCATTGTACCTGTTTCCCCTGTTGATTTCAATGGTAATTCTCCGCTTTTTCCCCCGGTTCCATCATTTTTCCAGATATGAGAGAAAAAAAGCGTCAAAAATCTCACTTCCTCCGATTTACAAAAGAAGGAAAACGTGATAGACTTATGGACGTTCAAAAGACTGCTCCGCTCCCCAACTGCCGGGGAGCGGTACTGTCATGCAGGCCTATACGAAAACAGTTATGCGTTCCATAACTATTTTGCCAATAGCGCATGGCGGGACAACCCCGGGGCAGGCACTTATGGAGCCGGGACAAGCGGAACAGCCGCCTGTCCTCCAAATATGGAAGAAAGTAGGGAACTCTATGGCAAGAAAATTCAAAACCATGGACGGCAACAATGCGGCAGCCTATGTCAGCTACGCCTTTACCGAGGTAGCCGGCATCTACCCCATCACCCCGTCCAGCCCCATGGCCGACTATGTGGACCAGTGGGCAGCCCAGGGCCAGAAGAACATCTTCGGCACCACTGTCAAGGTCATCGAGATGCAGTCCGAGGCCGGCGCCGCCGGCACCGTTCACGGCTCTCTGAATGCCGGCGCCCTGACCACCACCTACACCGCCTCTCAGGGCCTGCTGCTGATGATCCCCAACATGTACAAGATCGCCGGCGAGCTGCTGCCCGCCGTGTTCCATGTGTCCGCCCGTACCGTGGCCGCCCAGTCCCTGAACATCTTCGGTGACCACTCCGACGTGATGGCCTGCCGCCAGACCGGCTTTGCCATGCTGGCCGAGGGCAATGTGCAGGAGGTCATGGACCTGGCTGCCGTGGCCCACCTGTCCGCCATCAAGGGCCGTGTCCCCTTCATCAACTTCTTCGACGGCTTCCGCACCTCCCACGAAATTCAGAAGGTCGCCATCTGGGACTATAAGGACCTGGCTGAGATGGTGGACATGGACGCTGTGGAGGCCTTCCGCAAGCGCGCCCTGAATCCCGAGCACCCCACCATGCGCGGCTCTCACGAGAACGGCGACATCTTCTTCCAGCACCGCGAGGCCTCCAACCCCTACTATGATGCCCTGCCCGACATTGTGGAGGAGTATATGGGCAAGGTCAACGCCAAGCTGGGCACCAACTACCAGCTGTTCAACTACTACGGCGCCCCCGACGCCGACCGCGTCATCATCTCCATGGGTTCCATCTGCGACGTGGCCGAGGAGGTCATCGACTACCTGAACGCCCACGGCGAGAAGGTCGGCCTGGTGAAGGTCCGCCTGTACCGCCCCTTCCGGGCCGACAAGCTGATCGCCGCCATTCCCTCCACCGCCAAGAAGATCGCCGTGCTGGACCGCACCAAGGAGCCCGGCGCCCTGGGCGATCCCCTGTACCTGGACGTGATCACCGCCCTGGCCGGCGCCGGCATCACCGACAAGGTGGTTGTGGGCGGCCGCTACGGCCTGGGCTCCAAGGACACCCCGCCCAAGAGCGTCTTTGCCGTGTATGAGAACCTGGCCAAGGCCGAGCCCAAGAACCACTTCACCATCGGCATCGTGGATGACGTGACCAACTCCTCCCTGGAGGAGACCGTCTCCCACAACACCGCGGCCGAGGGCACCATCGAGTGCAAGTTCTGGGGCCTGGGCGGCGACGGCACCGTGGGCGCCAACAAGAACTCCATCAAGATCATCGGCGA
>CAJFVL010000074.1 GCA_904420465.1 uncultured Clostridium sp.
GAAAGTAAGCACGCAAGGCGGGACTCGATTCCTAGCGGAAAAGTCGTCCCGCCTTGCGTGAGAGGTGTCATTTCCGACGTACATGCCGCCGGAAATGACGGGATTTGATTTTATTCCGCCGTCTGCGGACGGCGGAACTCCTTGCAGGAGAGCTTTTCTGACAAGCTGGAAGATGCCCGGCGGGAAGAATCCCCGCCGGGCATCTCTGTCTGCGTTTTATTCCTGCTCCAAAACAAACATGGGGCGGGCCTCGTCAAACAGGTCCATCAGGCCGCAGTAGTTGAGAATCTCATACCTCCGCAGCCACTCCTGCTGCTCCTCGTTCAGCTCATTCTCTTCCAAAAATTCCCCGTCGGCGGTGACAAAGCCCACAGGGGTGATGGCCGGAAGCTCCTGGTACATCTGGGACAGAAAGTTCTGGTAGCCGGTAAGGGGCAGCCCGGCCGTCTGGGCGGTGAGCATCCCCAGATAATTGGGGCTGATGACCACGTCCTGCTGCTCAGGAATGTCGTAGTTGGCCCAGATGAAGAAAGGAACGGCGTACTGCTGCATGACCTCCTCCGTGGTGCGCTCGGACAGCTTTTTGCCGTAGAGCACCTCATAAAAGGCGTTTTTCAGCGGGGGCTGGTGGTCCCCGAAAAAGACAATCAGGGTGGGCTCCTCCGACTGCTCGTAGTGGGCGATGAGCTGCTCCAGGGCCTTGTCGCTCTCCAAAGAGAGGGCAAAGTACTGCTCCGCGGTGGGGTCCGCCCGGGACAGCTCGGCGGGCAGGTCGATGGTGCGCTCTAGGTTGTTCCATCCCTGGGCGTAGCCGCTGTGGTTCTGCATGGTGACATTGAACAGGAAGGTGGAGTCCTGTTCCTGGGTGGCCTGGAAGAGCGTCTCATAGTCCGACTGGTCGGAGACGTAGTGGCGGATGTACCAGGCGTTGTCCACATCCTCCTCGTACAGCTGGTGGTTAAACTCCATGTAGTCATAGACCAGCACCCGGTTCCAGCCGGAGGACTTGTATGGGTGGAAGGCGGTGGTCTCATATCCCAGGCTCCCAGCCTGGGCCGCCATGGAGGGGATGCCCTCGTCCACATACAGCTGATAGGCCACCGTGTGGGGAGGCTGGAACACGCTGGAGAAGCCGGTGAGGTACTCAAACTCCACGGTGGCCGTCCCGCCCCCGGTGACCGGGGAATACATCCAGCCCTTGATGGTGTTTTCCTCCATGGAGTGGAGGAAGGGCAGGGGGTCCTGGCTGGCCTCAAAGGAGTCAAAGATGGAGAAGTCTCCGAAGGACTCGTTCATCACCACCAGGATGTTGACGGGGCGGACGGCGTCCGGGTCGCCCTCCAGGGCGGGGTACTCCGCCATCAGCTCCAGTACAGTCTCCTCCGAGTAGTCCTCCGGCTTCTCCACCGAGCTGTACCGCAGGGCCACGGTGAAGTTGAGGAGAAAGCCGTTGCGCTGGGTGACCCACTGCTGGGTAAAGATGCCCAGAGCGGGCAGGGCGCCGGTGCAGAAAAAGGCAAAGCAGTAGCCCAGCACACCCGCCCACAGCACAAGGCTGGGGGCAAGCCCCAGCCTTGCCCGTCCCTTCTGGGGCGGGCAGGCCCATACCAGAAACAGGTAGGCTGCCAGCAGCACGCCGGCCTGGGTCATGTACCAGTCCATGGAGTAGTCAAAGGCCTCGGCCACATTGGCGGCGGTGCGCCAGGCGGCCACGTCGGCGGGGAACAGGATGCGCCCGCGGAAGCGGAGCACATAGTGGTTGACCAGGCCGACAAAGAAGGAGAGGCAGGCCCCCAGGGCCGCCGCCCGCCGCAGCCGGCCCAGGATGAGGCGGCACACGACAAACAGAATATAGTACCAGGTCATGTTCATCAGCACCTGCCAGGCGTACAGGTCGGAGAACACATCGTTCTGGTTCAGGATCTCCACCATCCACAGGCAGACCCACGGTCCCAGCAGGAACACCAGTCTGGACCCCCACCTGCCGGGGTGCAGGCGGATGTCCTCCGCCAGCCGGACAGGAGCGATCCCGTTCAAAAACCGTTTCATTTCAATCCTCCAGCATACGGCATGAGCCGCATTCTTATAGCATAGCGCGGTCGGGAAAAAATGCAAGGGCCGGAAGGGAAAATTTAATAAAAGTTTAGAAACTTTGCCCGAGTCCCGGCATAGGAACAGACGCAGAAACAGGCGGATGGTTCCGGCTTCCGGAAAAATTTCGGACGCGGGAAGCGAAATATTCATTTTTTGATGAATATTCAATCTCCGGACGCGGAAAACCGTTCCGATCTGAGGGGAGAATGGGCGGCAGGTGCGGCCTTTTGCCCAAAAAGATGGGCTCATTTTCTTGAAATTCGCATATTTATCTATTGACGATACATTTCTCCTGGGGTATACTCTGACTAACGCCCCGGATCTTTCCGGGGCCCATTGAAAAGGAGATTATGAATGATGAAGAAGTTTCTTGCTTTGACCATGGCCCTGGCTATGGTGCTGGGCCTGGCCGCCTGCGGCAGCTCCGGCAGCGGCAGCAGCGCCTCCGGCTCCGGTAGCGGCTCCACCTCTCAGACGGACGGCTCCGGCTCCCAGGGGGACGCCTCCACCGGCAGCGGGAGCACCGGCGGCGAAGCCGTTGACCTGTCCGAGGCTCTGGTGGAGCCCGGCAAGCTGATCATGTCCACCAACGCCGCCTTCCCTCCCTATGAGATGGTGGCCGACGGCGAGGGCGTGTATCAGGGCTATGAGGGCATCGACGTGGAGATCGCCGTGGCTCTGGCCGACAAGCTGGGCCTGGAGCTGGTCATCGACGACATGGACTTTGACGCCGCCCTGATGGCGGTGCAGAACAACGCCGCCGACGTGATGCTGGCCGGCCTGTCCTACCGCGAGGACCGGGACGAGGTGGTGGATTTCTCCGACTCCTACGCCACCGGCATCCAGGTGGTCATCGTGCCCGAGGGCTCCGAGGTTACCCTGGACAATGTGGGCGAATACATGATCGGGACTCAGCGGGGCACCACCGGCTTCCAGTATGCCACCGATGACTACGGTCAGGACCATGTGATCGGCTATGACAACGGCGCCACTGCCGTGCAGGAGCTGCTCAACGGGACCATCGACGCCGTCATTATCGACAACGAGCCCGCCAAGGCCTATGTGGCCGCCAATGATGGTCTGACCATCCTGGACGGCGCCTGGGTGGAGGAGGACTACTGCGCCGCCGTGGACGAGGGCAACACCGTCCTGCTGGAGGCCATCAACACCGCTCTGAACGAGATGATCGATGACGGCACCGTTCAGACCATCGTGGACAAGTACATCACCGCCGAATAAGAATCACGCAGTTCCCGCAGAAGGAGCGGCTTCCGGGCCGCTCCTTCTGCCCTGTCCGCAAAAAAAGAGAGGGGGAAGCCCGCCAATGGATTTTACCCAGCTGTACGAGACGTTCAACGCTCTGGAAAATCCCAGCTTCTGGCAGGACGCCTACATGAAGTTTTACAAGGCCTGGTTCTATGAGGACCGGTGGACCATGTATGTGGACGGCCTGATCACCACCGTGCAGGTGACCATCATGGCCCTGATCATCGGCGTCATCCTGGGCGTGGTGGTGGCCATGATCCGCACCGCTCACGACCAGCAGCGCCCGGGGCACCGCAACCCCTTCCTGGGCGTGACCAACTTTGTGTGCAAGGTCTATGTCACTGTCATCCGGGGCACCCCCATGATGGTCCAGCTGCTGATCATGGGACTGGTCATCTTTGCCAGCAACCGGAACAAGACCCTGATCGGAGCCCTGTCGCTGGGCATCAACTCGGGGGCCTATGTGGCGGAGATCATCCGGGGCGGCCTGATGTCCCTGGACATCGGGCAGACCGAGGCAGGCCGGTCTCTGGGTCTGGGCTACTTTGACACCATGCGGTTCATCGTCATCCCCCAGGCCTTTAAGGCCATTCTCCCCGCCCTGGGCAACGAGTTCATCACGCTGCTGAAGGACACCTCCCTCATCAACGTTATCGGCGGCAAGGAGATCGTCTACTTTGCCCAGGCCATCATCACCAATACATACGAGCCCATGTATCCCTACATCATTACCGCAGTTATGTATCTGATCCTGGTGCTGATCTTCACCTGGCTCCAGGGCAGGCTGGAAAGGAGGCTGCGTCAAAGTGATCGACGTTAAAAATCTGTCCAAGTCCTTCGGCAGCCACCTGGTGCTGGATGACATCTCCGAGCACATCCATCCCGGGGAAAAGGTGGTCATCATCGGCCCCTCCGGCTCGGGCAAGTCCACCTTTCTGCGCTGCCTCAACCTGCTGGAGATCCCCACCGCCGGCACCATCACCTTCGAGGGGACCGAGATTACCGACCCCAAGGTGGACATCGACAAGATCCGCCAGCAGATGGGGATGGTGTTCCAGCACTTCAACCTGTTTCCCAACATGACCATTCGGAAAAATATCACCCTGGCCCCGGTGCGCACCAAGCTGATGACCCAGGCGGAGGCCGATGACACCGCCGCCGCCCTCCTGAAGCGGGTGGGACTGGAGGACAAGGCGGACGCCTATCCCGCCCAGCTGTCCGGCGGTCAGAAGCAGCGCATCGCCATCGTCCGGGCCCTGGCCATGCGGCCCAAGGTGATGCTCTTTGACGAGCCAACCTCCGCTCTGGACCCTGAGATGGTGGGCGAGGTGCTGGACGTGATGAAGGAGCTGGCCAACGAGGGGATGACCATGGTGGTGGTCACCCACGAGATGGGCTTCGCCCGGGAGGTGGGCAGCCGGGTGCTGTTTATGGACGGCGGCCATATCCTGGAGCAGAACACCCCCAAGGAGTTCTTTGACAACCCGCAAAACCCCCGCACCCAGCTGTTCCTGAGCAAGGTGCTGTAAGTGAATCCGACAGACATCGCTGCAAGAGCAGCGGCATAAACATAAAAAAGCCCGGCCGTCCCTTTGAGGACGGCCGGGCTTTTTCACAGAGCGGCGTCTGTCCGAATCTGCTCTGATCGCTTACAGTCCCAGCACATCATAGTATTTCGCTCTACCACAGGGGGCTATATGAACTCTTTTTATTAAACTAAACTGTTGCATTTAATAGTAAAATTGATCCCTCCCAAAAGGAAAGACACGCTTATCACGTGCCTTTCCTTTTGCCCTTCCACCGCCAAAAGGGTGGCCCCCTTCTTGGATTAAAATACTCGGGGCGGGCAGAGCCGCCTTCCGTTTCCTTTCCGCTCAATCCAGCTTACACACAGGAAATCCTCTTCTTTTGTGAAAAAGTCTGGGACGCCAAACGGAGGCAACCCCCTTGACAACTGCGGAAAACATGATAGAATAAGGCGGTAAATGTTGAGAAGGAGTCAAGCCAGCACGGCGGCCCAAAGCGAGAGGGGACGGTGGGAGCCCTCGGCGCGGCCGGCTGAGCGCGCCGCTCCGGAGCGGCCCGGGATGACCGGGACGGTCCATCCCCGTTACCGGATGGCTGAGTGTCCCGCCTTTTTGCGGGATGAGCAGGGTGGTACCGTGGATTCAATCCGCCCCTGACATGGCGTCAGGGGCGTTTTTTTCTGCTGCGCCATTATTTTACTGTGAGGAGGACGCAAGATGCGGCAGTATGTTGTGGACGCCTTCGCCGACCGGGTGTTCGAGGGCAACCCGGCGGCGGTGTGCGTCATGGACCGATGGCCCGGGGAGGAGCTGATGCTGTCCATCACCCGGGAGAACAATTTATCCGAAACGGCCTTTGCCGTACCGGAGGGGGAGGGCTGGCGCCTGCGCTGGTTCACTCCCGGCGGCGAGATCGACCTGTGCGGCCACGCCACTCTGGCCGCCGCCCACGTCATCACGGAGTTTGTCTCGCCGGGGCTGGAGACGGTGGCTTTCGACACTCTCAGCGGCCGGCTGACGGTCCGGAAACAGGGTGAGCTGCTGGAGATGGACTTTCCCGCCTACACCCTGAAGCGGCTGGAGGTCACCGATCAGATCTCAGACGCCCTTGGAGCCCGGCCCCGGGAGGTGTGGCGTGCCCGGGATCTGCTGTGCGTCTTTGACGACCCGGAGACCGTCATCCGCCTCAACCCCGACCAGGAGAAGCTGAAGGGGCTGAAGGGCGCCCTGATGCAGGTCACCGCCCCGGGCACCGGAACGGAGTATGACTGCGTCTCCCGCTCCTTCGCCCCCAAGATGGGGGTGCCCGAGGACCCGGTGTGCGGCTCGGGTCACTGCCACATCATCCCCTACTGGGCGGATAAGCTGGGCAAAACCGAGCTGGTGGCCCGGCAGGCCTCTCCCCGGGGCGGCACCCTCTACTGCCGCCTGGAGGGGGACCGGGTCATCCTGGCCGGACGGGCCGCCCTGTACGCCCGGTCCGAGCTGATGCTGGAGGACAGGCTATGAAAAAATATCTCAGGCTGCTCCCTGTCCTGCTGCTCTCCGCCCTGCTCCTGTCCGGCTGCGGCAACACCGAACCTCTGCCTGACGGCATGGAGGAGGACCCCCTTCTGGACGCCGGACAGGCCGTGGTGGACCTGCTGATTGACGGGGACTATCAGGCCGTCTACAGCCAGTTCCGGGAGGACATCCGGGCCGGGCTGACGGTGGAGGATGTGGAGGCGCTGGTGGCCCCCTCCCTGGCGGAGGCGGGGACCTTCGAGTCGGTGGAGGAGACGCTGGTATCCGGCAGCACGGAGACAGAGCCCCACGCCATCGCCCAGTTCACCTGCTCCTTCTCCCAGCGGGAGGTCACCTTCCAGACCGCCTTTGACCCCGACCTTCAGCTCATTGGACTGGCGGCGGGGGCCAGAGAGACAGGCTGGAGCTTCTCCCACATCCTGGACAACCTGTCCAACTTCTTCGGTTGAATTTATAATTGTTATACTTGGAGGTAATCAGTCATGCGTGATCCCAAGCCCTTCGGCCTGAACGAACTGAGAGAGATGTTCCTGAAATTTTTTGAGAGTAAGGGACACCTCCGCCTGCCCAGCTTCTCCCTGATCCCCAGGGACGACCCCTCCCTGCTGCTTATCAACAGCGGCATGGCCCCCATGAAGCCCTGGTTCACTGGGGAGCAGGAGCCTCCCCGCCGCCGGGTGTGCACCTGCCAGAAGTGCATCCGCACCGGCGACATTGAGAACATCGGCAAGACCGCCCGCCACGGCACCTATTTCGAAATGCTGGGCAACTTCTCCTTCGGGGACTACTTTAAAAAGGAGGCCATCCACTGGGGCTGGGAGTTCCTCACCTCCCCCGAGTGGGTGGGGCTGGACCCCGACCGGCTCTACCCCTCCGTCTTTGAAGGCAACGAAACCACCCCCGCCGATGACGAGGCCTTCCGCATCTGGAACGAGGAGATCGGCATCCCCGCCGACCGCATCTTCAAGTTCGGCAAGGCGGACAACTTCTGGGAGCATGGCTCCGGCCCCTGCGGCCCCTGCTCCGAGATCTACTATGACCGGGGCCCCGAGTGGGGCTGCGGCAAGCCGGGCTGCACCGTGGGCTGCGACTGCGACCGCTATATTGAGGTGTGGAACATCGTGTTCTCTCAGTTCGACAACGACGGGGAGGGCCACTACACTGAGCTGAAGCAGAAGAACATCGACACCGGCATGGGTCTGGAGCGGCTGGCCTGTGTGTGCCAGAAGGTCCCCTCCCTCTTCGATGTGGACACCGTCATGAACATCACCCACAAGGTTTCGGAGATCACCAACGCCCATTACGGCGAGAGCCATGCCAAGGACGTGTCCCTGCGGGTGATTACGGACCATATCCGCTCCGCCACCTTCATGATCTGCGACGGGGTGCTCCCCTCCAACGAGGGCCGGGGCTACGTCCTACGCCGCCTGCTGCGCCGGGCCGCCCGCCACGGCAAGCTGCTGGGGGTGGACAAGCCCTTCCTCTACCAGGTGTGCGACACCGTCATCCATGAGAACGAGGGCCACTACCCCGAGCTGCGGGAGCGCCAGGCCTATATCACCAAGGTCATACGGGTGGAGGAGGAGAATTTCTCCAAGACCATCGACGGCGGCCTGAAGATCTTCCGCGACATGCTGGAGGGCCACAAGGCCAAGGGTGAGCAGGTCTTTTCCGGGGCCGACGCCTTCAAGCTGTACGACACCTACGGCTTCCCCATTGACCTGACCCTGGAGATGGTGGAGGAGCAGGGCATGACCCTGGACCAGGAGGGCTTCCACAAGCTGATGGAGGAGCAGCGCGTCCGGGCCCGGAAGGCCCGGGAGGCCCTGGGCGACCTGGGCTGGTCGGGCGTGGAGTTCGGCAAGGAGGTCCCTGAGACCGTTTTCTGCGGGTACGACACCAACACCGTACTGGATGCCAAGGTGGTGGCCATCGTGGCCGAGGGGGCGCAGGTGGATGAGATTGTCCCCGGAGTGGAGGCAATCGTGGTGCTGGACAAGACCCCCTTCTACGCCGAGATGGGCGGCCAGGTGGCCGACCACGGCTTTCTGGCCTGGAGCGGGGAGGACGGCCTGCTCTTCAACGTCACCGACGTGCAGAAGAACAAGGGCGGCAAGTATATGCACTACGGCCGCCTGGAGGAGGGTACCCTGAAGGTGGGAGACACCGTCCGGGCCCACATCGACCCGGCGCGCCGCCAGGCCATCCGCCGGGCCCACTCCGCCACCCACATTCTTCACGCCGCCCTGCGCTCCGTCCTTGGAGACCACGTCCATCAGGCCGGTTCTCTGGTGGAGCCCGACCGGCTGCGCTTCGACTTCACCCACTTCTCCGCCATGACCCCCGAGGAGCTCTCCCGGGTCAGTGAGATCGTCAACAGCTGGATACTGGACGGCTGGGATGTGAAAACCGAGGAGATGTCCATTGACGCCGCCCGTGAGAAGGGGGCCACCGCCCTCTTCGGCGAGAAGTACGGCGACACCGTGCGGGTGGTGGAGATGGGCGACGGCTTCTCCATGGAGCTGTGCGGCGGCACCCACGTGGACAACACCGCCAAGGTGGGGGTGTTCCACATTGACAGCGAGTTCTCGGTGGCCAGCGGCGTGCGCCGCATCGAGGCCACCACCGGCATGGTCTCCCTGGAGGTAATGAACCGCAACCAGGAGCTGCTGTTCCAGGCCGCCGCCGCCCTGAAGGCCAAGCCCGGCGAGCTGCGGGAGCGGGCCGAGGCCGTCATGGGCGAGATGCGCCAGCTCCACCAGGCGGTGGAGAAGTTCAAGGCCCGGGAGGCCGTCAGCGAGGCGGAGCGGTTCCTCTTCGCCGCCCACGATGTGGGCGGACTGAAAGTCCTCACCGCCACGGTGCCCGACGCTGACGCCGACCGCCTGCGCAAAATGGGGGATTTTCTGCGGGATCGGGACCCCAAGGTGGTGGCTGTACTGGCCACGGTACAGGGAGAGAAAATCACCTTCCTGGCCGTCTGCGGCAAGGAGGCCGTCCAGCGGGGCGTCAAGGCGGGGGACATCGTCAAGCAGGTGTCCGCCATCGCCGGCGGCTCCGGCGGCGGCAAGCCCGACAGTGCCATGGGCGGCGGCAAAAACACCGTCATGCTGGATAATGCTTTGGCCATGGTGGACAACGTGGTAGCTATGAAGCTGGGGCTGTAAGCCGCCGCGTCCCCCTGCCGGAGCCCAGCAAAGCGGGTCCGGCAGGGAGAGGACGAGCAAGGGAGCAGCCGCAGGTCTCGCCGCCAGGCGGGACCGGAGGTGAGCGGACTTTGCGAGAACGAGGTCATGGTGGACAATGTGGTTTCCATGAAGCTGAGACTGTAAACCGCCGCCCGCAAGCGAACGCGATCCGCGCCGGCAGGCGCGTAAATCCCCCGCCGGACAGGCGGGGGATTTACGCAGGGTGAATTCACTTCGCCCGAACCATGAAAAATATAAGCGGCCCCGTCACATGGGACGATTGAATCGCTTTGGGAGGACGACATGACAAGAGACGATATCAAGACCTTCTGGGACCTGGACATCGACCACTCCGCCATCGGACTGGAGCGGGCCGGTGCGGAGTACGCCTACTTCTGCACCCCGGCGGGGGCGGAGATCTTTGCCTGTCCGGGCTGTGATGGGGTCCACTTCGCCCTTCTGCCCGGGGATGAGACGGTCTACTGCGTGGACCCCGCCATGGGGGAGCCGGGGACTTATGTGCTGCCCGTGGCGGCGGACTTCCGGCAGTTCCTGTCCTACGTTCTGTTCTGCGGGGACGCCAACCCCATCGCTCAGATCTGGTGGCTGACAGAGCCCCGGTTCCGGGCCTTTCTCCAGGAGGAACGGGAGCGGTCCTGGGAGGGAATGGAGGATTTTACGGCGCAAAAGCGGGCGGCCTTGGAGGCGGTGACCGCCGCATTTCACATGGAGCCCGCCGACCCCTGGGGGCCGGTGAAGGCCCTCCAGGCGGCCTTCGACCCCAAAGGGCTGGTCTTTTCAGCGGAATACTATGATGTGCTGGGACTGTAAGGTACAATCAGTTTTGTAAATTAAAAAGTAGAGACAAAAAGACATGGTTTGTAGAACTCCGGTAGAATGAAGCTGTGACACACCATTCTGAAAGACCTGCTAATAAAAGTCAAGTAGAAATTTCAGATTTTTAGAGAAGCAAAAAAGGTAACACAAAATCAAGCCGCTGAGCATTTCAAAATTAA
>CAJFVL010000075.1 GCA_904420465.1 uncultured Clostridium sp.
ATTTCTGCCGCGTAATATGACACGTTGGTTCAAACGGCTGCCCGCAGTTCAGGCACTGCAATATTCGCTTTTCTTCACTCATGACCTCTCTGCCCCCTGACTTTTTACTCCCATCTTACCACAGGGGGAAAGGTCCTCCGCTATTTTACGCTTACGAATATCGGAAAAAAGAGGCTCGTAGATTTTCCAATCTACGAGCCTCGGAAGGCTTGAAAATACTGAGGTTTTTCCCTCAATATCTTTTTTAACCTTCCCATTTGGTGCGCCTGAAGGGACTCGAACCCACACGCATCGCTGCACGAGAACCTAAATCTCGCATGTCTACCAATTCCATCACAGGCGCATATTTAGTTTTTGAGATCACAGACATCGGAAATAGAGCGGGAAATCTTCACCGAGGTGACAGCACCTAAATCCAGCGCGTCTGCCAATTCCGCCATACCCGCATATTCAATTTCCTTCTATTTTTACTCGGGGAGGGGATGCCAGAGACAGGGCGTTGCGCTTGATCCGCGTTTATAAAAACAGGACAAGCCTTCTTTTATCAAAGGAATAAATGCGGCGAGGGATAGCTTAAAAACTTGCACTGAGGTGGCAGCACCGAAATATCGCCTGTCTGCCAATTCCATCATGCCCGCAGATAGAAAAGCAGCTGTTCCAGCCGCTGCCTCCGTGGCCGTTTATGACGCCAGCCAAGGGCAGCTGTGCCCCCGTCCGGTCAGCCGTACCTGCCCATATAAGTCGGAGAACAGTAACATCATACACAAGAGTGGGGAAAAAGTCAATTCTCTTTCTTGAGGGGAGAGGCAGACTCTGCCGAGCAGCAGCGGACCTCTGCTGGAGCCGGAGCATCCGGGGAGACGGACTGGCCGCCTGGAGCAAAATTGCCGGATTGAGAGCTGACAGATGAGGGCGCTTGTTTGAAAGTTCATCCGCTGTCAATATAAAAAAGATTTTTAGAAAGACATGGGGATTATTTGTCGTATTTGCTTGAAAGCAAGGCAAATGCCAGATAAATTTTTTTGCTGTTTTGAAATTGTTTCGAATTTGTCCCCCGGGCGTTCAGAATTGGCTGGTACAATATGCGCGAACCAGAAGAAGGAGCTTGCCAGAAAGGATGGTCGTTTTGACATGGATTTGGATATGAAACAGAAGGTCTCTTTTGCAGGCATCAAAAGCAGGCTTTCCGGGCTGCTTCCCAAAAATTCCGGCAAGGGGAAAAGAAAGGGAAGGCGGTGGAAGAAAGTGGTCGCCATCGTGCTGGTGCTGGCCGTGCTGGGCGGCGGAGGCATGTACTTCCTGGGCGGCAGCCAGACCGCGGCGGCGGCAGAGACCGCCTACTCCACCGCGGAGGTCACCCGGATGGACATTACCGCCTCCATCACGGGCAGCGGCACCCTGGAGGCGGCCGACTCCTACTCGGTGACCACCCTGCTGGAGGACACCATCCTAACCGCCGACTTTGAGGAGGGGGACGAGGTGGAGGAGGGCACCGTGCTCTACACCATCGACTCCTCCGACGCGGCCAACTCCCTGGAGCAGGCGGAGATCTCCCTGAGCCAGTCGGAGCGCAGCTACCAGAACACCATGGAGAGCCTGGAGGATCTGACCATTACCTCCCCAGTGTCTGGGCAGGTGTACTCCATCGACGTGGAGGTGGGAGATGAGGTCAGCGCGGGCGAGACGGTGGCCACCATCCGGGACTCCGCCACCATGAGCCTGGAGGTCACCTTCCCCGCCGACGATGCCGCATCCTTCTATGTGGGACAGAGCGCCACCGTGACGCTGGATTCCACCTTTGAGACCCTGTCCGGCGCCATCTCCAAGATCAGCGGCACCGACACGGTGCTCACCGGAAATGTCATCGTCCGGTCGGTGACCATCGACGTGAGCAACCCGGGCGGCCTGTCCACCACCCAGACGGCCAGCGCGGCGGTGGGCTCGGTCACCAGCACCAGCAGCGGCACCTTTACCTATAAGGAGGAGGAGACCGTCACCGCCGAAATCGCCGGCGAGGTGTCCGCCATCCGGGTCTCCGAGGGGGATCAGGTCTCTGAGGACCAGACCTTGATTGTGCTGACCAGCGACGACCTGGATGACACTGTCCAAAGCGCCCAGGACAGCCTGCGCAACGCCCAGATTTCTTACGAAAAGCAGACGGAGCAGCTGGATGACTACACCATCACCGCCCCCATCAAGGGGACCATCGTGGACAAATACTATAACGCCGGTGAGATCACCGAGTCCAACCAGGTGCTGTGCACCATCTACGACCTGTCCTACCTCACCATGCCCCTCAGCGTGGATGAGCTGGACATCGCCAGCATTGCGGTGGGCCAGACCGTCTCGATTGTGGCCGACGCGGTGGAGGATAAGGTCTATGAGGGCGTGGTCACCAAGGTGAGTGTGGCGGGCACCTCCAGCGGCAGCGCCACCACCTATCCCGTCACCATCCGAATTGACGAGACCGACGGCCTTCTGCCCGGCATGAGCGTGGATGCCACCATCACCCTGGACAGCGCCGAGGATGTGCTGGCCATTCCCTCTGCCGCGCTGAACCGCGGAGACACGGTGCTGGTCACCGCCGACTCCCCCAGTGCCGCCAACGGCACCCTGGTGGAGTCCACCACCGAGGGGGGAGAGGACTACTACTCGGTGGAGGTCACCACCGGCGTCAGCGGCGACGACTACATCGAGATCACCTCCGGCCTGCAGGAGGGGGACACCGTGGCCTATATCCCAACCAGCTCCTCCTCGGACAGCATGTTCGGCATGATGGGCGGAATGGGGATGCCTAGCGGGATGCCCAGTGGGATGCCCAGCGGCGGAATGCCCGGCGGCATGGGCGGCGGCCCGGGAGGCTTCTGACATGAATGCGCTGATTGAATTTGACCAGGTGTGCAAGTACTACCAGATGGGGGACACCACCGTGAAGGCGGCCGATCACATCTCTTTTCAAATATACAAGGGGGAGTTCGTGGCCATCGTGGGATCTTCCGGCTCGGGCAAGTCCACCTGCATGAACATCATCGGCTGTCTGGATGTGCCGTCGGAGGGAACCTATCTCCTGGATGGCAGGGATGTGGGCCAGATGAATAAAAATCAGTTGGCCGAGATCCGCAACGAGCTGCTGGGCTTTATCTTTCAGCAGTACAACCTGCTGCCCAAGCTGAACCTGGTGGAGAACGTGGAGGTCCCTCTGATGTACGCCGGCGTCCCCAAAGGGGAGCGCCGAGAGCGGGCCAGGGCGGCCCTGGAGCAGGTGGGGCTGGGGGACAAGTGGCGGCACAAGCCCATGGAGCTCTCCGGCGGCCAGCAGCAGCGGGTGTCCATCGCCCGGGCCCTGGTGGGCCGCCCCTCGGTCATCCTGGCCGACGAGCCCACCGGCGCCCTGGACTCCCGCACCGGCCGGGAGGTGATCTCCATGCTCCAAGACCTGCACCGGCAGGGGCATACGGTGGTCCTCATCACCCACGACAACTCCATCGCCGTCCAGGCCCAGCGGATTATCCGATTGGAGGACGGCCAGGTGGTCTATGACGGCCCCTCCGACGCGCCGGAGGCGGTGGTTACGCCCCGGGCCGCCGGTGGGGAAGGAGGGAGGCCGGCATGAGCATTCTGGAATCCCTGGAACTGGCTTTAAAAAACATCGTCTCCAGCAAGGTGCGCACCCTGCTGACCATGCTGGGCATCATCATTGGGGTGGCGGCGGTCATTGTGATTGTGGGACTGGGCAACGGCCTGGAGGGCTATGTCACCGACAGCTTTTCTGACATGGGCACCAACACCCTTACCGTCACCGTCATGTCCCGGGGCTCCACCCGCTCTCTGGATGCGGAGGACATGTATGACATTGTGGAGGAGAACAGCGAGTATCTGGACCTGTGCTCTCCCACGGTATCTATGTCAGGTTATGTAAAAATTGGTTCTGAAACAATCAGCAGTACCTCCTCTGTGGGGGTAAGCGAGGACTATGTTGAGATCTCTGGGATGGAGATAGCTCAGGGGCGGGGACTGCAGTACAGCGACATGGCCACCCGGGCCAAGGTGTGCGTCATCGGAGCCTATCTGAACCAGGCCTACTTCGGCGGCAGCGCCGTGGGCCAATCCCTCCGGGTGGGGGGACAGAGCCTTACGGTAGTGGGGGTGCTCGCACAGAAAGGTGACACCCTGGAGGAGGGGGGCAGCGACGACTGTCTGTACCTGCCCTATACCACCGCCGAGCGGATCTCCGGCGAGGCCAGCACCTACACCATCACCATGAGGGACGAGAACTACATTGACGAGAGCGTGGCCGCCCTGGAGGCCTCACTCTATGCCGTCTTTGCCAGCGACGACTACTACACCGTCACCAGCATGGCAGAGATGCTGGAGACCATGACCAGCATGATCAACATTCTGGTGGGCGTGCTGGCGGGCATCGCCGCCATCTCCCTGGTGGTGGGCGGCATCGGCATCATGAACATCATGCTGGTCTCCGTCACCGAGCGGACCCGGGAGATCGGCATCCGGAAGTCCCTGGGGGCCAAGGAGCGGTACATCATGCAGCAGTTCGTCATCGAGGCGGTGGCCACCTCCGCCCTGGGCGGCATGATCGGAATTCTGCTGGGGGACGGCCTGTCCGTGGTGGCCACCACCGTCATCGCCCGGGTGATGGAGGAGAGCCTGACCGTAGCCCCCACCCTGGCGGCGGTGGCCCTGGCCTTCGGCATCTCGGTGGGCATCGGAATCCTGTTCGGCTACCTGCCTGCCAAAAAGGCCGCAAGGCTCAACACCATCGACGCACTGCACTACGATTAAATCAGATAGGAGTGAGGAGATATGAGATAGGAGATATCCCGCGTCCAA
Source organism: uncultured Clostridium sp. (assembly GCA_904420465.1). Taxonomy (GTDB): domain Bacteria; phylum Bacillota; class Clostridia; order Oscillospirales; family Oscillospiraceae; genus Lawsonibacter. Next base: position 4,849 of record CAJFVL010000075.1, read on the forward strand.
GAGAGCCCTTCCAGGAGTGCAAACTCCTATCTCCTATCTTCTATCTCCTATCTCACCAGAAAGGATGTTGTATATGAAATTCAAGCACCGGCTGTCCGCTTTGCTCCTGGCCCTCGCCCTGGCCCTGCCACTGGGAGTGGCCCAGGCGGGAGCGGTCAGCGAGAGCACCGCCATCGAGGCGGTTCAGGCCCTGGGCATCATCACCGGGGACGAGAGCGGCAATCTGGACCTTGCTGATCCGGTGACCCGGGCGGAGTTCGTCACCATGATGACGGCGGCCTCCAGCTATAAGGACAGCATCGGCACCGACACCGGCGTCTCCCTGTTCAAGGATGTGAAGAGCGACCACTGGGCCAGCCAGTACATCCGGCTGGCGGTGGAGCAGGGCTGGATGACCGGCTATGTGGACGGCACCTTCCGCCCGGACAACCAAATCACGTTGGAGGAGGCCTGCACCGCCCTGCTCAAGCTGCTGGGCTACCAGTCCTCCGACCTGGTGGGCTCCTACCCCTCCGCCCAGCTGACCAAGGCCTCCTCGGTGGGCCTGCGGGACGATTTGGACGCGGTCCAGGGCCAGGTCCTCACCCGGCAGGACTGCGTGATGCTCTTCTATAACCTGCTGGTCAGCGAGAACAGCAGCGGGACTATATACGGCACCACCCTGGGCTACACCATCACCAACGGCGAGGTGGACTACTCCACCCTGGTGACAGCGGACACCAAGGGCCCCTATGTGGCCTCCTCCGCCGGCTCTCTGTCTCTTCCCTTCTCCGCCGACGGGGCCACCATCTACCGCAACGGCTCCCTGTCCAGCCTGTCGGCGGTCCAGCAGTACGATGTATACTATTATAACGCCAACCTGCGCACCGTCTGGATCTACAGCGACCGGGTGAGCGGAACCCTCACCGCAGTCTCACCCAGCACAGCCGCCCCCACCTCGGTCACCGTGGCGGGCAGCAGCTATGAGCTGGGCACCTCCACCGCCGTCTACAAGTGCTCCAGCCAGGGCAGCTTCTCCACCGGCGACCTGGTCACCCTGCTGCTGGGCATGAACGGCGAGGTGGTGGACGTGGTCTCCCTGGACGACGCCGAGACCACCTACTACGGCGTGGTGGTCTCCAGCCAGAAGGTCTCCTCCACTTCGGACACCAGCTCGGGCTCGGCCTCCATCCAGGTGGAGACTCAGGTGGCCTGCTCCGACGGGACGGTGCGCACCTTCTATACCAACGGCTCGGCTGCCTACTCCGCCGGCCGGGTGGTCTCGGTCACCTCGGATAGCTCGGGCACCACCGTCCGCACCCTCTCCTCCCGCAGCCTGTCAGGTACGGTGAACTCCAGCGGAACCACCTTCGCGGGCTATGACTTTGCGGATGATGTGGAAATTCTGGACACCGATGAAAACGGAGGCTATGCCCGGATCTATCCCTCCCGGCTGGCCGGAGAACAGCTGAAGGAGGACGACGTGGCCTATTACACTCTGGACTCCCAGGGGGATATCGACTGCCTGATCCTGCGGGAGGCCACCGGCGACACGCTGAATTACGTCTATATCACTTCAGCGGAGACCAACTCGGAGAGCATGTCGGTTTCGGGCAGCTACACCTATTTCCAGGACGGCTCCACCTATACCATCAGCGGGAGCAGAATCTACAGCGCCTCTACGGGAGGGGCGGTCCTGTTCTATGATGACGGGGAGGTGAGCAGCATCCGCCAGCTCAGTTCGGTCAGGCTGACCGAGCTGAACGGACTGACCGCCATGGCCAGCAACCAGCGGTACAGCATTGCGGAGGACGTCCAGGTCATCCTGAGGGGGACGGGCAGCAGCGGCTACTATTCCTCTACACTGTCCGATATCGACGCGGAGAACTACACCCTGACGGGATGGTATGACGATCTGGGTTATTCCGCCGGCGGACGCATCCGCATCATCGTGGCTGTGCCCAAAAGCTGAGTCTGCCGAAATGGAAAACAACAGGGCCGGCCGGCGTCTGCCGGCCGGCCCTGTTTTCCCGGAATCAGGTCACTTCAGCTGTTTTCCATCCTGAAAGGCCCGCCCCACCTGTTCCCCCAGAGCCAGATAGGTGAGGTTCACCGGGTCAAAGGTGATGGGCCGCAGCCTGGCCGGATCAATTGTTCCGTTCTCACCCAGGATGCGCTCGTCAGCGGAGACGTTGACGATCTCCCCCAGGAGCAGCTCGCTCTCCTTGTCGAAGCTGATCAGGCGGCACTCCAGAGCCATGGGCAGCTCCTCGATGAGGGGGGCGTCCACAAACTCACTTTTGACAGGGTGGAGTCCGGCGCGGGCCAGCTTGTCGGGAACCTCGTTGGCGGAGACAATGCCCACATAGTCGCAGGCGGCCACATGGTCCGCGTCCGCCATGCTGACGGTGAAGGCTCTGCGGGCCAGAATGTTCTGCACCGTCTTGTGGCCGGCGCTGAGGTACATGGCAATCCGGTTGGAGTCGGCGATGCCGCCCCAGGCGGCGTTCATGGCGTCGGGAGTGCCGTCCTCGCCGTAGGTGGCGATGATCAGAACGGGCTGGGGATACAAAAAGGGCTTGGCGCCGAAGCTTTTGCGCATGGTTCAGACCTCCGTTTCAGAATATGGTATATTCATCATAACAGAAAGTCCGGGGATGTTCAATCCTGGACGGGAAAAGAAAAAGCCCGCGGATTGCTCCGCGGGCCCTGTTATGCTTGGGAGAAAAGCTTACTTCAGCTCCACCTTGGCGCCGGCCTCTTCCAGCTTCTTCTTCAGCTCCTCGGCCTCGTCCTTGGAGACGCCCTCCTTCAGGGGCTTGGGAGCGCCCTCGACCACAGCCTTGGCCTCGGCCAGGCCCAGGCCGGTGATCTCGCGGACAGCCTTGATGACCTTGATCTTGGCGGCGGCGTCGAAGCCGGCCAGAATCACGTCGAACTCGGTCTTTTCCTCGGCGGCGGGAGCGGCAGCGCCGGCGCCGCCGGCGGGAGCGGCCATGGCGGCGGCGGACACGCCGAACTCCTCCTCCAGAGCCTTAACCAGCTCGGACAGCTCCAGAACAGTCAGAGCCTTAACTTCCTCAATAAGAGCGGTGATCTTCTCACTAGCCATGATGAAATACCTCCTGAATCATGATGTTTTCATTATGAAATTTGTCTGCTCCCTGTGGGAGCGGTGTGCCGCTTACTCGGCGGCGGGGGCCTCCTCGGCGGGAGCGGCCTCCTCGGCCTCGGCGGGGGCGCCGTCCTTCTCGGCGATGGCCTTCAGAACGATGGCCAGGCTGGTGATGGGGGCCAGCATCATACCCAGGGCCTGGGCCTGCAGGACCTCCTTGGAGGGCAGCTCAGCCAGGGCGGTGATCTCCTCCAGAGAGAGCACCTTGCCGTCCATAAACCCGCCCTTGATGTTGAACTTGCTGTCGCCCAGCTGCTTGGCAAACTTGTTGATGACGCGCATGGGGGCGATGGGGTCGGCGGCGCTGGTGGCCAGGGAAGTGGTCCCGTTGAGCAGCTCATCCAGCTCGCTGAGCCCGACGTTGTTCAGGGCGAAGCGGGTCAGGGTGTTCTTCACCACGCCGTACTGAACCTCGTTCTTGCGCAGCTCGACGCGCAGAGCGGTGTCCTCGGCCACGGTGATTCCCTTGTAGTCCACCAGCACGCCGCTGGCGGCATTCTTCAGCTGCTCGGTCAGAGCGGCCACGACGGCCTGCTTTTCGGAAAGGACCTTTGCGTTAGGCATGTTTGGATTCACCTCCGGAAAATGAAAAAATCCTCCGCGTCAAAAGACAGGAGGACAGCACAATCAAAAGTATTCCCTTTGAATGCACTCTCGGCAGGAATTATGTCCGGCCAGCCGGACCCCTGCTGTCTTTGAACGCGAATAACAGTATACGGTCTGTAAGGGGATTTGTCAAGAGAAAAATGAAAAAAAGAAGGGCTTCTTTTATGGAACAGTGATGACGCCGGCCGCTGGACCTGGAGGCGGCGGAGCACCTCCCTTACGGCTCCACCGCCAGACCCGGACGGCCCAGCCTGACCCCCTCCACCAGCAGGAGGGAGGGGGGATGGGCCGGGCTGTGGGACACCAGATGCATCCGTTTGGGCTCCAGGCGGCAGGCGCGCAGCGTGCATACCACGTCGGCCAGCCGCTCCGGCCGGTGGCACAGGGCGAAGCGCCCCCCGTTTTTCACCAGCCGGGCAGCGGCGGCACAGAGCTCCTCCAGCGTGCAGAATTCCTCGCTGCGGGCCATGCCGCCGCTTTTCCCGGCCCCCGCGGGGAAGTAGGGGGGATTGGACACCACCAGGTCAAAGCCGCCGGAGGGCAGGGAAGCGAGGCGCAGGTCCCCCTCCACAATATTGCCGGCCAGCCCGTTTCGCTCCAGGTTGTCCCGGGCCGTCTGGGCGGCGCGGGGGTCCAGCTCCACTCCGGTGAGGGAAAGACGCTCCGCCCGCCGGGCCAGCAGGAGCAGCAGCGCGCCGCTTCCCGTCCCCAGGTCGCACACCCGCCAGCCCGGCTTTACGGCGGCAAAGGCGCCCAGAGCCAGGGTGTCGCTCCCAAGGGGAAACACCCCTTCCGGCCAGGAGAGAAAGTAGGACCCCAGCTGTTCTGTGTGCTCCATTCCCATCGCCCCTTCCGTTTGAGAAAAGGATACCACAACGTGCGCTTTTATGCTATACTGGAGGCGGAAAAACTTGGCCGCAAAGGAGAAATGAAGCTATGTCCGGCACCCTCTATTTAGTACCCACCCCCATCGGCAACCTGGGAGACATCTCACCGAGAATGGCCGAGACGCTGGAGCATGCGGATTTTATCGCGGCTGAGGATACCCGGGTGACGCTGAAGCTGCTCAACCACCTGGGACTGAAAAAGCCCATGGTGACCTACCACCGCCACAATACGGAGAGCGGGGGGGAGGCGGTCCTGGCCCGGCTGCTGGCGGGGGAGAGCTGTGCCCTGGTGACAGACGCGGGCACCCCCGCCATCTCCGATCCGGGGGAGAAGCTTGTGGCCCGCTGCGCCGGGGCGGGCGTTCCGGTGGTCTCCATTCCGGGGCCCTGCGCGCTGATTGCCGCTCTGGCCGCCTCGGGACAGCCCACCGGCCGCTTTACCTTCGAGGGCTTCCTGGCCATGAACAAGAAAAACCGCCGGACCCACCTGGAGGAGCTGCGGAATGAGGAGCGCACCATGATTTTCTACGAGGCGCCCCACAAGCTGGCCGCCACCCTGGCCGATCTGCGGGATTGCTTTGGGGCGGAGCGGCCGGTCTCCCTGTGCCGGGAGCTGACCAAGCTCCATGAGGAGATCTGGCGCACCAACCTGGGGGAGGCGGCCGGCCGCTATGCCCAGGAAAGCCCCCGGGGAGAGTTTGTGCTGGTGGTCCGGGGAGCGGAGCCCGTCCGGGAGGAGGCCACGCTGGAGGACGGCCTGGAGCGGGCGGAGGAGCTGCGCGCCGGGGGGCTGTCCCTGCGGGACGCGGTGCGGCAGGCGGCGGAGGAGCGGAAGCTGTCCCGCCGGGAGCTCTACGAGCTGGCGGTCAGAAAGCAGAGAACGTGATCCATCCAAAGGAGATGGAATCAAGCGGGAGAAAGAATTGACCGGATATCCCGCGGAGCAGTTTTCCAGGGTCAACGGGCTGGAGCCTCCTCAGATGGGGAGGCTCCAGCCCGTCA
>CAJFVL010000076.1 GCA_904420465.1 uncultured Clostridium sp.
TAAAGGAGTCTGTGGAAATGTCGATTGGTTATTTTCAGTGGACTAAATTTGGTTGTTTTCGATGGACCCGGAGTGGTTGTTTTCGCCGGACGCTAACATGGGATCAAAGGCGCCGCCGTCCTTGCCGCTCATGATGCCCAGCTGATAGCAGATCTGAACGCCGTCCGCGGCATAGTCCGCGATGGAGCCGGCGTCGGCGAAGGAGGCTTCGCCCTCGTTCACCGCCCCGCCGGAATGGTCGTAAGCGTTCAGGAAGCTGCCGAACAGGGCGGCCATATCCTGCCGGGTAATGGGGGCGTCCGGGTTGAAGCTCTCCCCCATCCCGGCGGGGATCAGGCCCGCCTCGTCGGCCCAGTCCACATAGCCCTGATACCAAGCACCCTCAGCCCCGGGGATGGCGTCGCCGGAGAACTGGCTGAGCACCACCAGGAATTGGGCGTAGGTCATGTTGGCCTCGGGGGCAAAGGTGCCGTCCTCGTTGCCGGAGAACAGCCCCTTCTCGGCCACCGTCTGGACATACCCGGCGTACCAGGCGTCGGCGGACACATCGGAAAAGCCGGACACCCCTGCGGGCTGCTCTTCAGCCCCTGTGGATGTCCCGGTCACCTCGGCCCCCGTCACCTCCGCAAACCGGTCCAGGGCCGCCCGCGTGGTCAGACAGTACTGCCCGTCATCCGCGAAGAAGGCGGTGAGGATGATCTCGTACTCCCAGCTCTCGCCGTCGATGCCAAACTCGGCATAGGCATTTCCAATGATGGTGTCATCGGCCATCATTTCCATCACCTCGCCGTTGGCCTGCGCCCCGTAGTAGTAGCAGAACAGCTGACCCATCCCCGCATAGTCACCCGCAGCATCCGCCGCCGCCTCGTCGGCATACACCTGTCCCTCCTCGGTGGTGGAATAGGCCACACAGCCCGGCTCCAGCAGGATGACCTTCAGCGTCACCGGCTTGTTTTCATAGTTCTCCGCAAAGGAGACAGTGCCGTCCAGATGAGCAGAGGTGAAGGTGATCACCGTGCCGCCGGTGAGGGTCAGCGTAACCTGACCATTCGCTTCAGAGACCGCGCCCTGGCTGTCCTCCCAGCTGACATAGCTTCCGGCGCCGCCGGCGCCCAAGGGCCCGTCGCTCTCCGCCCCCGCGCCGGCACAGGACAGCCCGGTCAAAAGGGCCGCCGACATCAGCAGGGACACAATTTGATTCCACTTTTTCATGCTGTACCTCACCTTTCCATTATGCGTGCCATTTGCACCATGGTGACGGCCACCTCGGCCCGGGTGGCGGTGCCGATTGGATCAAAGACGCCGCCGTCCTTGCCGCTCATGATGCCCAGCTGGTAGCAGGTCTGAACGCCGTCCGCGGCGTAGTCCGCGATGGAGCCGGCGTCAGCGAAGGAGGCTTCGCCCTCGTTCACCGCCCCGCCGGAGTGGTCATAAGCGTTCAGGAAGCTGCCGAACAGGGCGGCCATATCCTGCCGGGTGATGGGGGCGTCCGGGACAAAGGTCTCCATTTCATCGGGGATCAGCCCGGCGCCCTCGGCCCAGTCCACATATCCCTGGTACCAAGCTCCGGCGGAGCCGGGGATAGGCTCACTGGAGAACTGGCTGAGCACCACCAGGAACTCTGCATAGGTCATCTGATCCTCGGGGCCGAAGATCCCCTCTCCCTTGCCGGAGAACAGGCCCTTTTCCGCTACCGCCTCCACATATCCGGCGTACCAGGAATCGGCGGACACATCCCGGAAGCCGGCCACTGCGGCGGGCTGCTCCTCCGGGGCCCCGGCAGCCGGGATTCCGGTGAGCTCCGTAAACAAATCCAGGGCAGCCTGGGTGGTGATCCAGTAGGCGCCGCCGTCGGTATAAAAGTAGGTCATAAACACACTGTAATCCCACATATAGGCGTCCAGCCCATAGCGGACATAGGTGTTGCCCAGCAGATAGCCGTCGTTGATCCCCTCGATCACAATGGTGCCGTCCGGCTGCACGCCGTAGTAGTGGCAGAGCAGCCGCCCGAAGTTCTCATACTCGTCCATGGCGTCCGGGGTGTTATCCTCATCGGTATACACCTCTCCGGAGGCTGAAGTGGAATAGGCGATGCAGCCCGGCTCGGCGATGATGGTTTTGAGCACCATCTGCTCCCCCGACCAGGGGTCCGGGAAGGACACCGCCCCTCCCAGATGGGCCGAGGTGAACGTGACCGTGCTGCCGTAATAGAGATCCAGATAGACCGAGCCGTTCTCCTCACGGATAGCCCCCTGGCTTCTGGTGTCATCTGTGGGACTGACCACGCCGTTGGCCACCGCGGAGGGCCCCTGGGCGGCCCACGCGCCTGTACACATCAAGCCGGTTATCAAAGCGGCTGACATCAGCAGGGAAAAACACCGTTTCAACGCTTTCATTGCAGTTCTCTCTTTCTTAAAATTCTCCCCTGTCTCAAGCACAGGGCTGTCTCTGGGGATTACGCCAGCTGCCTCCACAGGAAGTAGATTACGTCGGAACGGGGGCAGCTGCCCTTGGCGGAAAAGGTCAGGCCGTCAGCCAGGCCGCTGCTCTCCGCCCAGTTGAGAGCGGCCTCCGACCAGTCGGCGCCGGTGCCGCTCTCCCCCGCCAGCTTGCTGATAAAGGTGAGGATCTGGTCATAGGCCAGGGTCTGCTCGGGGCCGAACTGGTTCTCGCTCACGCCGCCGGTGATGCCGTTCTCCGCCGCCCACAGCACGGGCACATAGTAGTACGCCTCCGGAGACACATCGACAAAGGGGGAACCGGTGCTGTCCGGCTGCGGCGATCCGGCGGCCCGCCACAGGAAGGTCATGGCCTGGGCCCGGGTGACGGTGTCGGCGGGGGAGAAGGTGGTCTCGCTGGTCCCTCCGGTGACCCCCTGGGCCACCGCCCACTCCACCGCGTCGGCGTAGTAGGCGGTCTCGTACACATCGGTGAAGCCGGCCACGGTGTCGGGGATATCCGCCCCGCCGCCGGCGGGCAGGGCCGCGCCGCCGCGCACCCGGCAGGGTACAGTGTACATCCCGCCGGCGGTATAGCTCAGATTCCCAAGGCCGCCGTTGCCCAGCTGGCCGGCGGTGTTGTCCCCCCAGGTCCACAGAGAGCCGTCGGCGGTGACGGCGGCAGTCTGGCACCACACCCCGCAGCTGACAGCCACCGCATTGTCCAGCACCTTGTGGGGCTCATAGGCGTATCCGCCGTTCTCGCCGGTGCCCTGCTCCCCCCGGTAGTTGCTCCCCCACATCCACAGGGAGCCGTCCGTCTTGATAACAGCCGTACAGCCATAGAGATAAGAGCCGCCGGTGCTGACCGCCGCCACGTCCTCCATTACCTTCACCGGGACAGTCTGGAGAGGCGCCCAGGTAGCGGCTGCCCACTCCACATTTCCCGTCTCGCCGACGCCCAGCCGGCCGCCCCGGCTGCTCCCCCACATCCACAGGGAGCCGTCCAGCTTGACGGCGGCCACACAGTTGTTGCCGCAGCTGACCGAGGCCACATCGTCCATCACCTTGACCGGGACAGCGGTATTTGCCGTCATATTTTGGCTGACATCTGTGTAGGTGCCGTTGCCCAGCTCGCCGTAATAGCCGTCCCCTGCCATCCACAGGGAGTTGTCCGTCTTGAGGATGGCGGCAAAGTCGCCGCCGCAGCTCACCGCCTTCACGCCGTCCATCACCTGCACCGGATAGTAGGGGCTCACTGTGGTGCCGTTGCCGAACTGGCCGAAGTTTTGGCCCCACATCCAAAGGGTCCCGTCTGTCTTGACGGCGGCGGCGTAGCCGGAGCCGTACGCCCCCGTGCTGTTGGTGCTGCAGCTGACGGCCGCCACATCGTCCATGATCTTCACCGGGGTGGTCTGACATACGCTGGCGTAGGGCTGCTCCACATCCCCCTGCCCGTTGTTGCCCAGCTGGCCGTACCCGTTGTATCCCCAGGTCCACAGGGAACCGTCCGTCTTAATGGCGGCCGCGAAGTCCGCCCCGCAGCTCACCGAGACCACGCCGTCCATCACCCGCACCGGGACGTCGGACCCCGCGTCGCTGCCGTGGGTCCCAATGCCCAGCTGTCCATACCGGTTGCTGCCGCAGGTCCACAGAGTACCGTTCTCGTCGAGGAAGGCGGTGAACCGGTCGCCGCTGCTGACCACATTTGTTGCCTCTACCTTGCCCATATCCGCAGCGGCGGCGGGCAGGGCCAGCCCCAGGCACAGCGCCAGGGACAGGGCCAGAGAGAACGCGCTGCATATTTTCATACGATCTGCTCCTTTTTCGCCATGTTAGCACATCCAAAGGTGTGGCCGGGAGGGAAAGTCCCCGCCCGTCCTCTCATGCCATCCGCTTCCACAGGCAGTAGATCACATCGGCCCGGGGGCAGGAGTCCTTGGCGGAGAAGGACAGCCCGTCGGTCAGGCCGCTCTCCCGCGCCCAGTTCACCGCCGCCTCCGACCAGTCGGCGCCGGTACCGCTCTCGCCCACAGCGTGGCTGATGAAGGTGAAAATCTGGTCATAGGCCAGAGTCTGTTCCGGGCCGAACTGGTTCTCGCCGACGCCGCCGGTGATGCCGTTCTCCGCCGCCCAGAGGACCGCCTGATAGTAGTAGGCGTCGGGAGTCACGTCCGCAAAGGGGGAGGAGGAAGCTGCGGGGGCGGGCGAGCCGGCGGCCCGCCACAGGAAGGTCACCGCCTGGGCGCGGGTGACGGTGTCGGCGGGGGAGAAGGTGGTTTCGCTGGTGCCGCCGGTGACCCCCTGGTTCACCGCCCACTGCACCGCCTCGCCGTAGTAGTCGCCGGTGGTCACGTCGGTGAAGCCGGCCACCGGCTCGGCAAAGTGAAGGTCGCCGCCGAGGGCGCTGTCCATCTGAATGGCGGCCCAGTCCATGGCGGTTCCGTTATAATACACGTCGGTCAAGCTGGAGTTGTTGTAAAAAACCGAATGGTCCACGCGCTGGAGGGTGGAGGGGAGGGTGATGGAGCGGATGGAGGAGCACTCGCTGAACGCGGAATCCCGGATACGGATGACGCCCTCGGGGATGACAACCTCCTCCAGGGCGTAGCAGTAGGAGAAGGCGCCGATGGGGATCACCTGCAGGGCCGGAGACAGTGTCACGCTTTTCAGGCTGGTGCAGTGGTTGAATGCATGCCCGTCCAAGGAGGACACCCCGCTGCCCAGATCCGCTTCGGTCAGGTTTGTGCAGGTCGAGAACGCATTGTCGCCGATGCTGGTGACACTGTCGGGAATGGTGACAGAGGTCAGGCCGGAGAGGGCAAAGGCGCTGCGGCCGATTCCGGTGACGCTGTCGGGAATGGTGAGCCCGGTCAAGCCGCCGCAGCCGTAGAACATGAATTCGGAGATCTCCGTCAGGTTCTGGCTCAGCTGGATGCTGGTCAGGCCGCTGTTGCCGAAGGCGAACCGCCCCATGGTAGTGACGCTGTCCGGGATGACAACGCTGGTCAGGGCAGTGCAGAGGTAAAAGGCGTTGCTGCCGATGGAGGTGACAGTATCGGGGATGGTCACGGCCGTCAGGCTGGAGCAGCGGTCAAAGGCGCTGTCTCCAATAGCGGTGACCGTCACGCCGTAGATCTCCGAGGGGATGTCGGCCCGGGTGACGGTGGAGTCGCAGTCGGTGATGGTGCCGGTGTTGGCGTCAAAGTAGATGCTGCCGCCGGTGACCGCATAGGTCAGGTCGGCCGCCGAGGCCGGGATGGCCAGGGCAAAGCAAAGGGTCAGTGCCAGGATCAGGGACAAAAATCTGCGTGTTTTCATGGGGTTTGCTCCTTTCGTTTATTTTTATGATAGAATTGGCCGGGCGTTCAAAAGGTCTTTTGCCGCTCCGCCTGCCTTTGGCGTCTGTTCTATGGTATAGTGCCGCACCGCTCCCGGCCGGTTTTATTTTTGAAAAAATTTTTTCAAAGCCGCAGAACAGAAAAGGCCGCCCATTCAAGGATCAGGCGGCCCGTTTTGCGTGTTTCCAGCTTGTAGGTCTGGCCGTCCCCGCAGGAGCACTCCACGCTGTTTCCGCCGCTCATCGGCGGCCCTCCCCAACCGGCAGCCTGCGGGAAGCGGCGCATTGACCGCTTCCCGAGGCCGTTTCAGCCGGGGCGAATAAAAAGGCTGTGCAGGTGCAATAATCCCTGCACAGCCCGATATGGCACACAGACCCACCCGGATTTCCCCCTTGTAAAATGGGGAGATTCCCGGTATAATGGGCGTGGCGCAGAAATTCTGCTGTGTGGGAGGTTCCATCTCCTGCATAGGGGCGTGGGGAGGTTCCAGCTCTCCACGTCCCGCCCTTTATTCGCCTTGTCCTTATTGTACTGCATGATTTGGCAAATCGCAAGCAGTTTTTTCCTTGGCCCGGCCCATGCCGGGCCTCTTTCTGTCTCTGCAGCAGCAGGCAGCCTCATCATGCCGGTTGGGGGAGCTGTCATACAGCCGGAGGAACACACTGGAACCTGTGTTCCGTTCATCCGCCTCCACGGGCGGCAGATTGCCGCGGCCCGGGCGCAATATTGCTTTGGAAGGGCGAAGCTCCCTTTGTCCGATTTCAGTTACTGCACGGCGCGCCTGTCCGCCAGCAGACACAGCACAGCCGCCGCAAGCTGCGCCGCCGTCACCGCAAAGGCCAGTCCGCCCCCCTCAACCGTGAACCCCAGTCCGGAATTGGCGCTCAGGTCGGCCCGGAGAAGCAGGTAGGCCAGCAGGGTCGCGGCCGACAGCACAACGGAAGCCAGGCCGCCCCTTCCTCCGCCCCTTTTCAAATTGAGCGCCAGCACCGCCAGGCCCAGGGCCGGCGGCAGCAGGCACAGGATGGAAAATTCCACCGCCGCAGTGCCCGCCCCCTGGACCCCCAGATCTGACAGCGCTCCCACGATACGCATGACATTGAGGGCGGTCAGCTTATCGGAAAAATCGCTGCCAAAGACAGAGTTCAGGGCGCTCAGCAGCCGGACCGACCCGTGGGACAGGGTGAAAAACAGCAGCACCTGCATCGCGCCGAGTACCATCAGCGCCATTCTGGGCAGATCTGCACCGCCGCCCAAAGACAGGCCGGCCGGCCTCCGTCCCGCCGCCTCCAGGTTCTCCGTCCCGCAACAGGGGCAGAACCTCACGCTGCCATCCATCTTCTTCCCGCACTTTGAACAGAACATAATTGTGGTCTCCCTTCTTTTTGTTTCTGTTATATTAGTGCCGGCTCAGCCCCTCCTGGTTTTATTTTTTTGAAAAAATTTTTTACGAATTGCTCAAGCGAAGGAATACAAAGTGGGCGGGATCGTCCTCGGCCAGGTTCCAGGGCTCCTCCGTCTCTCCGGTATAGGCGTTGTCCCCCGTCCCGCTGGGGGTATCCACAACGTTCAGCCCCAGCAGAACCCCGTCGTAGTCCGCCGGGACCCGGACCACCGTAGTGGTCCGGGTGACGCTGTTGGTGTAGATCTCCCAGGACAGCCCCGGCTCCCCGCTCTCCAGCCAGCTGCTGCCGGAGGGGACCAGGGTCTCCCCCGTGGTCTGGTAAAAGATCTGAAACTGCTTTCCGTTATGTTCCACGGTGGCCGACCCGCTGACATGGTCCAGCCCTGTCTCGGCGGCGTCCACATCAGCGGTGAGGTACTTCCGGCCGGTGTAGTAGTCGTAGAGGTCGTACTGGTGGACCCAGGTCTTGGCGGAGAAGTCCTTTTTCTCGCTGCTGGAGGAGCCGAAATGGGACTTCATGGTCAGGGTGTAGGAGATGGTGTAGGTGACATAGCCATCCCCATCCGGTCCGCTCGCCGAGATGGAGGGCTGTGAAACCGAACAGGCGGAAGGGAATGCCACCAAATCGGGATCATCAAAGACCGATGTGGCCGGCAGGTCCTGATAGGCCTGGGGCGTCACAATGGAAAAGCCATACGTCACCGCAAAGGGAGCGGTTTCCGTTTCGGGTTCCTCCTCGGGTTCCGGCTCCGGATCAGGTTCCGCCTCCGGGCCGGGTTCCGCCTCCGGGCCGGGTTCCGCCTCCGGGTCAGGTTCCGCCTCCGGGTCAGGTTCCGCCTCCGGGTCAGGTTCCGCCTCCGGGTCAGGTTCCGCCTCCGGGCCAGGTTCCGCCTCCGGGTCAGGTTCCACCTCCGGGTCAGGTTCCGCCTCCGGGTCGGGGTCCGCCTCCGGGTCGGGGTCCGGCTCTGGTACCGACACCGGAGCCGCAGCTTCTGTGTGGGGTGGAGGCGCCGGCTCTCCGCTGTCCCGGTCCAGCATCCAAGCGACGCCTGCCGCCCCGCCGCCTACGGCTATCACAGCGGCCAGGATGCCGGCGGCCAGTTTGGCAGACAGTCCGGCCGCCGCAGCGCCCGACGCCGCGCTTCCCGCGGCTGAGCCGCCTGCCACACCGGCAGCGCCTTCGGCCGCAGAGAGGGCGGCTGTCTCTCCGGCCCGGGCCGCCATGGCAGCGGCTGCAGCGCTGTCCATGGCGGACGCCGCCTCCTCCTGGTGCAGGAAATACGCCAGCAGCGCCAGCGGGCTGATGCTGTACAGCTTGATTCCCTTGCGCTCGTAATCCTCCACACCCTTTTTTATATACCGGCGGGCATAGTTCAGCCGGCTTTTCACTGTACCCTCGCTGGTATTCATCGCTTCCGCGATCTGTCTGACGCTCATTTCGTCATAGTAGTAAAACAGAACGCTCATACGCTGGTCCGGCGGCAGGTCATCCACCAGACCGACGATCATGCGGCGGGTCTCCTCGTTGTCCAGAGCCTTGTCCGGAATCACCTGCTCGTCCAGACTCTCCATGCTGTCCAGAACAGAGTTTCCCTCCTCATCCTCGGGAATCTGCCACTCCCGGCGCGGGCTGGACAGCAGATGCCTGCATCGGTTGGCCGTAATGCCGTTCACCCAGCTCCAAAAAGCAGCGGGCTCCCGCAGCTTGTCCAGACTGGTCAGCATGACAATCAATACGTCCTGTGCGGCATCCTGTGCATCTTCCTCATGCTTCAGCATCTTTTTGCAGTGGTAATAGATCCTGTTCTGTGCCGCCCGCACCAAAGCATCCCGGGCCTCCGGGTCACCCCGCCGGCTCCGCTCCACCAGATCAATCCATTCAGTCTGCTCCATTTTCCGGTCCTCCGTTTTCCCTCTCTTTATCATCTGCACCTGTGTGTTCCGGCTTTCGATGCGGCAGGCCGTCCATGATCAACCGGGGTTTCCGCTCCTGCTGCTGCACAATGTACTGTTCCGCATCCATCTGAAGGCAGCGGCGAAGAAACTGAAAGAATGTGACGTATCCCACTGATTTTGCCTCCTTTCTCCGGCTTACACTATATAGTGCCGAAAAGGGAGGCTGCGGTTTTAATCCTCTCAACATCATTCTGAACTTCCTTTGTCCTTGCGGGCCCAGCCCTTTTATATTGTAGCATATCCAGATATATCCTGAAAAGCTGCCACTTCACCTCTCCATTCTCTCCCCTCCGGCCTTCGGATGCAATATCCTCCATGCCCATCGAAGAACCAGCCCATATAAATCCGATTGCCTGCTGTCTCTGGCTGCACAGTCAACCGCGCCATATCACACCGGCAATGGCCTCCCCTGCGGGCAGCCGCATGGCAGCTTCCAATACGGCTGACACAGAAATGATAAAAATCTCTTGAACAGGCCTTGATTTCTGCTCGTTTGTCTGTTATCCTTAATGCTGTCCCTTCCCCGGCAGCCCTCTGCCCGGCTTCTGCCGCAAGCTCCCTTTTCACATGCCGCAGGTTCAGGCCGCTTATAACCGAACCGCGCCGCAAACATGTATGCTGCATAATTTCAGTGCCGGACATGGAGATGCATCAAAGTGGTTGGGGCGGGCTTGACTCAAAATCTCATGCTATCTGCTCCAAAAGCTGAATAATGATTAAATGGAGACGTATCGAAGTGGTCATAACGAGCTCGACTCAAAATCGTCACTCACGAAGGCACGGTGGAGAACCGCAAATCCTTGTGCCGCAAGGGATTGCAGGCTATGGAAAAAGCGCAAAAATCACAAAATGCTAACAGAATGCTAACAGTTTTCTCGAAAAGTGAATAAGCAGGTTGTAAATCGGGCGACCGATTTTCAGTAAATGGAGATGTACCCAAGTGGTTGAAGGGTCCGCACTCGAAATCGACTCGGTCGGTAGAAGCCACATCTTCGCAAACCCTTGATACTTCTGGGAATTTTGGCTTATCTACGATTTCCAACAACTGAATATCTACGGTTTTTCTACACTTTGTCTACGATTTCTACGCCCGGTCCCGGAACGGCGGGAAACCTGCAAAGCGTTGGGAATACAGCATGGAGACGTATCGAAGTGGTCATAACGAGAACGACTCGAAATCATGTTATTTGCCCCAAAAACTAAATAATTATTAAATGGAGACGTATCGAAGCGGTCATAACGAGCTCGACTCGAAATCATGTTTCCACTTTGGAAGTCCAAACTGCCGAAAAGCCAGTAACCATACGGGTTTGCGGGCAAGTTCAAATCGTGAATTGGGGTCTGTT
>CAJFVL010000077.1 GCA_904420465.1 uncultured Clostridium sp.
CTCCGTCTCCGGGCAGACCCGGTGCGGCCCTTGGCCGCCCCTGGGCTCTGCCCTGCGCTCCGGCGCTATTTTCCTGCTTCGCGCGCCTGCGCGCTTCTTTTTTCCAGCCTGGCCTCCCGGATATTGATGATCAGGAGCAGCACCAGCACTGTGACGAACAGCAGGGTGGACACAGCGTTGAGTTCGGGACTCACCCGGCGGCGGACCATGCTGTAGATCTCGATGGACAGGGTGTACGCCGAGCCGGCGGTAAAGTAGGAGATGACAAAGTCATCAATGGACATGGTAAAGGCGATGAGGGCGCCGGAGACGATGCCCGGCTTGATCTCGGGCACCACCACCTTCCAGAAGGCCTGGGGCCAGGTACAGCCCAGATCCTGGGCCGCGTCCACCAGACTGGAGTCCATCTGCCGCAGCTTGGGCAGCACATTCAGAATGACGTATGGAATATCAAAGGACAGGTGGGCCAGCAGCAGCGTGGCAAAGCCCATCTCCACTTCAGACATGCGGGGCAGGGTGCGGCGGAAGGTCTCCTCCAGAAAGGTGACAAAACCGTTCCATCCCCCCACCACAATATCGTTCCACCCGGCAATGGCCGCCACAAAGAAGATACACAGGGAGACGCCGGTGACAATGTCGGCATTCATGATGGGGATGTTGTTCACCGACAAAATAGGCTCCCGCCAGCGCTTCTTCATCCCGTACAGGCCCACCGAGGTGATGGTACCCACCGCGGTGGAGATGACGGTGGCCAGCACAGACACCAGCAGCGTGTTATAGACGGCCGTCATCATCCTCCGGTCCTGAAAGAGCTCCCGATACCAGCGCAGGGAAAAGCCTTCCCACACCACATTGCTCCCTCCGGCATTGAAGGAGAACACCACCAGCAGCAGAATGGGGGCGTACAGAAACAGGAAGATCAGCCCGATCAGCAGGCGGCCGCCCACGCGGGAATTCTTTTTCATAGCATCACCGCCTGTTCCTCGCCCTCGCCGAAGCGGTTCATGATCCACATGCAGGCCACCACAATGACCATCATCACCAGGGCGATGGCGCTGCCCAGATGTGGGTTGTAGGCCCCGCCCAGGAACTGGTTTTCAATGAGGTTGCCCAGCAGCATCTGGGTGTTGCCCCCCATCATCCTGGAGATGGCAAAGGTGGACACCGAGGGGACAAACACCATGGTCACCCCGGACAGCACCCCGGGCAGGGAGAGGGGAAAGATGACCTTGCGGAACACGCCGGCAGTGCTGGCCCCCAGGTCCCGGGCGGCCTCCAGCAGGGAGTGGTCCAGCTTGATAATCACCGAGTAGACGGGCAGCACCATAAAGGGCAGGTAGTTATACACCATGCCCAGCACCACCGCCCCCTGGGTGCGGATCATGCGGAAGCGATCTATGTCGGTGCCGAAGATGCCGTTGATCAGATCGAACAGGCCGATGGCGTCAAAGAACTGGTTGAGGATGCCGTTATTCTCCAGAATGGCCATCCAGGCATAGGTCCGCAGCAGAAAATTGACCCACATGGGCAGCATGATCAGCACCATGGCGATCCGCTGGAAGCCGGGTCCCTCCTTGGCCATCACATAGGCCAGCGGGTAGCCGATGAGCAGGCAGATCACCGTCGCCACCAGCGCCAGCCGGAAGGAGCGGTAAAAGATCACCGTATAGGTGCCCATCCGCGCAAAATTTTCCAGAGTGAACATTCCGAAAAATCCCGCCAGACCGCTCTCCGCCTCCGCCAGGGAGTTGGCCGTGGTAAAGGCGTAGAACATCACCAGGAAGATGGGGACGATGACCACCAGGGCCATCCACAGCACATAGGGGGCGGCCAGCCAGGAGAGCCTACTCTTCATGGCGCTCCTCCTCTTCCTCCTCGGGCTCCAGGGTGGCGTCGCTGATCTCCTCGTACTCCTCGGAATAGGAGGAGTAGTCCCCAAACAGTCCGGAATACTGGCTTTTCTTCATGACATGGATGCCGTCAGGGTCGATCTTGATGCCAATGTGGCTGTCCACCGGACAGAAGTCTGTGGTCTGGATGAGCCACTTGAAGCCGTAGAAGTCCACGATGGTGTCGTAGTGGACCCCCTTGAAGGTGACCGAGGTGACGGTGCCCTTCAGCTGGCCCTGGTCCTCGGGGACGATGTCCACGTCCTCGGGGCGGATGACCACGTCCACCGGCTCGTCCTGTGCAAAGCCCTTGTCCAGGCACTGAAAGCGGCGGTTGAAGATCTCCACCACCCCATCGGCCCGCATGATGCCGTCCAGAATGTTGGACTCCCCGATGAAGTCGGCCACAAAGGCATTCTTCGGCTCGTTGTAGATGTCCTCGGGGGTGCCGATCTGCTGAATCCTTCCTCCGTCCATCACCACCACCGTGTCCGACATGGCCAGGGCCTCCTCCTGGTCGTGGGTGACATAGACAAAGGTGATGCCCATGGCCTGCTGGATGCGCTTGAGCTCGTTCTGCATATCCTTGCGCAGCTTCAGGTCCAGAGCGCCCAGAGGCTCGTCCAGCAGCAGCACCTTGGGCTGATTCACCAAGGCCCGGGCAATGGCCACTCGCTGCTGCTGGCCGCCGGACAGCTGGGTCACGCGGCGCTTCTCGAAGCCCTTGAGGTTGACCACCTCCAGCATCTCCATCACCCGCTGGGTAATCTCCTTCTCGGACAGCTTCACCTTCTTTTTGGTGGCCGGGTCCGTCTTGGGGATGCGCAGGCCGAAGGCGATATTTTCAAACACGTTCAGATGGGGAAACAGAGCATATTTTTGAAACACCGTGTTGATGGCCCGCTTATGGGGCGGGACAGAATTCATCCTCACGCCGTCGAAATAAACGTCTCCCGACGTGGGCGTCTGAAAACCACCGATAATTCTGAGCGTGGTAGTCTTGCCGCACCCACTGGGTCCGAGCAGCGTGAGGAATTCCTTGTCATTGATATACAGATTGAGATTGTCCAGCACCACCTCGTCGTCAAACTTCATGGTGCAGTTGGACAGACGGATCAGCTCCTTGGACATGTGTCCTCCCCCCTCACTTGTAAATGACCTTGTCAGCTCCCTCGATTTATTCGTCCGGGTCGGCGCCTGCATACAAGGGCATTCCGGGGGGCCGGACTTTCACGGATAGCGAGATACACTATATCCGCTCGGACCCTAATTGTCAATCATTTTTGTCGAAATTTTTTCGGGATTTTTCCTCCTTTTGACACAGGGGCCGCACCCCAGCCAAGAAACGGCTGGAGCGCGGCCCGCTGACTTGTTTGATTTGGAGAATTTGGCGCTCAGGGCGCGGCCTGCGCCCCCGTCCCGGCTTCCGCCAGCATCAGGGAGGTTGTGGAACCGACCCCCCGGTCATCCAGCAGGACAAACATGTGATAGATGGGGTCCTCCTCCGGCCCGGGGCGGTCATAGGAGGCGCGGGTGGAGTTCCCCCAGATGTCGGTCTCCTCCACGGCGGCCCACAGCGCCCCCTCCAGCCACAATATTTGGGGCTCTGTCCCGTCCAGAGGAACAGAATCGCTACCCAGCAGCGCCCCGCCTGCCCCGTACTGGTACACGGTGACAGCCGCCAGCCTGGGTGCCTCCTCCACCTGGACCTCCACCGAGACGGTCATACCCTTTGTCTCGCCGTCCACGGTGCGGCTCCAGCTGGCCTCCGCGGTGCAGCCCACCGGGCCGCCGGAGAAGCTGTCCCCCGTGCCGTCCAGATAGGGCACCCCCTCCGGCGTCTGATACACCCTGTAGGCGGTCCAGATCCCCGCCATGTCGTAAATGCTCCAGTCCTCCGGCGCCCCCAGGGGCGGCCCCAGGTAGACGGTGCCCGACATGGAGTTGGCCGTCCCCTCATCCGTAACATGGGTGGAAAACTGGGCGTCCCCCATGTTATGGAAGGCAGAGGAGGTGGGTACCCCGTCCTCCACCGTTTCGGTGCAAAACAGGAAAAAGCCCTCCATCTCGGGGAATCTCCAGCTCCGGTCCCCGTCCTCCTCCGCCAGCAGCACCTCTTTGGGAACGGTAAAGGACCCAAATCCCTCGGCTTCCAGCGTCTCGCTGCCCATCTCCTTCAGATTTGGATTGCTGTTGAAGGCGTCCCGCGCCCCGTCCTCGCTGTAGACCATGTAAAGGCCGATGAAGCGCTCCCCCGCTCCGCCCGTTCCTCCGTTCTCCCCCTCCGGCCGGGCCAGGGAGCAGCCGGACAGGGCCAGCAGGGCGGTCAGCGCCAGGGCCAAGATGTTACGTTTTTTCATCCTCGTCATCCTCCTCAAGCCGTCCGTCGAAGCGGAGGATATCCCCCACGTCGCAGTCCAGATAGTAGCAGATTTTGTTGATGGTGTGGAAGCGCACGCCGCTGGCCTTCCCTGAACGCAGAATAGACAGGTTGGCCTCGGTGATGCCCACCTTGGCGCACAGCTCCTTGGCAGTCATCCCCCGCTCCTTTAAGATGTCGCTGAGATATACCCGGATGGCCAATGCCGTCCCCCCCTTCGTCCGAGATAGGAGTGATGAGATAGGAGTTGTGGTGTCCAGCGGAGCCGGACTATTTGAAATCGTTCCGCCCGCGGCGGAACACATCAATTTTTAATTTCTAACTCCTAATTTCATTCTACATTCTGCATTTTACTCCTATCTCCAAACTCCTATCTCAAATGATGGAGTCGCTGTCCGCCTGAAGCTCCCATCCCCGCTCCAGGCTGCGGCACAGCAGATAGAGCGCGGCGGACAGCGTCAGGGAAAACAGGGGGATCTCCACCGAGAACTGCCCGGTGTACAGCATGGGGTACAGGACCAGCTGGAGGAGGTTGGCCGACAGGGACAGAACCACCGAGGCCTGCACCGCCATTTGGCAGCCCATTGCCGTCCGGGCACACAGCCGGGCGGTCTCCTCGCTGAACAGGGCCTCCCCCATTTTTTCGGCCAGCTCCTTCCCCCACAGGAGCACCAGCGCCCCCAGCAGGGTGGGGACGGCCTGCATCAGAGTGATCAGCCCGGAAAGCAGAACATTTTCTCCTTCCTGAACAAACCCCAGCGCTCCGCCGAAGCCCGCCGCCAGAGCCATCAGGGCGGCCCCGCCTGTCAGCAGGGGGCACAGCACCTTGGGCAGGCGCTGAACCGGGCAGTCCTCCAGCCCCCGCAGCACCTTCAGCACCAGCCAGGCCACCCCGGTGGAGCACAGGGTGCCCAAAGCCGCCAGGGAGAAGAAGCTCCGCATCTCGGGGAACAGCTCCATCACTCCGCCCCCCAGCAGGGTGGGGTTGACCAGAACGTAGAGAAGGGCAAAGATCTGGGGCACCATCAGGACCAGAAGAACGTCCTCCGCCCAAAGTCTCCCCTGCCTGTGCCGGCGCCGCATCAGAAACAGCAGCGGCAGGGCGCACACTGCCAGCACCAGAGCCCAGGCGGCCAGATTGCCCCCCGTCCCCGACAGGGACAGCCGCCGCAGCCACTCTCCCAGGCCGCGGCCCAGCCCAGTCAGTCCCTCCAGCCAGGAGGCGCCCTCTCCTCCCCAGCCGGCCAGCAGGGCCAGCACTGCCCCGGCGGCGGCGCACAGCCACAGCAGGGCCTGTTTGTTGATTCCCATGCCACACCTCCAAAAATTATTGTTTTGCGATAATTCTAATAGTAGCGTACCACACAAATTATCGTTTGTCAATAATTTTTAGAGAAAACATACCACCCGGCGGCAGACGGCGTGCGGCTGATAGCCGCCCTCACGATAGGGCGGCCCGATCGTGCATTGGGCCCTAACGGTCCCATGTGTAGGGGCGCACTGTGCGCGCCCACAGGCGGCCAAAGGCCGCCCCTACGAAGCAAACGCCGAACAAGCCCGAGTCGTCCCGCCCTACGGATCGCCCCCCCTAACTCCTATCTCAACTCTTCACTTTTCACGCTCCACTCTCCACGCTTCCCTCCCGCCAGGTATATCCCGGGAAATACTCCTCTACAAAGTCCACATCCTCCACCTGAAAGGTCCGGCCGTTGAGGTGCGCCAGCGGCCCGGCTCCGGTGGTGAAGGAGAAGGTCAGCTTATAGGAGTACAGGGCCTGGCCATGGCGGCCGTATTTCCGGTCCTCCCGCTCCCTGCCGTACTTCCCATCCCCCAGCAGGGGGTGGCCGGCGGCCGCCATCTGGGCCCGGATCTGGTGGGTGCGGCCGGTGACCAGCTCGCACTCCACCAAAGATAAGCCCTCCCGCGCCGCCAGGGTCTTATATAAGGTGACGGCGGTCTTTGCCCCCGGAACCGGCTTTTTATAGACGCTCACCTGCTTTTTGCCCTCGTCCTTCAGGAGAAAGCCCTCCAGCCTTCCCGCCGGAGGCCGCAGCTCTCCCCGGGCCACGCACAGATAATATTTTTCTATCTCCCGGTCCTTGATCTTCTGGTTCATCACCCGCAGAGCCTCGGCGGTCTTAGCGGCAATCACGATTCCTCCCGTATTCCGGTCGATGCGGTTGCACAAAGCCGGGGCGAAGGAGTTCTCCCAGTAGGGGGACCACTCCTTTTTCTGGTACAGATAGGCCTGTAGGTGGGTGAGCAGGGTATTCACCCGCTCGCTCTCGTCGGGGTGGACCACCATTCCCGGGCGCTTGTCCAGCAGCAGGATCTGGTCGTCCTCATAGAGGATGTTCAGCTTGGGCTGGTACAGGGAGAGAAAGGCATTCTCCGGGGTCGGGGTATCAAAAAATTCGTCGTTGATATACAGCTGCAGCACATCCCCCCGGCACAGCCGCACGTCCCTCCTGGACCCCTTCCCGTTCACCTTTACCCGCTTCAGGCGGATGTACTTCTGGGCCAGGGGGGCGGGCAGCAGGGGCACTGTCTTGGCCAGCCAGCGGTCCAGCCGCTGCCCCGCGTCGTTTTTCCCCAAAACGAACTCCTTCACGCCGTCCATCTCCCCTTTTGTCCACTGTGCTCATCTTCTCAAGATTTCATCATAAAAAAATTGATTTGTCAATGAGAAAAAAGATTTGACAATCGGGAGGAATTTCTTTATAATATCCTCTGTACCATTATGCAAGTATGGGGGAACTGCCTCCGGGAGGGATTTCATTGCGTCTGGATCTGAGAGATATTATCCATGTTCCCGACGCGCAGAAGTCCTTTCAGCTCCAGGTGGACCTGTCCGAGCTGGAATTTTACGGCAGAAAGCCCGTCACCCGGCCCGTCCTGGCCGAGGGCCGCGTGACCAACCACGCCGGCGCTCTGGTGCTGGAGGGAACCGCCCGCTCGCTGCTGGACCTGGTCTGTGACCGCTGCGGCAAGCCTTTTTCCCGTGAAAAGGCGGTCAAGCTGGACAGCCTGCTGGCCCAGGAGCTGGAGGATGAGGAAAGCGACGAGATCATCCTGCTGGAAAACGGCGAGCTGGATCTGACTCAGGTGGTGACCGAGGCCTTTGTGCTTGCGATGGATACCAAAAATCTTTGCTCAGACGACTGCAAGGGGCTGTGTCCCAAGTGCGGCGCCGACCTGAACCAGGGGCCCTGCTCCTGCCGGCCGGAGACGGACCCCCGCTGGGCGGCCCTGTCGCAGCTGTTGAACAACGCTGAGTGAGCAGTCAGTGCCTTGACCGGCACGCAAACCGAAGGAGGTGTCACCCATGGCGGTTCCTAAGAGAAAAGTGTCCAAGGCCCGGCGCGATAAGCGGCGCAGCTCCGTTTGGAAGCTGGAGACTCCCGGTATCGTGACCTGCCCCAAGTGCGGGGCTTACCGGCTGCCTCACCGGATGTGCAAAAATTGCCTGACCTACAACGGCCACACCTTTGGCCAGGTCGAGGCCCCTGCACAGCAGTAATTTCGCATAGACAGGCCCCGCTGCGGTTTCCCCGCGGCGGGGTTTTGCTTTTCCCCGCGGCTCCGCACACCGCCCGTCGGCAATGAAGCTGTCCGCCCAGGAAAGGAAGCCTCTTTCGCAAGTAAAATCCGGCCGTCCCCCTCGGGGGCAGCCGGATTTTTTATCCGCGGCGGACTGCTTCTTTTCGTAAAAATTTGCGCCCGGTGAAACAATCCGCTATCCTGAATCGTGTAACAGGCAGAGGACGAGACAGGAGGCGATCAACGTGGAGGAATCTCCCATCCGCAGCCGGGAGGAGCTGGCCAACCTCTACCGGCGGCATGTGGGCATGGTCTATCAGATCTGTCTGATGATGATGAAAAACGTTCCGGACGCGGAGGACGCCACCCAGACCGTCTTTCAAAAGGCGACGGAGTACAAAAAGCCCTTTCGTGATCCGGAGCACGAGAAGGCCTGGCTCATCACCACGGCCCGGAACCAGTGCCGGGACCAGCTGAAGCACTGGTGGCGCACCCGCCGGGCGGGGGAGGAGGCGCTGGAGCGCCTGACCTGGGAGCAGCCGGAGGACGGCGAACTGTGGGAGCTGATCCTGGCTCTGCCGGAGAAGGAGCGGATGACCCTCTACCTGCACTGCTACCAGGGGTACAGCGCTTGGGAGACGGCACAGCTGCTGGGAGCCAAGCCCGCCACGGTGCGCACCTGGCTCTTTCGGGCCAGAGAGAAGCTGAATCATTGGCTGGAGGTGGACGAGTATGGAACAACATGATCTGCGCCGGGTGCTGGACCAGGTGAAGCCCAGCCGGGACCAGGAGGGGGCCATGCTGCGCCGCCTTCTGGCCGAATCGAAAAAGGAGGAACAACGATCAATGAAATGGAGCAAAAAGGTCACCGCGGTGCTTCTGGCGGCGGCGGTGATGCTGATGGCCTGCGCCTTTACCGCAGCGATGGGGTTGGATCAGCGTCTCTTGTCACTGTTCGGCGCAGGGGAACAGGAGGCCAGACTGATTGAAGCTGGTGTGGTACAGGTGGATCAAAGTCACACCTATGAAAACGGATGGACGGTTGGAGTGGAGCAGGTGTTGGTGGACCGGTATACCTTGGCGGTCCTGATGGAGGTAACTGCTCCGGAGGGAACCGCCTTGCATGGCATCGGCTATGGTCTTGTGATCGATTCCGATATTCAGCCCAGGTTGGAAGCTGACGGTTCGGACAGTTGGGTATCAGGCTCCACGGTCCTGCCCGATGACAATCCGGAAGATCAGCATATCTCGATTCTATGGCATCAGGGGCCAACCGCCTATCTTCAGTGGGATGCTCAGACGTTTTTGGGCGGGGAGCTCACAATCGCTCCGGTGAGTTTGGAGAAAAACCGGAACGGGGAGCTGGCTGACTTTTCCCAGGAGCCGCATGCCTTTCATGTGAAACTGCCGGACCAGGACAGCGGACGGCAGTTTCAGATCGGGCTTCCCATTCAGGTGGGAGAAGATATCATGACTCTGCAATCGCTATATTTCTCACCCATCAGCATTGCCTTTACCATTCAAGGGGAGGGAAATGATTCCCGTATGTGGGGTCCAGTGGCTTTTTCCGAAATTGAGAGCACGACCCATCTGAATCTTCCGGACAGCCAGTCCGCGTCTGTAGGACAGTCGGTCAGTCAGAGCTATAATCCGGTTACTGGGCTGGGTGAGTTTGTCTTTCAGCTGAATCAAATTGCGGACCCGGAGAAGGTGGTCTCTATCACCATTTTGGGTCAGACCTTCTCTCTGGAGGGTATGATCCCCGAACAGGAATAAAAAAACCTTGGCAAGCCCGGAAAAAGGGGGTACAATGGTCTCACTGACCAACAAAGGAGGTTTCTTCATGTCCGATTGTCTGTTCTGCAAGATTGCAGAGGGGCAGATTCCGTCCAGCAAGCTCTATGAGGACGAGGTGTGTGTCGCTTTCCATGACATCGACCCCCAGGCCCCCACCCACTTTCTGGTCATCCCCAAGATGCACATCGCCTCGGTGGCTGAGGTGAACGAGGATAACGCCGCCGTGGTGGCGCATATCTTCGCGGTCATCTCCAAGCTGACCAAAGAGCTGGGGCTGGACAGCTACCGGGTGGTGTCCAACATCGGGGAGCAGGCGGGCCAGTCCGTCCCCCATCTCCACTTCCACGTTCTCTCCGGCCGGGATATGACCTGGCCGCCGGGCTGAGTTCCGGGAGGACGCCATGCTTCCCAACGACCCTATCATCCTGTTCAGCGTGGTAAACACCCGCCTGCGGGACCTCTACCCCAGTCTGGAGGAGCTGTGCGCCGCCGAGGGCATCCCGCCGGAGGAGCTGGAGGGAAGGCTGTCCGCCGCCGGCTTCCGCT
>CAJFVL010000078.1:0-10134 GCA_904420465.1 uncultured Clostridium sp.
CGCCGGAGAACTGGCTGAGCACCACCAGGAACTGGGCGTAGGTCATGTTGTCCTCGGGGCCGAAGGTGCCGTCCTCGTTGCCGGAGAACAGGCCCTTTTACGCCACAGTCTCCACATACCCGGCGTACCAGGTGTCGGAGGAGACGTCAGAGAAGCCTGCCACGGTGGCGGGCTGCTCCGGTTCGGGATCAGGTTCCGGCTCTGTGGTGCCGGAGCCCTCGGCGGTGACCCAAATGCTGCCAAATGGAAATCCATAGTAAATGCTGTATACTTCAGCTGTATAAACACCCTGGGCGGGCAGCCCATCAGCAGCGGTCCAGGCGTTATTCAGCGAGGGATCGTACTCTCCGTTTATGTTGTAAGCCGTCCAATTCGCAAGGCTCACTTCTCCCTGTCCCCTGAACCGCGTGCCTGCCGGGTAGACGGATACTTCCACCGTATTTCCGTTCATGACCATCTCCCGGACCTCAATTTCCGGCTCAGTGCTGCCTACATAGGTGCTGCCATCGTTTCTAGTAAAATCCTCAACGCGGAAGGGCCTCACCTCATAGGGAAACTCATCGTTGACTGCCAGCGCCGCCGTGGGCAGCAGGGCCAAGGCCAGCATGCAGGAAAGCGCCCCTGCAAAGATACGTTTTAACCGACTTTTCATGTTTCCGACTCCTCCTGATTTTTTTGAATTACTGCAAACTGCCCCGCCGGGCAGTTCACCCTTTGTATTCTGTGCCCTGAGCGATTTTCTGAACGGCATGCCATCCAGAACACACCGCTGCTCTTTCATTCTGACACTTTTTTCATGAATCACAATATGCCGGCTGCATAGTCTCTTTTCTTTTCAACAAGGCCGGACAGGCCGCCTATCCTCTCCTTCCCGCCCCTGCGGTCTTGCTGTTCCGCCGTCCGCATTTTCGCGCCGCTCAAAACGGAACCGCCGCGAAAACGCCCCCGCCTGCTTCAAACAGGCGGGGGCGTTCCCTTATTTTGTCTCCTTTGGCAGCGACTTGCGCTCCAGAATCTCCATAAACTCCTTGCCGGTGATGGTCTCGTGCTGGTAAAGGTACTCGGCCAGCTCGTGGAGCTTGGCCTCGTTCTCCTTCAGAATATTCAGGGCCTTCCGGTGCTGCTCCTCCACCAGCTCGGTCACCTTCCTGTCCATCAGGGCCTGGGTCTCAGGGGAGCAGGCCAGGGAGGCGTCGCCCCCCAGGTACTGGTTGGTCACCGTCTGGAGCGCCACAAAGCCGAACTCATCGCTCATGCCGTACTGGGAGATCATGGCCCGGGCCAGCTTGGTGGCCTGCTCAATGTCGTTGGAGGCGCCGGTGGTGACGGAGTGGAACACCAGCTCCTCGGCCGCCCGGCCGCCGGTGTAGGTGGCGATCTTGTTGAGGAGCTCCTCCTTGCTCATGAGGAAGTGGTCCCCGTCGTCCACCTGGAGGGTGTAGCCCAGGGCGCCGGAGGTGCGGGGAATGATGGTGATCTTCTCCACCGGGGCGGAGTGGCTCTGGAGGGCGGCCACCAGAGCGTGGCCTGTCTCATGATAGGCCACGATCTTCTTCTCCTGGTCGGACATGACCCGGCTCTTCTTCTGGTAGCCGGCGATGACCACCTCCACGCTCTCCTGCAGGTCCTCCTGGGTGGCAAACTGCCGCCCGTCCCGGACGGCCCGCAGGGCGGCCTCGTTGACGATGTTGGCCAGCTCCGCGCCGGAGGCACCCGCCGCCGTCCTGGCGATGGGGGCAAAGTCCACATCGTCGGCCAGGCGGATCTTCTTGGCGTGGACCTTCAAAATCTCAATGCGGCCCTGGAGGTCGGGCAGCTCCACCGGGATGCGCCGGTCAAAGCGGCCGGGGCGCAGCAGGGCGGGGTCCAGGGACTCGGGCCGGTTGGTGGCGGCCAGCACCACCACGCCCTTGGAGCCATCAAAGCCGTCCATCTCGGTGAGCAGCTGGTTCAGCGTCTGCTCCCGCTCGTCGTTGCCGGAAAACTGGCCGTCCCGCTTTTTGCCGATGGTGTCGATCTCATCAATAAACACAATGCAGGGGGCCTTCTCATTGGCCTGCTTGAACAGGTCCCGCACCTTGGCGGCTCCCCGGCCCACAAACATCTCCACAAATTCCGAACCGGCGATGGAGAAGAAGGGGACGTTGGCCTCGCCGGCCACCGCCTTGGCCAGCAGGGTCTTTCCGGTGCCCGGAGGGCCCACCAGCAGAGCGCCCTTGGGCAGCCGGGCTCCGATGGCCCGGTACTTCTCCGGGTCGTGGAGAAAGTCCACAATCTCGCCCAGCAGCTCCTTGGCCTCATCCTCACCGGCCACATCGGCGAACCGGATGCCGGTGGAGGAGGGGACGTACATCTTGGCCCCTGAGCCGCCGCCCACGCCGAACATCATGCCGTCTCCGCCGCCGCTCATAGTTTTTTGCATCCGGCGGTTCAGCAGCCATCCAATGAGCAGGAAGGGCAGCAGGGGCAGCACCCAGGTCAGCAGGAACGTGCTCAAGAGGGAGGGCTGGGTATCAATTTCCTCAAACGTGGCTCCGTTTTCAAACAGGCGCTGGGTGCGCTCCGGGTCCTCGGTGGCGGTGGTCTCGTAAATGCCGCCCTCTTTATCGGTAAACAGAATCTCGTCGCCCCGGATTTCCACCTTGTCCACATTCTGCTCCATGGTCATGGACATGAACACATTGTAGGTTACCTCCTGGACCTGCCGGTCCATCATGGATGGAAACAGAGTGGCGTTGAGGAGGAGGAGCACCAGCATGGCGATCAGATAATAATAAATCAGCGGCTTTTTGGATGGTTTTTTGACCTCTTGCATATCAATCAACCCTTTTTAAACATTCCAGACACTAAAAAATCCAGCAAAGCATGAATCCTATTGTATGGATTTTTCAAAAAAAGTCTATGGAACTATATGAATATTTCATGTCGATTCTGTGAACAGCAAAATCAAAACACCCCGGACAGACAGCTGTCCGGGGTGCTGGCAGCGCTCAAACGGCCTGTATCTCAGGCTGCCGCCCGGGCCAGCCGCTCCTGGGGAATCAGCGCCCGGAAGAACGAAATTTGGGGCAGCACCCGGATGAGCAGAGAGCCCAGGATATAGCAGGCCAGCAGCTCGCCCAGCCCAACGGTAAATGCGTTGAAGGCATAGGCAGGCCAGAAGGCAGCGGTAAATCCGGTCTGGTACCAGGCGCACTCCGCCCCCACAATGACCGCGTTGCACAGCACCGGGGGCAGGGGGGCCAGCCAGCGGCTGGGCATCCGCTGGGTCAGCAAACAGGCCAGCAGGGTGGCCGCCGTCCCGAACACCACGTCCAGGGAGTAGGGTGAGAACAGGTTGGCGATAAAGCACCCCACCACCAGCCCCGGCGCGGCGGCGGGGAAGAAGAAGGGCAGGACGGTGAGGGCCTCGGACAGCCGGCACTGGATGCCCGCATACTGGGGAATGGGCAGGGTTACCGTCAAAACGGCGTACACCGCCGCCAGGATGGCGGCAAAGGTCAGGTCGCGGGTGGTAAATTTGGACATAAAAAAACCTCCATTTTTTGTTTAGAGAACGGCGGGACCTGAGGCGGTCCCCCGAACGAACGCGAAAGCGATGCTTCGCGCTTGGACGAGGTTGGAGACTCGTCAGAAGCTATGGTATCACACGGCGGGCCATTTGTCCAGCGGAATCTTGCCGCGTCCCTTTTCAAGATAAGGAGTGATGGCACAAACTCCGGCGGTTTCGCAAAACAGCAGTCCCGGACCTGAGATCAGCCGCAAACAGCGGCAGGCTGCCTTGTGCCTGTGACAGCACTCTGCTATTTTATATCAGATGTTGATGTACCGGTGTCTGCTTTTCAAGGGGAAGAAGCCGTATACGCCGGAGAAAGATTGGTGTACGTTTCAAACAACTCGAAAAATACCTCCAGGGAGCCGCTGCACATGGTTCCGCTGGTCTGCCCCCCTGGTGGGGTGCGATGGTACCAGTAAGTCAGGTTCATGTCCGACACCGGCTCATCCGAATTGGTGGAAGAAAACGTCAGCAAAAATTCCGTGCCGTCCTTGAGGGAAAAGGCAATGTTATACAGCACCGCTCCCCCTGTGAAAATCCCATGGACTAGGTTCTTCAGCGTACTCCCTCTGTTCTCCATGGCGTTTGCCTCGTCGATGAGCGCCTGGATTTCACTCGGGTCGGATATTGTCCCGCGCTCCTGGAAATGGGAGCAGCTGATCTCCACATAGTCCACGTCCGCAGCGGAGAAGTCGATTACCTGGATGGTCCCCCAGCCAAACAGCCAGTACCACAGGAAAGGTACGGTGAGCACCAGCAGTACACAAACGGCTACCAGCAATTTCTTCTTTTTCGTCGTGTTTCGGATTTTCATCGTTGATTCCCCCGTGATGGTCAAACACATACAAACTGATATTTGCCGCTCCGTTTCTTTGGAAAAAATATAGCATAAAATCAGAAACAAATCTACCGTTTTCACAGAATGTTCCATTCCTCCATTCCATCTTCGGCTACGGAATGAAAACTGCCGGTTTCCCGGAACAGGGGAATTTCCGCCTCTTGCCGGGAAACGGGGCATGTAGTACAATGGAGCATATCTCATCCTTGGGAGGCATCTTATGGAGCACACGATGGAGCTTGACAACCAGGTCCTGCTCTCAGCGGTGGAGCGGATGGGCCGGGAGAACAGCCGGGAGAGCCGGGAGGCGGTGCTGGATCTGGTGATCTCCTCCGCCCGTTTTCTGGCCCCGGTGGAGATCGACCCACCCCCGGAGGCCGGGGAGGAGGGGCAGGGCCGGCTGGGGGCGGGCACGTCCATTCAATTCCAGCTGCTGTCCAACCAGGCGGGGCAGCCCTACTTCCCCGCCTTTACCAGCTGGGAGGAGCTGCGCAGGCTGTGCGGCCCCAAGAACCAGCAGACTCTGGTGCTGTCCTTTGACGACTACGCCGGGATGATCCTGCGGGACGGCCGGGGGGCGGGCTTTGTCATCGACCCCTTTGGGGCCTGCCTGTCCTTTGACCGGACCATGGTGGAGCATCTGGTCCGGCGGAAGGAAGAACAGGCCGGACAGAAGGCATAAAAAATACGCACCCCACGCGGAAACGCGTGGGGTGCGTGTCTGTTTTTATTCCGCTCCGGTGTCCAGCACCTGGTATCCCCGGAGGCTCGGGGAATTGGGGAGCTGGTCCACATAGACCTCCCGGCCGTGACGGGCGTCCGGCACCCGCCGGTACAGAATATGCCACCAGTTCCCCTCCAGGTCCTGGAAGTACACGTCGGCAAAGCCGTGGCTTCCGTCCGCGTAGAACACGGTATCCGGGCCCCAGTCGGCCGCCTGGTCAGCCTCCTCCCAGATATCCATCCGGTCCATCTCGGCCAGGATGTCCGCCCCCAGCACCCGGTCGGCGGGGGCCCCGGCCACCAGAAACAGGGCCAGGACGGCGGCCGCCAGCCAGCCCAGAAACCACCTTCCGTCCTGGATGATGGGCCGCCAGCCGGCAGCCTTCTTCACCCGGAGGGCGGCGTCGCACTCCCCAAAGGTGGTGAGGCCGCCCCACACCGGCCTGTTACTGGCCAGCTCCACCAGGGTGCGGGCGTACTCCCGGCGCTCCTCCCGCTCCAGCCGGTCCAGCACCCCCTGGTCGCAGGAGAGCTCCATATCCCGCCGGAACAGGTAGTAGCCCGCCCAAATCAAGGGGCTCCAGAAGGAGAAGGCCCAGGCCGCCGTGGCGATCCCCTGGAGCCAGGGGTGGTGCTGCCGCACATGCTCCCGCTCGTGGAGGAGGACCAGCTTCATCTGCTCCGGGGGCAGCTCCTGCTGCAGGTAGATCACATGCCCCTTTCCGCCCCGGACCACAAAGCTGGTGGGCAGGGCGGGGCACAGCCGGATCTCCACCTTCTCTCCGGGATGCAGCCGGAGGCGGTCATAGTCCTCCCCGGTCAGTTCTCTCGCCCCCCGGGTCAGCCGCTTCACCTGCCTGCCCTCCCAGAACGCGATGGCAAAGACCAGCAGCCAATAGAGGGCCGCCAGCAGCCACAGGTGGTCTGCCAGCCCCTGGGAGACCTGGAAGGGGACGGCGGTCCCCCCGGGCAGGGCCAGGTTGTAGGTCCCCGCCTCTCGGATTATGGGCAGAAAAGCGGGGAGATTCTCCGACACAAAACCGCCGGTCCTGGGGGTGACCAGCTGCCGCAGGCTGATGGGGAACGGGATACGGCCCAGCAGGTCCATGAATGTCCAAACATAGCCCGCCAGCCACACCGACCCCCACAGGAACAGCCGCTGGCCCGGGGTGAGCAGGCGGTTGGTCACCGGCCGCAGCAGGATCATCACGCCGACGGCCAGACTCAGATACAGCCCCATGTTGAGGTAATAGAAGGTACACTCCCACAGCACATCTGCCAGCAATGACACCGCCTACCCCTCCCCCATTTTCTCGTCGATGAGCCTCTTGAGCTCCTCCGCCTCCTGCGGGGTCAGCTTCCGCCCGCTGAGGAAGGCGGTGAGGAAGGGGTACACCCCGCCGGCCTTGGCCGCCAGCTCCTCTCCCTCCTCCCGCACCACCTGCTCCCGGGTCCACAGGGGGGCGGCCACCGTGTTTTCATGGCGCACCGCCCCCTTGTGCTTCAGCTTGCGCAGGACGGTGTAGGTGGTGGACTTGTTCCAGCCCAGCCGCTCCCGGCACAGCTCCACCAGCCGGGTGGAGTTCACCTCCCCCGCGTCCCACAGTACCTCCATCAGCCTGTACTCCCCCTCAAAGAGCTTTTCCATACCGCCCGCCTCCTGAAGTTTATTTTGGTAAACCTATTTTAAGTTTATCGCAATAAACCTGCTTTGTCAAGAAGGGATACAGAAAAACAGACACCCCCGCCGGCTTTGCCGGCGGGGGTGTCTCTCTTGACTCCATCAGATGCGGGGCAACGAAGTCACAGCCGCTCGATCTCCTCCTGCTCCACCACCCTGATGCCCCGGGATGCCAGGGCGGCGGAGGCGGCGGCGTTATCCGCCACCCGGAAGATCATATAGGCGTGGTCCACATCCCTGCCTCCCAGGAAGGCGTACATGTACTCCACGTTCACTCTGGCGTCGGTGAGAACCTGAAGCACCTTGTTCAGCCCGCCGGGCACGTCGGGGATGGCCACCCCCAGAACGGGGGTGACGGAGTGGACATAGCCCGCGTCCTTCAGCACGGTAGTGGCGGTGTACACGTTGTCCACGATGATGCGGGCGATGCCGAACTCGCTGGTCTCGGCCACGTTCAGGGCCCGCATGTCCACCTGGTTCTGGGCCAGCACCCCCGTCATGGCGTACAGAGCGCCGGGCTTGTTCTCCAAAAAGACGGAAATCTGCTTGATGCTCATGCTTCCTTCCTCCCTTTAAATCTTCCGCTTGTCGATGACGCGCACCGCCTTGCCCTCGCTGCGGACGATGGACTTGGGGGCCACCAGAGTGACCTTGGCGGCCAGCCCCAGCATGGACCGCAGGCCGTCCACCAGCTCACGCTGCCGGCGCTCGATCTCGCCCATGTTGTCGGTGAACATCTCGGGGGTCATCTCCACCTGTACGTCCAGGGTGTCGGTGGAGCGCACCCGGTCCACAATGATCTGGTAGTTGGCGGGGTAGCCGTGGTTCAGGAGCACCGTCTCGATCTGGGAGGGGAATACGTTGACGCCGCGGATAATAAGCATGTCGTCAG
This sequence comes from uncultured Clostridium sp., assembly GCA_904420465.1. Taxonomy (GTDB): domain Bacteria; phylum Bacillota; class Clostridia; order Oscillospirales; family Oscillospiraceae; genus Lawsonibacter. Next base: position 7,691 of record CAJFVL010000078.1, read on the forward strand.
TGCGGCCCCTGGGCTTGGACATCTTCACATGGGTGCGGCCGCAGGAGCACTTCTCATGGCTGAGGACACAGATGTCCCGGGTGCGGTAGCGCAGCAGAGGGAAGGCCTCCTTGGTGATGGAGGTGAACACCAGCTCGCCCTGGCTGCCCTCGGGGAGAACCTCGCCGGTGTCGGGGTCAATGATCTCGGCGATGAAGTGGTCCTCGTTGATGTGCATGCCGGTCTGGGCGGAGCACTCGAAGGCCACGCCCGGGCCGGACAGCTCGGTGAGGCCGTAGATGTCGTAGGCCTTGATGCCCAGGGTGTTCTGAATGTCCTGGCGCATCTCCTCGCTCCAGGCCTCGGCGCCGAAGATGCCCGCCTTCAGGGGGATCTGGTCGGGGGTCAGGCCCATATCCTTCATGGTCTCGCCGATATAGGCGGCGTAAGAGGGGGTACAGCACAGGATGGTGGCGGACAGGTCACGGATGAACATGATCTGCCGCTCGGTGTTGCCCGAGGAGGTGGGGATGGTGAGACAGCCCACCTTGTGGCTGCCGCCGTTGAGGCCGGGACCGCCGGTGAACAGGCCGTAGCCATAGGACACCTGGCACACGTCCTCGTTGGTGCCGCCGGCGGCCACAATGGCCCGGGCGCAGCAGTCCTCCCACAGGTCGATGTCGTGCTGGGTGTAGAAGGCCACCACCCGCTTGCCGGTGGTGCCTGAGGTGGACTGAATGCGCACGCAGTCCTTCAGGGGCTTGGCCACCAGACCGTAGGGATAGGCCTCCCGCAGGTCGGCCTTGGTGACGAAGGGCAGCTTGTGCAGGTCGTCCACCGACTTGATATCCTCGGGGGTCACCCCCTTGGCCTCCATTTTCTTGCGGTAGTAGGGCACGTTGTCCCACACATGCTTCACCTGCCTGACCAGGCGCTCGTCCTGCCAGGCGCGGATCTGCTCCCGGGATGCTGTTTCAATCTCGGGCTGGTAATACCGTTCCATTGGAATCATCCCTTTCTGTGTTTGGTATTTCTCGTCTGGAAAGATCTCAAAACGATTGGTCAAAAGAACTATCAAAGTCCCAACGGGACGCCGGTGTCCGCCTGCAAAACGCTTTTCATCCCGTGCCTTCTAAGTTTCGGCCCGTTTTTCGGCCAGATGTGCCTGTCTCTCGACCCGGTAGTAATATCGGCTAATGTTTGGCTGGTGAAATTCTCCCACCCATGTACCGGAAAAACGCAGCGCTTCACTGCCGTTCATTCCAAACTCAGCCGCCCTCTGTGGCAGCGCGGGGCTTTTGATCTTCGTAATAAGCTCTAAAACCAGACTGCCGTCCGTTTTGCTGCTTAGATGGTAGTTTAATATGTTCACCTTTGTCCCGTTGCATTGGATGGCAAAATGACGCTCCAGCTTCTGTAATCTCTTGTCCCGCAAACCGCACCATCTTTTCAAATTTCCGGCCGCCTTACGCGTTCTTCCCCAGTTCAAACGCTCTCCTGTTCAGCTCCAAAAACTTCGCCGGCACGCAGGCCTCGATGGACTTCTGCCAGTCCCCGTCGGGCAGGCCGAAGTAGTGGGACAGCCGCCCCAGGAGGACCAGATTCACCGCCTTGGCCGACCCGGCCTCCTCAGCCAAGGCCAGACAGTCCATGGCGTCCACCTTGGCCCCGGCGGCGCGCATCTTCTCCACCAGATTCTCCGGGTACTTTGCCGCCCCGGTGATGACGGGCATGGGGTCGATCTGCTGGGTGTTGGTGACGATCTGTCCGTCGGGCTTCAGGTACTCCAGCCAGCGGGCGGCCTCCAGCAGCTCGAAGGAGACGATGAAGTCGGCCTCCCCCTTGTCGATAACCGGGGAGTTGACCCGGTCTCCGTAGCGGACGTAGGTGACCACGCTGCCCCCCCGCTGGGACATGCCGTGGACCTCGGACACCTTCACGTCATAGCCCTGCTCCATCAGCAGGTGGCCCAGCAGCTTGCTGGCCAGCAGGGAGCCCTGCCCCCCCACGCCCACAATCATAATATTCTTGGTTTCCATCTTGCCTTAACCCTCCTTGCCGGTGCTCTCAAAGGCCCCCACGGGGCACAGCTGCTCGCACACGCCGCAGCCCACGCACTGGGTGAAGTCCACATGGGCCTTGCCCTCCTTCATGGAGATGGCGGGACAGCCGATCTTCATGCAGCTCTTGCAGCCGATGCATTTGTCTGTGTTCACCTTCAGCGGTGCCTTGTGCTTGACGTACTTCAGCAGGGCGCAGGGCCGGCGGGAGATGATGACGGAGGGCTCGTCGGCGGCCAGCTCCTCCTTCACCGCCTGGTCGGTGGCCTTCAGGTCGTAGGGGTCCACCACCCGCACCCGGCGGATGCCCATGGCCCGGCACAGGGACTCCAGGTCGATCTTGCCGGCGGGGTCCCCCTTGATGTTGTAGCCGGTGGTGGGGTTCTGCTGGTGGCCGGTCATGCC
>CAJFVL010000078.1:10147-11036 GCA_904420465.1 uncultured Clostridium sp.
GGAGTTGTCCAGGATGATGACGGTGGAGTTGGACTGGTTGTAGGCGATGTTGGCCAGGCCGGTCATGCCCGAGTGCATGAAGGTGGAGTCGCCGATGACAGCTACCGTCCTGCCCTCGCTCTCGGCGCCCCGGGCCTTGTTGAAGCCGTGGATGCCGCTCACCGAGCCGCCCATGCACAGGGTCATATCCATGGCGGACAGGGGGGCCACCGCCCCCAGGGTGTAGCAGCCGATGTCGCCCAGGACGGTGCACTTGTTCTTGTTCAAGGTATAGAACAGGCCCCGGTGGGGGCAGCCGGCGCACATGACGGGGGGACGGGGCGGAATGGTCTCCTCCAGCGCCCGGCCGCTATGTACCGCGCCGCCCAGTCTGGCGGCCACCAGGTTCTGGGAGAACTCCCCCTCCATGGGGAGCACGTCCTTGCCCAGAACCTCCAGGCCGATTTCACGGCAGTAGTCCTCCAGGAAGGGGTCCAGCTCCTCCACCACGGCCACCTTGTCCACCGAGGCGGCGAAGTCCAGAATCTTCTGCTTGGGCAGAGGCCACACCATGCCCAGCTTGAGTACGGGATAGCGGTCCCCAAAGACCTCCTTCACATACTGGTAGGAGGTGCTGGAGGTGATGATGCCCATGGCGCGGTCGCTGCCCTCCTCCAGGCGGTTCAGGGGGCTGGTCTCGGCGTAGGCGGCCAGCTTGCGGGTGCGCTCCTCCACCACCGGGTGGCGGCGGATGGCGTTGCCGGGCATCATCACGTACTTGCCGATGTTCTTCTCATAGGGCTTCATGGGAGGCTCCACCCGCTCGCTGGTCTCCACCAGGGACTGGGAGTGGGCCACCCGGGTGCACATCTTGATGATGACGGGGGTGTCGAACTCCTCGGAGAGCTCA
>CAJFVL010000079.1 GCA_904420465.1 uncultured Clostridium sp.
ACACCAGCGGTTTCTGCTCCAGCTCTACGCAAAGCAGGCGGGATATACCATCATCGGCGCTGCGGACGAATACGGCAGCGGGCTCACATTAGACCGCCCAGCGCTCCAAAAAAGTGACCGAGGCCGTTGCCGCTGGCAGGGTGGATGTGGTGTTAGTCCATAGTCTGACCCGGATAGGCCGGGAGTGGGGCATGACCCAACGCTACATTGACCTGCTTACCCGGCACAGGGTAAAGTTCCTGTGCATCCGGGATCGGCTGCTGTTTGATGAAAACGGCGCTGCCCTAATTTTGACAATAAAAAATGCGGAGTGTCCTTTGTAGGATACTCAGATCCTATAAGGGCACTCCGCATGCTCAGGAATTATGGGACTTTGAGCTCAATTCCTGCTGCACTTAGTTTGACAATTCACTGACTCCGCGGGCCGAGGGCCCGCTCCGCTGTCTGCGGATGAAACTTTTTTGGTTTAAAAACGTCTATATATAAATCAGACAGATTTATGCTGCTGTTACAGAAACGAAGAGGTGGTTTTATGAAACGTGTCTGTGCTTTGCTGCTCTGTGTGGCCCTGGCTGTGCCGGCGGCGGCTGCGGTTCCGGCCGCGTCGTGGCCCGCCTGGGCGGAGGAAGCCCTTTCCTGGGGACAGGAGGAGTCCATCAGCCGGGAATTTTTGAGCGCGCCCGGGGAGGTGGTAACCCGGGGAATGGCGGCCCAGCTGCTCTATGATGCGGCGGGACAGCCCGATGTCTCCCGGGAGTGCCCCTTTTCCGATGTGTCCGGCGCCTATGCCGACGCAGTAACCTGGGCGGCGGCAGAGGGCTATCTGGCCGGAACGGGCGAGGGAAGCTACGAGCCCTCCCGCTCTGTGACCCGCCAGGAGTTTGTGACCATCCTCTGGCGGCAGGCCGGCTCACCGGAGGCGGCGGCTCAGGGACTGGACCAGTACCGGGATGCCGGTGTGGTGTCGGACTGGGCCAGGACTCCGGTGCTCTAGAGCCTTCAGGCGGGCGTAATGGCTGGGCGCGGTGCAGACCAGCTGGCGCCCGACGGCACCATCACAGTGGCCGAGGCGCTGGTGATGCTGAAGCAGGCTGTCTCCCTGCCTGATATCGGCCAGCTTCGGGCCGATCTGGATATCCTCACCGCCTCCCACCGCCCCATCGGCTCCCAGGGGGAGGCAGACGCCGTCCAGTACCTGAAGGGGCGCTTTGAGGAGATGGGGTATGCGGTCACACTCCAGCCCTATACCGACAGCCAGGGGCGGGTCGGACACAATGTCATCGCCGCAAAGGAGGCCTCCTCCCCTGACGCGGATATTCTGGTGCTCTCCGCCCACCACGACAGCGTTCCCACCGCCTACGGGGCCAACGACAACGCGTCGGGGACGGCGGCCCTCCTCTATGCGGCCGAGGCGCTGAAGGACATCCCCACCGACACGGAGCTTCGTTTCATCAGCTTCACCGACGAGGAGAACGGCAAAAACGGCTCCCGGGCCTACACCGCCTCGCTGACCGGGGAGGAGAAGGACCGGATGATCGGGGACATCCAGTTTGACATGCTGGGCGGACTGGGGGCGGACGGCACCCTGGTGTGCACCATGGACGGGGAGGCCAACTGGGTCAGCCAGCTGCTCCAGGAGAAGGATGCAGGCCTGGCGCTCGGGGCGGAGACCGCCAGCGACCACGCATCCCTTCAGCTGGCCGGGGTTCCCTCCGTGCTGCTGATGCAGGACGGGCAGGGCTATCTCTACCACTCTGCGGCGGACACTCCGGACCAGCTGAACCTGTACGCCATCGTCCGTGCGGCGGAGGCGGCAGTGGCAGCTGCGGAGGAGATCGCCTCCTCTGATACCCCATCTTACCGGGAGCTGGCCCGGGCGCAGGGGGATGGCTGCACCTACCGCCAGACCCAGCAGAATGTGATCTATTTCAGCGGCTCCCGCGCTGACACCGAGGCCTACATCGGCGCCGCCGGGGAGCTGGCGGACACCTGGGAGATCTCGGGGGACGGCTGGACCGACACCTATGAGACCTACCGCTACTCCATGCGCTGGTTTGACGGAGAGTCCCCCATGAATACCTACTACCAGTACCGCAACGGGTTCCTGGAGCGCATTACCATCCGCCCGGAGGAGACCGGCTGCACCCAGGAGGAGGTGCGGGCACTGATTGAGGCCATGTACGGCGCGCCGGAGCGGGAGGAGGACGGGCAGGCCAGCTGGGCTGATCCGGTGTACAGCAAGTATATCACTCTGTCTCAGGACGAGGAGGGCTGCCTGGTCTCCGTGGGCAGCTACAGTCTGGGCATCACCAATGTGCTTGCCTCCTATCCGGTGAGCGGCGGCCAGGCCAGCATCACAGATCCGGAGGACCGGGCGGTGTGGGACTACCTGTGCTCCATCCTCCCCCTGGAGGCCCGGCAGAAGATTGCGGAGTTTAATTTGTTCACCGACGGCACCAGCAACATCCTGGCCTACACCTCGCCGATCAAGGAGGGGGAGGTTACAGACAACACCCGCTTTTCCATCAGCATCGACTACTACGACGTATACGACGAGAATGGGGCCAAGCGGGACTGGAGCAAGCTGACCTACACCATCCTCCACGAGTACGGCCACGTCCTGCTGGAGGATGAGACCCAGGTGGACCTGTCCAAGGGCACCAGCACCCACGACCCGGCCGCCTTTGTGGAGGGCTCCTTCCGGAAGGGTTTCTATGATACCTTCTGGAGAGAGCTGGGGGACACCGGCGTAGGGGACTACGAGGCCAACCCCACCCGCTATGTCAGCCGCTATGGGGCCAACTACTTCCATGAGGACATCGCCGACACCTTTGCCGCCTTTGTCCTGGGCGGAGAGCCCCAGGGGGACACGGTGGCCGAGGATAAGCTGCGCTTCTTCTGGGCCGACCCGAACATGACGGCCCTGCGCACCGCTATCCGGGAAAACCTGGGCCTGGAGTGGCCGGAGGAGGTCTCCCCCTCTGATCCGGCTCCGGAGCAGCCGGAGGTCCCGGCCGTCTCCAGCCTGGAAGAGCTGGGGGAGGCGCTGACCCGGGCCATCGCGGCGGCGGAGCAGCCCCCCGCCTTCGATGTTTCCGCCCTGTCCAATCAGGAGGAGCTGCCTCTGACTGTAAAAAATCTCTACTACGGCATCCTGTCCGACAACCGCACCTACAGCTACGCCTATGACCTGAGCGCCGAGCTGGGGGCGGACGGACTGCTGCGCTGCACCATCTCCTACATGCCCTACCGCACCGGCGCTTACCCGGACGGGTTTCAGGGCGTGGAGGTGGACTCCCTGTCCGCCCTCCTCCAGGCGGCACAGGAGGGGCTGGACCAGGAGAGCATTTCCATCCGCATCACAGACCCCAGTCTGGTGGTGGACGACATGAACAAGGCTCTCCAGCAGGTGGGCGGGAGCTACCTCCTCTGCCAGCTCAGCCGGGACGGGACGGCCATTACGGTGACCCCCCAGGGGGGCCTGAACCATGAGGAGGCCCTGGCGCGGCTGGCGGAAACAGAGGCTCTGGCGGAGCAGATCTATCAGCAGACGGTCACCGCAGGCATGAGCCAGCGGGAACAGGCGGAGGCCCTGTACACCTGGCTGACCGATCAGGTGCGCTACGACTTCCGCTATTACGGCAATCCCGGCGAGATGCCGTACGACTCTACCACGGCCTACGGGGCCCTTCATGACCATCTGGCCATCTGCGGGGGCTATGCCCAGGCGTTCCAGCTGCTGCTGGGACAGGCGGACATCCCCTGCATCACCGTCAGCGGGAAGCTGGGCGGAGAGAACCACATGTGGAACCTGGCCCGGATCGACGGGCAGTGGCTTTACTTTGACCCAACCAGCGACCGGGGACGGGCCGGTTATGGGTTTTACTACTGCGGCGTGGGGCCTGAAGAGCTGGCGCGCCACGAGTGGGATCAGGGCCTGGCCCTCAGGCAGGCGGAGGCCCTGTTTGACTGAGGACCGCGGCAACATTCCCTGCCCGAACAGCGGAGCCTGCTCAGCAGGCCCGGGACAGGACCGGCGGAATTCAGGATGTTCACCGCGGCAGGAATTCGACTGAAGTCAGCGTGAGATGAGCTGCCCTTGTTCTGCATGGGCGGAGAAAAGACAGGAAGCGGGGTCTGGCCCGTTGGCCAGACCCCGCTTCCCGCTTGGTATTTTGAGAAACACAGAGGATACGCTTTGTTGATGGCCCTTCCGGTCAGGCGAAGTGGAAGCCTGTGATAAAGGGCAGGTAGGTGTACAACAGCAGGATACCGAATTCCACCACCAGATACAGGACGATCCGTTTGGACACGGCGCCGATGCTGGATTTGGTGATGCCGCAGGCCACAAACAGGTTGACGGCCATGGGCGGGGTGATCATGCCGATGGAGGTGTTGACGATGATAATCAGGCCCAGAGCGATGTCGCTGATGCCGATGTACTCGGCCATGGGCAGCAGGATGGGAGTGACCAGCAGGATGATGGACTGGGTCTCCAGGAAGCAGCCCAGGAAGAGCAGCAGAATGTTCATGGCCAGCAGCATGGCAAAGCGGTTGCTGAAGATGCTCATGACGGCGGAGGAGATGATGGTGGGGATGTTCTCACTGGTCATGAACCAGGCGAAGGGGGCGGACATGCTGACCACGAACAGCACCACGGCGGAGCTGACGCAGCTGTCCACCAGAATCTTGTACAGCTTCTTCAGATCCATTTCATGGTACACGAAGAAGGAGACGATCAGCGCGTAGATGCAGGCCACGGAAGCGGACTCAGTGGGGGTGAAGATGCCGGCGTAGATGCCGCCCAGGATGATGAAGGGCATCAGCAGGGCCAGAATGGCGTCCTTGAACCGGATGAAGTATTCCTTGACAGGATACTTGGTGGTATCCACCGAGTCGAAGTGGCGGCAGGTGATGGCGTTGGTGATGCACAGGCCCAGGATCAGCATGATGCCGGGGACCCAGCCTCCGGCGAACATGCTCACCACGGACACGCCGGCGGTGACGGCGTAGGTGACCATGGGGATGCTGGGGGGAATGACCACGCCCAGGGTGCCGGAGGAGGCCGCGATGGCAGCCGCCTTATCGGGGGGATAGCCCTTTTCCATCATGCGGGGGGCGGTGATGCCGCCGATGGCGGCCACGGTGGCGGGGTTGGAGCCGGAGATGGCGCCGAAGAAGCCGGAGCCTACCACCGAAATACAGGCCAGACGGCCGGGCAGCCGCTTGAGTAACAGCTCCAGAAAGCCGATCAGCCGGGCGGAGATGCCGCCCTCAGCCATGATGTTGCCGGCCAGAATGAAGAAGGGCACGGCCATCAGGGTGAAGCTGTCCAGCTGAGTGAACATACGGGTGGGGACGGCGGCCAGATAATTCACGTTTCCGGTGGCCACCATGGTCACCGCAGAGGCGATGCCCAGGCAGATGGCGATGGGCACGCCCACGAACAGCATCAGAAACAGGACGCCGAACAGAATACCAGCTGTAGCCATCAGGCCTTCTCCTCCTTGTCTTTCAGATTTTCAAAGGTGTGGATGGTGTAGTAGATGGCCATGAGAGCCACGCCCACCGGAATCAGCAGATAGACCATGCCGGTGGGGATGCCCAGCATCGGGCTGGTCTGGCCCTGGTTGAGCATACGGGAGGAGACCATCCAGCCGTAGCGGACCAGGAAAATGGCGAAGGCGTCCACCAGAATGGCCACCACGACGGATACAGCCTTTACGATCTTCTTGGGGAAGATCAGGGGCACCACTTCCACCACGAAGTGGCCGCCGGTGCGGGATGCCAGCATCAGGCCCAGGTAGACGATGGCCATCATGCAGTAGCGGGAGCACTCCTCGCTCCAGGGGATGGAAAACAGCCCGGAGTAGCGGCCGGTGGTGGCCAGAAAGACCACGACCACCATGATGCACATGATGATGACACAGACGACCTCCACAATTTTGGCGAATCCATCCAAGATCTTTTTCATGTATGTACCCTCCCCTTGTTGGGATCATTTTGCAGCTTTTTCTCTGACGAAGATTGCGGGACAGACAAAGGCCCGGCGGGCAGGCTGGTGAGACACCGGCCAGCCCGCCGGACCTGCGCAGTGAGATCAGAACGCTGTTCTTGCGTTTGCGTGGCGGACTGAAGTGAATTTATGCCCCAGTCACGGCCTGGATCTGAGCCAGCAGATCCTGGTCGATGTTCAGGGAGGCGTCCTCATAGACGCTCTGAACGGCCTCTTTCCAAACTTCCTTGTCAACCTGGGTGATGGTGACGCCCTCGGCCTCCATGCTGGCGGAGAACTCGTTGTTCATCTCCTGGCTGATGGCGCGCTGGGCATCCTTGGCCTCCTCGGCGGCCTGGTCAAAGGCGGCGCGCTGCTCGTCGGTCCAGCTGTTGTACAGGTCCTCGTTGATCATCAGCACGCAGGGGCTGTAGAACAGGTCGATCATGGAGCAGTACTTCTGAACCTCGTGGACGCGGGCGGTGTAGATGATGGCGATGGGGTTCTCCTGGCCGTCCACGGTGCCCTGCTGCAGGGCGGAGAAGATCTCGCCCCAGGCCATGGCGGTGGGAGTGGCGCCCAGGGCCTCATAGGTGGCCATGTGGACGGGGTTCTCCATGGTGCGGATCTTCATGCCGGCCAGGTCGCTGGGATTGACAATCTCCTTGGTGTTGTTGGTGACCTCACGGAAGCCGTTCTCCCAGAAGCCGATGGCCTTGATGCCGGTGCCGTTGAAGCCGTCCAGCAGAGTCTGGCCCACCTCGCCGTCCAGCACCTCGTACGCGTGCTCGGCGCTGTCGAACAGATAGGGCAGGTCCAGAACGCTCCAGTTGGCGGTGGAGCTGGCGAAGGCGGGGATGGGGCCGGTGGAAACCAGAGCCATCTCCTGCATGCCCATGGAGACGTTGGTCATCATGTCGGACTCGTTGCCCAGAGCGGAGTTGGGGTAAATGTCCAGGGTCATCTCACCGCCGGAATACTCCTCCAGCAGCTTCTGCATCTCCACCAGACCCAGCACATAGTGGCCGTCGGGAGCGGTGGTGGTGCCCACGCTCAGACGGATGGTGGCGGAGGAGGAGCCCAGCAGCTCCTCAGACTCCCCGGAGGAGGAGGCGCCGCCGGTGGAAGTACCGCCGGTGGAGGTGCCGCCGGTGCTGGTGCCGCCGGTTCCGCCGCAGGCGGTCAGACTCAGAGCCATGGCGGCTGCCAGGGCCAGGCCCAGCAGGCGAGAGAACATTTTCGTTTTCATTTTTCATTCTCCTTCATTTATGTTTGATCACAGCTGTGAGCTGCTTTGTGGCAGTCCGCGCCCGGAGGGCCGGGCGCGGAAGATCTGTTCTCATCAGATCTTGGGGTCCTCGGGGTGCAGCATGGTGGCGATGACCTTGTGCAGGACCTCGTCATCCCAGATGCGCTTCCAGTCGTCCCGCATCACCAGGCGGTTGCCCAGGCCGATGGCCACCTTGCAGGCGTCGGACACGGGAGGCTTGCCGGGGATGTAGCCCAGGAAGTTGCAGGTCAGGTTATAGATGTGGCCGGTGAGGAAGGAGACGGCGGCGTCCCGGTTGATGCCCCGGCGCTCGGCCTCGTCCACGGTCTCGGCCATGGCGTACAGGCAGGTGGCGCCCAGCAGCTCCACCAGAGTGGGCTCCAGGAAGGCGATCTGCTCGGAGGTCATGACATAAGCGTGCAGAGCGGCGTACATATCCTTGGCGGTCTCCTGCATCTTGGCAAAGACGGCCTCGTCGCCGCAGATCATGCTCATGACGCAGTCCTGCTTGCCGCCGTCGCCGCCGAAGCGGTCAGCACGGGCCTCGGGAGTGTCCTGATCCAGCAGGAAGGAGGGGTGGCAGGGGTGAGCCACGCCGAAGGTGCAGTCGTCGCGCAGGGTCAGCTCCTTGGCCACGGCGGCGGCGGGGTCCAGAATCAGGAAGCCGGTGCCGGGCTTGAGCATGGGAACATAGATGGCGGACAGCTTCTTGATCAGGGTGTCGGGCACGGCAAAGACCACGACCTCGGCCTTCTCCAGGGCCTCCTCCACGGGGATGACGTCCAGCCCGCGGGCGTGGATGCTCTCGATGCCCTTGGGGGCGTTCTCCACCAGCATCAGATCATACTTGTCGGTCATCTTGGCCAGGTTCTTGCTGGTCCGGGTGCCCATTTTTCCGCCTGCGCCGATGACGGCGACACGAATTTTACTCATAATCATTTCCTCCTTAAAATTTCAATTATATGGAGCCGGCGCGCTGCGCCGGCTTCGGAAACGAATTACTTGCCCAGGGTCTCCTTGACCTTGGCGGCAATGGCCTCGGGGGAGAAGCCATAGGCGTCGGCCAGCTCCTTGGCGGGACCGGACTCGCCGTAGGTGGTCAGGGCGATGCGGGTGACCTTGGCGGGCTGATTCTCGCAGGCCAGGCGGCTGATGTAGGAGCCCAGGCCGCCGTTGATGTTGTGGTCCTCCACGGTGAACAGCTGCTGGGACTTGCCCATGGCCTTCAGGATCTCGGAGGGGTCCTTGCCGTACAGGATGTTGATGTCGGCGGCGGTGACGTTGATGCCCTGCTCCTTGAGCAGATCGGCGGCGGCCAGCACCCGGTCCAGCACAAAGCCGTTGGAGAAGAGGACGGCGTCATTGCCGTAGTCCTTCCACACGGTGATGCCGCTGGTGGCGAAGGGAGCTTCCTTGTCATACACGTCAACCTCGCGGCCGCTGCCGGCGCGGATGTAGACGGGACCCTTGATGTCGGCCGCCAGCTTCACGGCGTGATAGCACTGGGCGGGGTCGGCGGGGGTGAAAATGGTGTAGTTGGGGAAGGAGGACACGATGGCCAGATCCTCATAGAACTGGTGGGTGACGCCCTCGCGCTCGCCGCCCAGCAGGCCGGCGTTGACGCCCACAAACTTGACGTTCAGATCGGTGTAGCCCACGAAGGTCCGCATCTGCTCGCAGGCCCGCATGGTCAAAAAGCCGCAGTATGTACCAATGAAGGGGGTCAGTCCGGCACTGGCCAGGCCGGCGGCCACGTCCACGGCGCACTGCTCGGCGATGCCGCACTCCACATAGTGGTCGGGGTACTTCTCTCCAAACGGCACGGCGCGCATGGCCTTCAGGGAGTCGGGAGAGATGACCATGATGTCATTGCGCTCCTCGGCCAGATCCATCATCGCGGCGGCGAATGCCTCGCGGGTTCCCTTGAAGTTTGTCATGCCTGAACACCTCCCAGTTCTTTCACAGCAATCGCATATTCTTCATCGGTGGGAACGCCCTTGTGCCAGGCGTTGTTGTTCTCCATGTAGCTGACGCCCTTGCCCTTGACGCAGTCGCAGACGATGCAGCAGGGGACACCCTTCTGGCTCTTGGCGATCTCCACGGCAGCCCGGATGGCGCCGATGTCATGGCCGCTGATCTCCTGGGTGTGCCAGCCGAAGGCGCGGAACCGGTCGGCGATGTTGTTGTGGCCCACGGTGAACTCCACGCTCTTGTAGCTCTGCCAGCCGTTGCGGTCCACAAAGACCACCAGGTTGTCCAGCTTGCGGCCGGCCGCCATGTTGACGCCCTCCCAGCAGACACCCTCCTGCAGCTCACCGTCGCCGCAGATCACATAGGTGGTGTAGTCCTTGCCCAGGGTCTTGGCGGCGAAGGCCATGCCGGCGCCGATGGCGATGCCGTTGCCCAGGGAGCCGGAGGTCATGTCCAGGCCGGGAGTGCTGTGCATGGAGGGGTGGCCCTGGAACATGCTGTGCAGCTGGCGCAGGTTGAAGTGTTCAACCTTGGGCTCAAAATAGCCCCGCTCGTTGAGAGCGGCATAGAGGATGGGGCAGGAATGTCCCTTGGAGAGAATCAGGCGGTCCCGGTCGGGCCACTCCGGATTCTTGGGGTCGATGTTCATCACATCGAAGTAGAGGGTGGCGATGATGTCGGCGATGGAGAGCGCGGGGCCGGGGTGGCCGTCCTTTCCCTCGTACACCATGCGAACTGCTTCCATGCGCAGATGCTGGGCGATCTCGTGGATCTGTTCGTTCGTCATTGGTTCCTTCACTCCTATTACAATAAATTTGGACAGGGAAGCCGGGCAGCCAGTCCGGTTTCCCCTCCATCTCGTGCCTAAGCTACAATAAGAGGAGCAACTGGCT
>CAJFVL010000080.1 GCA_904420465.1 uncultured Clostridium sp.
CAGACTGTCAAAAAAGTCCCAAGACTTTTTTGACAGTCTGTGCAATGCCGTTACTTTTGCACCGCGGCGCGGTGCAAAAGTCCCCGCTGCGCGGGCCGCAAAGCCCTGCGCGGCAAGGCCTTGCGGGGCATTCAATCTCATTCGAGGCGGGCTGCCGCCCCCTCGAGCTCCCCCGCCGTGAAAGGTCCCTGTTTTTCTGCTGACAGTTTTTTGACAAACTGAGCAGGCAGGCACGATGTGCCTGCCTGCTTTGCGTCCGCTTACACTCTTATGGCTGTCCGGGTCAGAAGATGCTTCCGCTGACCAGATCCAGATACCAGGAGCTGCCTGTCTTGATCACGGGGACGGACATGCTGGTGGACTGCTCCCCAAAGCCGACAACCTCGATGGTCAGGTCCACCGTAACCGTTTTGGCCCCGCTGATGTTCACATCGTAGGCGTCGTACTGCTCCTCCAGGGAGAGCAGCTCGCTGCCGGTGATATCGGTGGCGCCGGTGATGTCATAGGAGAGATCCACGTCCATTCCGATGGAATTCAGCGCGGACTGGAGATTGCCGGTCATGCTGTCCAGCTCGTCCACCAGCTCCGCCCGGGTATAGCCCATCTCCTCGGTGGCGTAGTCCACAATCTCATCGGGAATCAGATCCAGGACGTCGCTCATATTGCCGCCCTCCAGCATCACCGTGAAAAATTTGTCCACAGTTTTCTCATAGCTTCTCCCGCCGAACAGGGAGGAGAAGAGGAAGATCGCAACAACGACCACCACCGCCACGGCGGCGATGCCGATGATGCGGTTGCGGTTCATTCCAGAGGCCGGAGCAGCGGCCGCGGCTGCCGGAGCGGCGCCGGAATTGGGCTGTGCCCCCTGCAGCGGCGCACCGCAGGAGGCGCAGAACATGGCATTGTCCTCATTCTGAGATCCGCATTTTGCACAGAACATAATGAATCAGCTTCCTTTCTCTCTTAAGCGGCTGGACTATATTGGGGTCCAGGGACCGGACACACACAAACTTCGGCCCCTCCGCTGGCCCCATGCTACCATTTTTTTCAGGGAAAGACAAGGTGTTTTCGGACATTTAGGGGGAAAATATTCGGAGGCGTTGCTTTTCCCCCCAGTATTTTGTATAATGGACAAAAATATCCGGCCAGAGGGCCGGCGGTCAAATCCAAAAAGAACAGGAGTTGTTCCCCATGCGGCAGATCATCATTCCCCAGGACTATACCTCCATCCTCTCCATCTATGAGACGCAGAAAGCCATCAGCCTGCTCAAGCGGCTGTTTGAGGACAAGCTGGCCGGTGCCCTGCGCCTCCACCGGGTGTCCGCCCCGCTGTTCGTCTCGGCCTCCTCCGGCCTGAACGACGACCTGAACGGAGTGGAGCGGCCGGTGGCCTTTGACATCAACGGGGTGGAGGATACCGCCCAGGTGGTCCACTCTTTGGCAAAATGGAAGCGTTTTGCCCTGAAGCGCTATCAGTTTCAGCCGGGTGAGGGCCTCTACACCGATATGAACGCCATCCGACGGGACGAGGAGCTGGACAATCTCCACTCTGCCTATGTGGATCAGTGGGATTGGGAGAAGATCATCTCCCAGGAGGATCGGAACAAGGAGTATCTGAAGCAGACGGTGCGGTCCATTGTGGGGGCGCTGGCTGACACCCAGTATTTCCTGCGCTGCGTATTTCCCCAGCTGTCCGTGCTGCCCAGGCTGTCCCAGGAGGTGACCTTTCTGACCACCCAGGAGCTGGAGGACCTGTTCCCCGGACTGACCCCCAAGGAGCAGGAGGACGCCTTTGTCAAGGACCACCCCACCACCTTCCTGATGGAGATCGGCGGCAGGCTGCGCTCGGGCGCCCCCCATGACGGCCGGGCCCCGGACTACGATGACTGGACGCTCAACGGGGACCTGCTGGTGTGGAACCCGGTGCTGGGACGCGCCTTTGAGCTTTCCTCCATGGGCATCCGGGTGGACCCGGCAGCTCTGGACCGGCAGCTGACTCTGGCCGGCTGTGACAGCCGCCGGGAGCTGCCCTTCCACAAGGCGCTCCTCTCCGGCCAGCTGCCCCTGACCATGGGGGGAGGCATCGGCCAGTCCCGGGTGTCCATGCTGCTGCTGGGCAAGGCTCATATCGGCGAGGTGCAGTCCTCCCTCTGGGACAAGGAGAATACAGAGGCCTGCGAGAAGGCAGGCATTACCCTGCTGTAAGCCGGTGGGCCTTGCCCAGCCCACGCCGGAGGCGGGGCGGCGCGGCTGCGCCGTAAATTCCGAGCGGAGCAAGGAATTTCCGCAGGGCGAATTCATTTCGCCCGAGGATATGAAAAAAAGGGCCCCCATCCGGACTGCGGCCGGATGGGAACAAGGCCCATATCGGCGAGGTGCAGTCCTCCCTGTGGGACAAGGAGAACGTGGAGGCCTGCGAAAAGGCGGGCATCACGCTGCTGTGAGAGATAGGAATTAGGAAGCGTGTTCCGTAGGGGCGCACAGTGTGCGCCCGCTGCCCACCGCCCACGGTGTATGCTGCACCGCTTAGGCGCAGTTATCTTGTAGAAGCAGGCGGTCAGTCCATTGAGGAGAACGGCAGTGAGTAAGCCTAGGCGCCTTTCATGAGGTTTCCGCGCCGGCCGCAAGTGCCGGGGTCCCCCTTCTACGCCCCCGTAAAACGGGGGTCCGGGGGTGGGGTTCCTGAAAGACCAAGGCATTAGCCGCAGGTCTTTCCTAAAAACCCCAACCCCCGGCGATTCTTTGGTTTCTTTCTGATCATTCAGAAAGAAACTCGCCGTCCGCAGACGGCGAAATTTTCTCTTCCGCCTGTTATCCGATCAAGGAGGTGCATCCCCTTGTTTTCTCTCCGCCCCTACTGCATGGAGGACATCCCCTCTATGGTCCATCATGCCAACAGCTGGAAAGTGGCCCGCAATCTGCGGGATGTCTTTCCCCACCCCTACGCAGAGAAGGACGCCCGGGACTTCGTGGCCCTCTGTCTCCAAAATGAGGGCAGGGGCCAGCTGTGCCGGGCCATCGACGTGGGAGGCCAGGCTGTTGGCACTATCAGCCTGACGGTGGGCGGGGACGTCTACCGGAGGAGCGGGGAGCTGGGCTACTGGCTGGGGGAGGAATTCTGGGGCCGGGGGATCATGACGGCCGCCGTTCAGCGGATCTGCCGGGAGGGATTTGAACGCTTTGACCTGGTGCGCATTTACGCGGAACCCTTTGCCTCCAACACCGCCTCACGCCGGGTTCTGGAGAAGGCGGGCTTTACCCTGGAGGGCGTCATGCGCCGAGGGGTATACAAGGACGGGCAGGTGCTGGACTACTGTATGTACGCCCTGCTCCGGGATGAAGCTTAGGAGGACCGCTGTGCCCATCACCTTGACAGAATTAAACATTGGCGAGGCCCTGCGGTACATGGGCTGCCCCCCGGAGAAGGCCGACCCAGCCACCCGGACCCTGGCCCAGTCCTGCGCCGACGAACTGCTCCCCGTGCTCCGGCCCCGGTGGGCCTACCGGGTTTTTGACGCGTCAGAGGAGGAGGGGGGCGTGCGCCTGTCCTGCGGCCTGATGCTGCCGGGGGAGGACCTGAAGGTCCATCTGGCGGGCTGTGACCGGGCCGTCCTCTTCTGCGCCGCCCTGGGGGCGGGGGCGGATGGCCTTATCCGCCGGGGGGAGAGTTCCGACATGGCCCGTGCCCTGGCCCTGGACTGCTGTGCCGCCGCCGCGGTGGAGCAGGTGTGCGACCAGATCGAGGGGGAACTGCAGAGGATGTTTCCCGGCTGCCATTTCCCCTTCCGCTTCAGCCCGGGGTACGGGGATCTGCCCATCACCTTACAAAACCAGCTGCTGGATCTGCTGGACGCCCCCCGCCGGGTGGGACTGACCGCCAGCGCCAGCCACATTTTGATCCCGAGGAAATCGGTGACCTCCATTTTGGGGGTCTCCCGCCGGCCCGTGGCCCAGGGGGCGCGCAGCTGCGTCAGCTGCCCCGCCCGGGCGGGCTGTCAATACCAAAAGGCAGGTGGACACTGTGGACTTTAAATCGCTGTTGGACGCTCCCGGCCCCGTCATTCTGGACGGCGGCATGGGCACCATGCTGCAAAGCAAGGGGCTGGCCATGGGGGAGTACCCCGAGCTGGCCGCCCTGGAGCACCCCGGCTGGCTGCTGGACATCCACCGCTCCTATGTGGAGGCGGGGGCCCAGATCCTGTGCGCCAACACCTTCGGGGCCAACCGGGAGAAGCTCTCCCGCATGGGAAGGACTCCGGAGGAGGTTATTCCCCCCTCCATCCGCATTGCCAGGGAGGCGGCCGGGGATAAGGCCCTGGTGGCCCTGGACCTGGGGCCATCTGGCCAGCTGCTGGAGCCCACCGGCCTGATGAAGTTCGAGGATGCGGTGGAGCTGTTCAAGGAGGTGGTCCGTGCGGGGGCGGAGGCTGGGGCCGACCTGGTGATGATCGAGACCATGACCGACCTGCAGGAGGCCCGGGCGGCGCTGCTGGCGGTGAAGGAGACCTGCGGCCTGCCCGTCATGGTCACCATGACCTATGAGGAGCGTGGGCGCACCTTCCTGGGCTGTGATCCGGCCTCCGCCGCTCTCACCCTGGAGGGAATGGGGGCGGACGCCATCGGGGTCAACTGCTCCCTGGGCCCCCGGGAAATGCCCCCCCTGGTGGAGGAGCTGACAAAGTGGTCCGACCTGCCCATCGCCATCAAGCCCAACGCCGGCCTGCCCGACCCGGGCGGGGCGGGGTACGACATTACGGCGGAGGAGTTTGCCCAGAGCATGGCCCAGCTCACCGAGCTGGGGGTCAAGCTGTACGGGGGCTGCTGCGGCACCACCCCGGAGTATATCGCCCGGATGGTCCGGGCCCTGGAGGGCCGGGAGATCCGGCAGGTCCCCCGCCATGTCCCAGCCGCCGTGTGCAGCGGCACCCGCACCGTGCCCATCGACCGGGTGCGGGTCATCGGGGAGCGGATCAACCCCACCGGCAAGAAGGCCATGAAGGAGGCCCTGATCCGGGGGGACGTGGACTATATGCTGAACCAGGCCCTGGCTCAGACCGGGGCCGGGGCGGACATTCTGGATGTGAACGTGGGCCTGCCCGACATCGACGAGGGAGAGATGATGGTCCGGGTGGTCAAGGCGGTGCAGGGGGTCACCGACGCCCCCCTCCAGCTGGACTCCACCCGGCCCGAGGTGCTGGGGCCCGCCCTGCGGGTGTACTGCGGCAAGGCCATCGTCAACTCAGTGAACGGGGATGACGAGACGCTGGAGGCCATCCTCCCCCTGGTGAAGAAGTATGGCGCCGCCGTGGTGGGACTCACCCTGGACAAGAAGGGCATCCCCAAGAGCGCGGAGGAGCGGATGGTCATCGCCCGGCGCATCCTGGACGCCGCCCTGGCCTATGGCATCCGCCGGGAGGACGTGTACATTGACTGCCTCACCCTCACCGTCTCCGCCGAGCAGGCGGGGGCCGCCCAGACCCTGGAGGCTCTCAGCCGGGTCCGCAGCGAGCTGGGACTCAAAACCGTGCTGGGGGTGTCCAACATCTCCTTCGGCCTGCCCGCCCGGCCCCTCATCAACCAGAGCTTCCTCACCATGGCTATGACACGCGGGCTGGACCTGCCCATCCTCAACCCCAATGTGGAGACCATGATGGCCGCTGTGCGCAGCTACCACCTGCTGATGAACGTGGACCGGGACGCCCGGGAATTCATCGCCGCCTATGGCGGGACCCAGATCACCGACACAGTGACCGTCACCCCCCGGGCGGGGACCTCCCCTGCCACCCACGCCTCCGGGGAGGGGCGCACCCTGGAGCAGATTGTGATCTCCGGTCTGAAGGGGGAGGCGGGACCCGCCGCACGCCGCCTGCTGGAGACCCGGGACCCCATGGAAGTGGTGGACCAGGTTTTGATCCCCGCCCTGGACAAGGTGGGGGCCGACTTTGAGACAGGAAAAGTCTTTCTGCCTCAGCTGATCCAGGCCGCCGGGGCGGCCCAGGCGGCCTTTGAGGTCATCCGGGATCGGCTGTCCGCCCAGGCGGACCGTCCGGAGGCCAAGGGAGTGGTGGTGCTGGCCACCGTCAAGGGGGACATCCACGACATTGGAAAGAATATTGTGAAGGTGCTGCTGGAGAATTACGGCTACACCGTCATCGACCTGGGGAAGGACGTGGACCCCGCCGCGGTGGCGGAGGCGGTCCGGAAGCACCAGGCCCCCCTGGTGGGGCTGTCCGCTCTGATGACCACCACCCTGAAGAGCATGGAGGACACCATCGCCCTGCTCCATCAGGAGGGCCTGACCTGCAGGGTGGTGGTGGGGGGCGCGGTGCTCACCCCGGAGTACGCCAAACAGATCGGGGCCGATTTCTACGCCAAGGATGCCAAGGAGAGTGTGGATGTGGCCCGGCAGGTTATCGGCTGACAGGAGAATGGGACGGGCGCGGTACGGCTGGCCGCACAAGTCCCGGGCGCTCGGACTCAGCTTTCCTGAGAGATGAGCAAAATCCAGCAGGCGGACCATCGGAAGGATGGTCCGCCTGCTGAACTTATTTGGTTCGCCGCATCAGAAGGCCCAGTCCGACGCCGCACAGGCCGCCCACAATGTGGGTCAGCTGGGAGACGCTGTCCTGAATGGTCAGGGCGGCAGCCAGCTCGCCTCCCAGGTAAAGGATGACCACCAGGATCAGGGTCAGGGGAATCGTCCCTGTCTCCATCCCGGCCAGAGAGGACAGGACAATCATCATAAATACCACACCGCTGGCTCCCAGCAGTGCGGTGCCGGGGAACAGCAGAAACTGTACCAGCCCGGAAATGAGGGCGGTGACCAGGATGCAGCCCAGCAGACGGCTGGAGCCGTATTTCTCCTCCAGGGGCGGCCCCACCACCAGCAGAAGCATCATGTTGCCCAGATAGTGGGCGTAATCCGCATGGCCCAGCACATGGCCAACCATGCGTACATAGGTCAGGGGGTCGGTGAGGGGGGCCCGGTAAACCGAAAACAGGTGGAGGGTGGTCCATCCCCCGGTGACGATGCCCAGTACCAGCGCGGCCAGGGAAATCAGGGCGAAGGTGAGGACTACCGGGGCGTTGTACTGGATTCGAAGCCGTCTCAATGGTTGAGCACCCGGACCCGGATCATGCCGGGGATGGCCCGCAGCTTGTCGGCGGCCGTGTCCTTGATGCGGGCGTCCAGGTCCACCATGGTGTAGGCGTAGTCCTTTTTGGACTTGTTGGTCAGGTTCTCCACATTGATCCCCTCGGCGGAGAGAATGGAGGTGATCTGGGTCAGCATGGCGGGGACGTTCCTGTGGATCAGGCACACCCGGGAGATACCGCTCCACTCCTGGGACACGTTGGGCAGGTTTACCGAGTTTTTGATGTTGCCGTTGATCAGGTAGTCCTTCAGCTGGTCGGCAGCCATCCGGGCACAGTTCTCCTCGCTCTCCGGAGTGGAGGCCCCCAGGTGGGGGAAGGCGATGACGTTTTTCACCGCGGCGATCTTGTCATCAGGGAAGTCGGTGACATATTTGGCCACCCGGCCGGCTTCCAGCGCCTCGATCATGTCATCATCGTTGACCAGACCGCCCCGGGCCAGGTTGAGCACCCGCACCTGGCCCTTCATCTTGGAGATGGCCTCGGCGTTGATGAAGTCCTTGGTGGAGCTGTTGTAGGGAATGTGGATGGTCACATAGTCCGAGACCTTGTAGAGGTCATTCACGTCCTTCACCACATGGACGTGGCGGTCCAGCCGCAGGGCGGCGTCCACCGACAGGAAGGGGTCATAGCCGTATACGTCCATCCCCAGGTCCAGAGCGATGTTGCACACCAGGGCTCCGATGGCACCCAGGCCGATGACACCCAGCGTCTTGCGGTAGAGCTCGGGGCCCACGAAGGCGGATTTGCCCTTTTCCACCGCGGCGGCCAGGTCTACCTTGGGGGTGTGGACCTGCTCCTGCACCCATTCCACCCCGCCGATGATATCCCGGGAGGCGATGAGCAGGGCGGCGATCACCAGTTCCTTCACCGCGTTGGAGTTGGCGCCGGGGGTGTTGAACACCACGATGCCGTGCTCCGAGCAGCGGTCAATGGGGATGTTGTTGGTGCCGGCTCCGGCCCGGGCGATGGCCCGCAGGGCGTCGGGGAACACATAGTCCGCCATGGGGGCGGAGCGGACCAGAATACCGTCCTCGTTTTCCACGTCTCCGCCCACCTGGAAGCGGCTCTGGTCCAGCAGGGAGAGTCCGGCCTGGGAAATTTTGTTCAGCGTTTTGATGCGGTACATAGAAAAAACCTCGGTTCTGTTTTGGTTTAAAAGATGTTTCGTATGTGGGCAGAGGGATATTTCGCCGCCTGCGGCCGGCGCGGGTGCCCGCTGGAAGGCGCTCTATCCTTACTCGCTGCCGCTCGGCTCAATGACCAGAAAGCAGGTGCTTCCACCTGTTTACAGCGCGCCTGGCTGCTGCAGCATACTGCCTGGGCGGTGGACAGCAGCATCCTGTGGCCCTCAGTTCTCCCGGTCGAAACGTTTGATAAAATCGCACAGCTTCTCCACGCCCTCTACCGGCATGGCGTTATAGATACTGGCCCGCATGCCGCCCCTCCCATGGGACGCACGGGGGCATCCCATGGGGCCCCAAGGATTTGAATCCTCGGCGGAAATGAATTCCGCCTGCGGCAATTTCCCTTGCTGCGCAAGGGAAATTGATTGTGGCCGGCCTGCGGGCCTTAATTGGCCCTGTCGAAAGCGCGGATAAAGTCGCACAGCTTCTCCACGCCCTTTACCGGCATGGCGTTATAGATGCTGGCCCGCATGCCGCCCACTTTGCGGTGGCCCTTCAGGTTGACAAACCCGGCCTGGGCGGCCTCGGCGACAAACTTGGCGTCCAGCTCCTCGCTGGCGGTGCGGAAGGTGACGTTCATGCCGGAGCGGGAGCCCTTCTCCGCATGGCAGCGGAACAGCCGGGAGCTGTCCAGTGTCTCATACAGCATGGAGGAGCGCAGGCTTTTCAGCCTCTCCATCCCCTCCAGGCCGCCCTGCTCGTCCACCCAGTCCAGCACCAGTCCCAGGATGTAGATGCACCAGCAGGGCGGGGTGTTGTACATGGAGTCCTTGTCGATCATGGTCTTATAGTTCATGATAAGCGGGGTATCGGGCAGCTCATGGCCCGCCAGGTCCTCCCGGATGACCACCACCGTCAGACCGGCAGGGGCCATGTTCTTCTGGGCGCCGGCGTAGAGGATGCCGTACTTCGATACATCCACCGGCATGGACAGAATGTCGGAGGACATGTCGCACACCAGGGGGACCCCGCCTGTCTCGGGGACATAGCCCCATTCGGTGCCGTAGACGGTATTGTTGGAGCAGTAATAGAAATAGCTGGCATCCGGGTCCAGCTCCAGCTGGTCCTGGGCGGGGATATAGCTGTGGTCACGGTCGGCGGAGGAGGCGGCCACATGGATCTGGCCGTACTTCTTCGCCTCTTTATAAGCCAGCTCGGAGAAGTTGCCGGTGACGGCGTAGTCCGCCTTTCCGGTCTTTCCGATCAGGTTCAGGGGGATCATGGAGAACTGGCCGGAGGCTCCGGTCTGGAGGAAGAGGATCTTGTACCCCTCCGGCACGTTCAGGATGCGGCGCAGCTTGGCCTGGGTCTCCTCAAAGATCTGAAGAAAGACCTTGGAGCGGTGACTCATCTCCATCACAGACATACCGGAGCCCCGGTAATTGGTGATTTCGGACCCGGCGCGCTCCAGAACGGACAGGGGGAGCACAGACGGGCCGGCGGAGAAGTTGTAAACACGCTGGTCGTTCATTTGGGAGAACCCCTTTCAAAATAAAAATAACCCGCTCCGAAACAGGAAACGGGGCAATTCTTAATTATAGTGAAGGGGGGAGAACGTGTCAATCCTCAGTTTCCATGCCGCCCGGCTCCGGAAAACAGAATACGATGCAGCTAGCATATTGTTTTCCCAAGCCGCTGGCCCTATAATTAAGAATAAAGTGGCCTGGCCCCCCGGCCGCGGCCGAAAAAAATCAGAAACCGA
>CAJFVL010000081.1 GCA_904420465.1 uncultured Clostridium sp.
CAAGCTGGCCGGCACCGAGCGGGGCATCACCGAGCCCACCCCCACCTTCTCCGCCTGCTTCGGCCAGGCCTTCCTGGAGCTGCACCCCACCAAGTACGGCGAGGAGCTGGTAAAGAAGATGGAGAAGTCGGGCGCCAAGGCCTATCTGGTCAACACCGGCTGGAACGGCACCGGCAAGCGCATCTCCATCAAGGACACCCGCGGTATCATTGACGCCATCCTGGACGGCTCCATCCTGAAGGCCGAGACCAAGACCATCCCCTACTTCAACTTCGAGGTGCCCACCGCCCTGCCCGGCGTGGACTCCAACATTCTGGACCCCCGCAACACCTATGGCGACCCCAGCGAGTGGGACACCAAGGCCAAGGACCTGGCCTCCCGCTTCGTGAAGAACTTCGCCAAGTACGCCACCAACGACGCCGGCAAGGCCCTGGTGGCCGCCGGCCCCAAGGCGGAGGAGTAATATCCAGCACCTTCCACAGATCTTGTCAGGGCGCCGCAGACGCGGCGCCCTGACTTCATGCTGGGACAAGGAGGAAATCACATGCGCGCTGCGCGCCCTCAAATGTCAGAATCCATCCCGGTGGGGTTCCTGCTTGCCCTGGCCGGCGGGATGCTGGACGCATACAGCTATCTCAACCGGGGCGAGGTCTTTGCCACGGCGGAGACGGGGAATATCGTCCTGCTGGGCATTCACCTGGCCCGCCGGGACTGGGAAGGGGCCCTCCATTACCTGCTGCCCGTGCTGGCCTTCACCTTGGGCATTCTGGCCGCCGAATGGGTCCGCCGCCGTTTTGACGGAGAGCGCGGGCTGGCCCGGATGCACTGGCGCCTCCCGCTGCTGCTGGCGGAATGCGGGGCTGTTGTCCTCGTCTCCTTTCTGCCGCCGGGGGGGATGGATTCCCTGGCCAATATCATTCTCTCCTTCACCAGCGCCCTCCAGGTGGAGTCCTTCCGCAACATCCGGGGATACGGCTGCGTCACCACCATGTGCACCGGCAACCTGCGCAGCGGCTCGGAGCATTTGTTCCACTGGCTCTCCGCCCGGAATCCGGAATCGCTTCCCAGGCTTCTGGTCTACTTTGGCCTGATCGCCTGCTTTATTCTGGGCGCTGTGTCCAGCGGCCTGGCCTCCCCCCTGCTGGCGCAGCGGTCTGCTCTGCTGGCCTGCCTGCCTCTGCTGGCCGTCTTTTTCCTTATGCTCCGCGCTCCCGAGCAATAAAATATGCGCCCGGGACCGTTTCCGGTCCCGGGTGCTCTTCGCTTCACTTGATTTCCGCACTTATCCCATGGAGATGCCCATCCGGCGGGCCACCTCCAGCATGCCGTGGCTCTCCGGCACCAGCCGGCTCTTGCCGGCCACGTCCTTCAGCTTGTTCTCTCCCACATGGTTGTTCTTCATGGCCACGGTGATGCCATAATTTTCGTCCTCCACCATCTTGGCGGCGTAGGAGCCGAACTGAGTGGCCAGCACCCGGTCGTATGGGCAGGGACTGCCCCCCCGCTGCATGTGGCCGGGGACGCAGATGCGGGTCTCGATGCCGGTGAGCTTCTCGATATCTTTGGCGATGCGGTTGGTGGCGGTGGTATAGCCCTTCTCCGCCCGCTTGGCCATGCGCTCCTTCCGCTTCATCCGAGACTCCTCGGCGTCCAGGGCCCCCTCGGCCACCGCCAGGATGGAGAAGTGCTTGCCCTGGGCGGCCCGCTTTTCGATGGCGGCGCACACGTTGTCGATGGTATAGGGCAGCTCGGGGATCAGGATGATATCCGCTCCCCCCGCAATGCCGGCATAGAGGGTGAGCCAGCCCGCCTTATTGCCCATCAGCTCCACCACCATGCAGCGGCTGTGGCTGCCGGCGGTGGTGTGGACCCGGTCGATGGCCTCGGTGGCGATCTCCATGGCGGAGTGAAAGCCAAAGGTGACGTCGGTGCCGAAGATATCGTTGTCGATGGTCTTGGGCAGGCCGATGATGTTCAGCCCCTCCTCCGAGAGCAGGTTGGCTGTCTTGTGGGTGCCGTTGCCCCCCAGACACAGCAGGCAGTCCAGCTTCATCTCCGCATAGTTCTTCTTCATGGCGGCCACCTTATCCACATGGTCCTCCCCCACCACCCGCATCAGCTTGAAGGGGGTGCGCTTGGTGCCCAGGATGGTCCCCCCCACGGTGAGGATGCCGGAGAACTCACCGGGCTGCATCACCCGCCAGTCCCCGTTAATCAGCCCGGAGTAGCCGTTGGAGATGCCGATGATCTCCACATCCTCTCCCATCCGCTGGTACAGCGCCTTGGCCACCCCCCGCAGGGTGGCGTTCAGACCCGGGCAGTCCCCGCCCGAGGTTAAAATTCCAACTCGCTTTTTCATACGAAACCATCCCTCTCTATTATCTAGGCGGCCGTCTTTTGGCCGCAGCCCATGTCCCTTTTAGCGTAATGATTTCCGCCCCCCTTGTCAATAGCTCTTTTTGCCCGGCCGGCGTTCTTTTTACATCCGCCCGTCAAACCACACAAATTGGAAAAAGCCTATTGACAGGCCAATAGTTTCTGTTATAGTAAGGAAAGAATATGTGCCAGGGGCACAGCAAAGGAGCAACGAGCTATGATCTTTGAGAAATTGTGTGCACTGATCGCCGAGCAATTCAACGTGGACCCGGACTCCATCACCATGGACACCTCCTTTGCCGACGATCTGAACGCCGATTCGGTGGACATCGTGGATCTCTCCATGGCCCTGGAGGAGGAATTCGGCATTGACGAGCTGGGCGAGGAGGAGGCCTCCTCCATCTCCACCGTGGGCGACCTGGTCCGCTTCCTGCAGGCAAAAATCGACTGACACAGGGCGGCGCTTTCTTTACAAGGAGCGCCGTCCTGCTGAAAAGGAGCGTACCATGAAAACCTTGGAGGAAAAACTTGACTACACCTTTCATGACCGGACCCTGCTGGAGAACGCCCTGACCCACAGCTCCTGCGCCAACGAGAGCCGGGGGAGGCTGCAGAGCAACGAGCGGCTGGAATTTTTGGGGGACTCCATTCTGGGGATGGTGGTGGCCGACCACCTCTTCCGCAACCACCCCGATCTGCCGGAAGGGGAGCTGACCCGCACCCGGGCCGCCCTGGTGTGCGAGGAGAGCCTGGTCCAGGCGGCCCATGCCCTGGATCTGGGGGCATACCTCCACCTGGGCAAGGGGGAGGAGGCCGGCGGAGGCCGCAGCCGCCCTTCCATCCAGGCCGACGCGGTGGAGGCCGTGCTGGCCGCCGTCTATCTGGACGGGGGCATCGGCTCGGCGCGGAAAATTGTCCAGCGGCTGATTCTCAGCCGGGAGCTGGAGGGGCTGACCTCCTCCCGGGATTACAAGACCGCCCTGCAGGAGCTGGTCCAGCGGGAAAACGGCCAGGTGCTTCAGTACCGCCTCACCGGCGAGGAGGGGCCCGATCACGACAAGCGCTTCTTTGTGGAGGTGGACCTGAACGGCTCCCGCGTCGGCGCCGGCCAGGGACACAGTAAAAAGGAGGCGGAGCAGATGGCAGCCAAGGCCGCCATTCAGTCCCTTTCCCAGGGCCATCCGCCCGTTTGAGAGATGCCTGCCAACGGGGCAGGGCGCGCAGGATGCGTGCCCTGCCCCGTTGGCAGCTTCTATTCTCCCCGCCCTTCCCTTTACGCGGACCGCGTTCCATACTTGCGAGACACAAAAACCAGCGGCCCCGGTGAAATACCGGGGCCGCTGGAGACTGTCGAAAAAGTGGCAAAGCCACTTTTTCGAGAAGGACTGCACGAAAGACAGTCCTCGATTTCTTGCGAAAAAGTCGGACTGTCTTTCGTGAGAGGTGTCATTTCCGACGTACACGCCGCCGGAAATGACGGATTATATTTTATTCCTGCGGCTGCGGCCGCAGGAACTCCCTGCGGGAGGGCTTTTTCGACAAGCTGCCAGCGGCCCCGGTGAAATACCGGGGCCGCTGGTCCGTCGGGGCATATCTGCCGCTTTATCCAGCCTGCTCTCCGCTCATCAGCAGGTACATGACCGCCTTCTGGGCGTGGAGGCGGTTCTCCGCCTCGTCAAAGATCTCCCGGGCGTGGGCTTCAAAGACCTCCGCGGTGATCTCCTCTCCCCGGTGGGCGGGCAGGCAGTGCTGCACCATGCAGTCGGGGTGGGCCAGGGCCATTAGCTCGCTGTTGACCTGATAGCCGGCAAAGGCCTTGGCTCGGACAGCCCGCTCCTCCTCCTGGCCCATGGAGGCCCACACATCGGTGAAGATGACATCGGCGTCCACGGCGGCCTCCCGGGGCGTGCGCACCAGGGAGAACTTGTAGTCGGGACTGCTGCCGGCGAACTCCAGCACCCGGGGATCGGGGTCATAGCCCTCGGGACAGGCCACCGACACCTCCATGCCGCACTTCAGGCCGCCCACGATCAGGGAGTTGGCCATATTGTTCCCGTCCCCGATGTAGCACAGCTTCAGCCCCTCCAGCACCGCCTTGTGCTCCCGGACGGTCATCAGATCGGCCAGCACCTGACAGGGGTGGCAGAAGTCGGTGAGGCCGTTGATGACCGGGATGTCAGCGCGGCGGGCCAGCTCCTCCACCTCCTCCTGGGCAAAGGTGCGGATCATGATGCCGTCACAGTACCGGGAGAGCACCCGTGCGGTGTCCTCCACCGGCTCGCCCCGGCCGATCTGGCTCTCCTTGCCCGACAGGAAGAGGGCATGTCCTCCCAGCTGGAACATCCCCGTCTCGAAGGACACCCGGGTGCGGGTGGAGTTCTTTTCAAAGATCATGGCCAGCGTCTTGCCCCGCAGATGGTCGTGGGGAATACCGTGCTTCAGGTCGTATTTCATCTGGTCCGCCGTGTTGAGGATCTTCACGATATCCTCCGGCGTCAGGTCCAGCAGCTTTAACAGGTCTTTTTTCACAGTTCATTCTCCTCTGTTTTGAGATAGGAGTGAGGAGATAGGAGATAGAAGATATAGGCGGGTAAACTCCTATCTTCTATCTCATATCTCCTATCTGTCAGGAAAGCGCAGCTTTCATGATGGCCAGCCCCTTGTCCATCTCCTCCCGGGTGATAACCAAGGGGGGCAGCAGCCGCAGGCCGGGGCCGGCGGTGAGGCACAGCAGGCCGTTCTCGATGAGTTTGGCGGCCAGCTCCTTGTTGGTCCTTTCGCCTTTGACCTCGACGCCGATCATCAGGCCCATGCCCCGGGTCGCCCCCAGGCAGTCCAGTCCCAGGCCCTCGATGCCGGAGCGGAGGTACTCCCCCTTCTCCTTCACCTGCTCCAGGAAGGGGCCGTCCATGGTCCTGAGGACCTGGAGGGCGGCGGCGGCTCCCACCGGGTTTCCGCCGAAGGTGGTGGCGTGGGTGCCGGGGGTAAAGACATTCCGGCACTTTTCATTGGCCATGACCCCGCCGAAGGGCAGGCCGCCGGCGATCCCCTTGGCAAAGGACACCGCGTCAGGCTGGATGCCATACTGCTGGAAGGCGAAGAGGGAGCCGGTGCGGCCCACACCGGTCTGGACCTCGTCGATGAGGAACAGCCAGTCCCGCTTGGCGCACAGGTCGGCCACCTTGCGGACAAACTCCCTGTCCAGAGGCAGCACGCCCCCCTCTCCCTGGATCAGCTCCATCATGACGGCGCACACGTCATGGCCGGCCACCGCCTCCACACTGTCCAGGTCGTTGGCGTCGGCGTAGCGGAAGCCCTCGGTGAAGGGGAAAAAGTAGTTGTGGAACACCTCCTGGCCGGTGGCGGCCAGAGTGGTGATGGTCCGGCCGTGGAAAGAATTGCGCAGAGTGAGGATCGTCCCCCGGCCCTTGCCATATTTGTCAAAGGAGTATTTCCGGGCCAGCTTGATCATGCCCTCGTTGCTCTCTCCGCCGGCGTTGGCGAAAAAGACGTTGGACATCCCCGACCGGGTGCACAGCTCCTTTGCCAGCAGGACATAGGGCTCGGTGTAGAACAGGTTGGAGATGTGGCCCAGCCTGGAGGCCTGGGCGGTGATGGCGGCCACCCACGCCTCGTTCCCATAGCCGAGGGAACACACCCCGATGCCTGAGGTGAAGTCGATGTACTCCTTCCCCGCCACATCCCACAGGGTGGCTCCCTTTCCGTGGTCAATGGCCACAGGGAAGCGGCCGTAGGACTGCATCACATACTGTTGATCCAGCGACTGAATCTCTTCAAAGGTCATAGAGACACCCTCTCTTTCTATGATGCGGGGTGCTGTGTGCACTCCGTTTAGTTGGTCAGCATGGTGCCCACGCCGGCGTCGGACAGCAGCTCGATGAGCAGGGAGTGGGGCACCCGTCCGTCCAGAATGACGGCTGATTTGACGCCGGAACGCACCGACTCCACGCAGCAGTCCACCTTGGGGATCATGCCGCCGGAGATGACCCCCTCCCGCACCAGGGCGGGGACGGAGGAGAGCTGCAGCTCGGGGATCAGGGTGGACTCATCCCTGGGGTCCCGAAGCAGCCCCCGCACGTCGGTGAGAAGGATCAGCTTCTCCGCCTTCAGGGCCACCGCCAGCTTGGCGGCCGCCGTGTCGGCGTTGATGTTGTAAGAGACCTCCGCGTCCTCCCCCTGGGCCACGGTGGACACTACCGGGATATAGCCCCCGTCCAGGGCGTCCATCACCGGCCTGGGGTCCACATGGGTGATCTCTCCCACCTGGCCGTACTGCTCCCCCAGCTTTCTGGCCTGGAGCAGACCGCCGTCCAGGCCGCACAGCCCCAGGGCCCGCCCCCCCAGCCGGTTCAGGGTGGCCACCAGGTTCTTGTTCACCCGGCCGCACAGCACCTGCTGGACGATGTCCATGGTCTCCCCGTCAGTGTAGCGCAGGCCGTCCACAAAGCGGGACTCCTTGCCCACCTTTTTCAGCATCTCGCTGATCTCGGGGCCTCCCCCGTGGACCACCACCACCCGGATGCCCACCAGGGACAGCAGGATGATGTCGGAGATGACGGCATGGCGCAGGTCGTCGGAGATCATGGCGTTGCCGCCGTATTTCACCACAATGGTCTTGCCGTAAAATTTCTGGATGTAGGGCAGCGCCTCAGCCAGCACCTGGGCGCGGTCCACCTCGTTGTAAGACATTTCGATTCCCTCCCGCTTGGTCATGAGATAGGAGTGAGAAGATAGGAGATAGGAGTTATGGCGGCCGCAAAGCGGCCGGTCTTGATCGGTCCGGCTCCGCCGGACGCGATATCTTCTATCTCCTATCTCATATCTCCTATCTGGTCAGGTGCGGTAATCCCCGTTGATCTTCACATAGTCATAAGTCAGGTCGCAGCCCCAGCACTCGGCACACTCGTCCCCCTCGTGGAGGTCCACGGTGATGATGACCTCCTTCTGGGACAGGATCTCCTTGGCCTTGTCCTCGTCAAACTCCAGGCCGTCCCCCTGGCGGCACACCGGGATCTCACCGGCGCAGGACTGGAAGGAGATATCCACATGCTCGGGGCGGAAGGGGGCCTTGGAGTAGCCCATGGCGCACAGCACCCGGCCCCAGTTGGCGTCGGCGCCGAACATGGCCGCCTTCACCAGGGAGGAGCCCACCACCGCCTTGGCCAGGCGCTCGGCGCTCTCCTCGCTGCGGGCACCGGACATACGGCAGGTGACCAGCCGGCTGGCCCCCTCGCCGTCCCCGGCGATGGCCCGGGCCAGACAGCGGCACAGGTGGAACAGGGCGGCCCGGAAGGCCTCGTAGCTCTCGTCCTTCCACTCGATCTGGGGGTTGCCCGCCATGCCGTTGGCCAGCACCACGCACATGTCGTTGGTGGAGGTGTCCCCGTCCACCGTCACCCGGTTGAAGGTACGGGAGACCACGTCGTGGAGGGCCTCGGAAAGCATCTCGTGGGTGATGGCGCAGTCGGTGGTAATGAAGGCCAGCATGGTGCCCATATTGGGGTGGATCATGCCCGAGCCCTTGGCAATGGCTCCCAGACGGACCTCCCTGCCGTCCAGCTGGAAGGAGACGGCGATCTCCTTCTTCACGGTGTCGGTGGTCATGATGGCCCGGGCGGCGGCGTCTGAGCCGCCGGCGGACAGGGAGGCCGCCGCCTGGGGCAGCCCCGTTTCGATGGCCTGAATATTGATGGTCTGGCCGATGACGCCGGTGGAGGCCACCACAAAGTCCTCAGCCTCCCGGCCGGTGGCCTGGGCGGCGGCGGCGCACATGGCCTCGGCGTTCTCGTGGCTCATGGGACAGCAGGCGTTGGCGTTGCCGCTGTTGGCCACAATCCCCCAGGCCACGCCGTCCTCCAGGTGGTCCATGGTGACGTAGATGGGGGCGGCCTTCACCCGGTTCAGGGTATAGACTGCGGCGGCGGCGCACTCCTTCTCCGATAAAATCAGGGCCAGATCGTTCTTGTCCGGGCTGCTGCCCGCCTTGACCCCGCAGTGTATCCCTGCGGCCTGGAAGCCCTTGGCGGCGCATACGCCGCCGGAAATTTCCTTTAACATGGTGCTCACCTCATATTTTGTAGGGGCGGCCTGCGGCCGCCCGTTGATGGGTTGACGTCCCGATTTTTTTCTTTGTTTAAAGGTTCAGACCTTCTGTCTCCTCGAAATTCAGCATGATATTCATGTTCTGCACCGCCGCACCGGAGGCCCCCTTGCCCAGGTTGTCAAAGAGGGCGGTGATCATGGTCTGCTCCTCGTGGCCGGAGACCACCAGACGCAGGGTATCCTTCCCTGCCAGGGCTCCGGCTGCCAGCCGGGGCGTCTCTCCGCCGAAGGGAGCCACCTGCACCATAACCTGCCCCTCATAGTAGGCGGCCAGCATATCCCGGATGTCCTGGGCGGTGGGGGTGCCGGTGAGCAGGCGGTTCTGGAGCAGGATGGCGGTGGCCATCCCCTTGTAAATATCCCCCAGAATGGGGGCGAACACCGGGGGCTGGTCCAGCCCGGCCAGCTTCTGCATCTCGGGCAGGTGCTTGTGCTTCAGCCCGGTGGCATAGATGCTGGGGGACTTGAGCAGGGGGTCCCGGTTGAGGTCCTCATACTCGGCAATCATCTTCTTCCCGCCCCCGGAGTAGCCGGTGAGGGAGAAGCAGGTCAGGGGGCAGTCCCGGGGCAGCACACCCATCTCCACCAGGGGGGCCGCAGAGGAGAGAAAGCCGGTGGCATGGCAGCCGGGGTTGGCCAGCCGGGAGGCATACCGGACGCGCTCCCGCTGTCCGGGAAGCAGCTCGGGAAAGCCATATACCCAGCCCTCCGCCGTGCGGTGGGCGGTGGAGCAGTCGATCACCCGGGTGCGGCTGTTGTCAATGAGGGAGACCGCCTCCCGCGCGGCGGCGTCGGGCAGGCAGAGAAAGACCAGGTCGGCGGAGTTGAGGAATTTCTTCCGCTCGGCCGGGTCCTTCCGCTTGTCCTCGCTGATGCGCAGCAGGTCGATGTCCTGGCGGCTGCCCAGCCGCTCGTAAATCTGAAGGCCGGTGGTGCCCTCCTGGCCGTCGATGAATACTGTTGGTTTGCTCATCATTTACACCTGGTTTCTGTTTGGGTTCATGGGGAATTTTTACGCTGTGGGGCCCCATAGGGCCGCCCCTACAATCTTATCGGAAGATTCTCGGCTGGTCAATGTGACCCCTTTCGGCGCATGTTTCTGCTCACCGCCTACGGTGTATACTGCACTACTTAGGCGCATCTTATCTTGCTAGAAGCACCTAAAAAGGTCATTGAGGAGAACGGCAGTGATAACGATTAGACACTGTTCATGAGGGCTCCGCGCCGGCCGCAATCGCCAGCGCCGCAGAAACGCTCTCCTGGGTCCGGGCCCGCAGGCCCGGAGAACTTTGGCTACTTTCCTTCTCTGGAAAGTAGCCCGCCCGCAGGCGGAACATCTCCTAAAACAAAACAGAGGTTTCGCCGCTGCAGCGGCGAGTTTCTTTCTGATCGATCAGAAAGAAACCAAAGAATCGCCGGGTGACGTGGCTTTTGGGAAAGACCTGCGGCTTACGCCTTGGTCTTTCAGGAGCCACGTTCCCCCGGCCCC
>CAJFVL010000082.1 GCA_904420465.1 uncultured Clostridium sp.
GGGCATCAAGGTCAACCGGGTGGAGCTGAAGAACATCATGCCTCCCCGGGACATTCAGGAGTCCATGGAGAAGCAGATGCGGGCCGAGCGGGAGCGCCGGGAGGCTATCCTGCAGGCCGAAGGCCAGAAGCAGTCCCAGATCCTGGTGGCCGAGGGCGAGAAGCAGTCCGCCATCCTGCGGGCGGACGCGGCCAAGCAGGCGGCCATTCTCCAGGCCGAGGGCGCCAAGCAGGCCAAGATTCTGGAAGCGGAGGCCGAGGCCGAAGCGATTTTAAAGGTGCAGCAGGCCACCGCCGACGCCATCAAGCTCATCAACGAAGCCGACCCCGGCGATGGCGTCATCAAGATCAAGGCTCTGGAGGCATTCCAGGCCGCCGCCAACGGCAAAGCCACCAAGATTATTGTGCCCAGCGAGATCCAGGGGCTGGCCGGACTGGCCGCCGCGGCCAAGTCTGTCTTTGATACCGAGGACCCCAAGGCTGTCTCTCCCGGCAAGCCGCCGCAGAAGTAAGCGAGGAATCAAAACAGCAGGGAGGCTCGTCCGGCCTCCCTGCTGTTTATTCCGATTTTTGGGGCGGATATCCGCTTTGAATCCATCCATCCAGCTGCCGCTGCGTTTCCTGCGGAAGCGAGTCCCGCACCGCATTGAAGGTGCGGTACATTTGAATACAGCCCCGGATGGCGGACAGCTGCTCCGGGGTCAGGCCGGAGGCGTCCACCAGTACGGCGGAGCGGTCGGCCCCGGTGAGAAGGACGTCGGCGCTGACCTGAAAGACCCGGGAGAGCTGAAGCAGCACGTCGTAGGAGGGCAGGCGGCTTCCATTCTCATAAGCCGAGACGGAGGACTTGGTCACGCCAAGGCGCTGGGCCAGCTGGGCCTGGGTCAAATGCCGCTCGTTGCGCAGAGCTTTGATCTGTCCGCCGATATCCACCATGTTATCTCACCTCACACTGATAGTGTACCGAAATATGGTGTACAGTTGGTAGAGAAAAATATTCAAATAGTAGACAGGCGGCGGAATATCTGCTATACTTGGCAGGCACAGTGAGAAACGGCCGGCGTTCCGGACTCCGGAGTGAAGTCCGGGCGCTGCCGACCGGAAAAGAAAGGATGATCCTGTTGAAAAAAAGATTATTGACCCTTCTGCTGGCCCTGGGTATGCTGGGCGGCACCCAGACCGTCCTGGCGGCAGAGCCCGCCGCTCAGGAGGCGGTTCCCCTGCCCGTCTGGTCCTACGGCATGCTGGCCGACGGCTACTCCCTGGGGCTGTTCGGGGACGAGATCTACACCAGCCACAGCCAGGCGCTTACCAGTGAGCAACTGGACACCATGACCCAGGTGGTGGCCGACAAGCTGGCTCTGCTGGAGGTGGAGCAGCGTCCCGCCGCCCAGGAGGGGCTGGTCATTGACACCACCCGGGGCGGCGTGGTCAACGCCCTGTACCAGGAGGCGGCCGCCTATGCCTTCCCCGGCGTGGAGGAGGGCCCGGAGGCCTTCATGACCGCCGTGGGCGCCCTGGCCGGGGACGGCACCGGGCTGAATCTGGACCGCCCCTGTACTCTGCTGGAGGCCGCCACCATGGCCAACAGCCTGATTCTGAATCTGTACGACCAGCAGAACGCCGGCTCTCTGGGCCTGCTGTGGAAGGCCACCAATGGGGCTGGCAATACCCTGTACCTGCTGGGGAGCATCCACACCGACGTGAACAACACCTATCCCTTCCACAGGCAGCTGCGGGACATCATCCTGAATGCGGATCAGGTGACCTTTGAGCTGGACTTTAACGACCAGGCCCAGATTGCGGAGTTTGCAGCCATGCAGGTGTATTCGGACGGCACAACCCTGGCCGACCACGTCTCCCCGGAGCTGTACCAGGCCACGGTGAAGGTGGCCGCCCAGCTGGGGATGGACGAGGCGGCGGTCTCCCAGTACAAGGCCTGGGCCCTGGCCACCTCCTTCCAGTCCCTGGCCACTGTGGACGAGACCACCAGCTCCAACGCCATGGCGGTGGACCTGTACGTCAACGCCAAGGCGGCCAACGCCGGCATCCCCATCGGCGCGGTGGAGACCTACGCCTTCCAGGGCGGCATCTTTGACGGCCTGTCCCCCGAGTACCAGGAGACCTATCTGGCCAGCGGCCTGCTGATGGCCGTGGACGTGAACACCGTGGACCAGGAGACCCGGGACGCTCTGGTGTCCGTGCTGGGGGAGGAGGCCCTGGAGCCCGCCACCCAGGAGGCCCTCCAGGCTCAGATCGACCAGATCAGCGCCATGATGGAGACCTGGAAGAACCGGGACGTGGCCGGCTTTGAGAAGATTTATGACAAAGAAGCCATCCTGGAGAGCGATGACGAGCTGAACAGCAAGCTCTTCACCGATCGGGACCCGGGCATGATTCAGTACGCCGCCGACTACCTCAGCCAGGAGGGCTCCCACACCGGACTGATGGTGGTGGGTGCCGGGCACATGGTGGGTGACACCGGCGTCGTTCAGGGGCTCATCGACCTGGGCTACACCGTGGAGGTTGTGTCCAATCCCTGAAATTCCCCATACATCCCAATTCCCGGCCGAATGGCCGGGAATTTTTTAACCGCAGGTTAAATTCCGATCCCCTTCCTGTTCCGACGGCTCCGTTGTGAAATGAAGCAGACTCTGCTAGGATAGGGGCAGAGAGAAGGAGGGAGCGCCATGAAGCTCAACGAGGTGATCCGCACCCGGCGGCAGGCCCTGGGGATGACCCAGGAGCAGCTGGCACAGAGGCTGGGGGTGTCCGCCCCGGCAGTAAACAAGTGGGAAAAGGCACTGAACTATCCGGACATCACCCTGCTGCCCGCCCTGGCCCGGACCCTGGGGGTGGACCTGAACACCCTGCTGTCCTTTCAGGAGGACCTGACGGAGGAAGAGATCGGCCAGCTTTTAAACCGGCTGTATGAGGTTGGGCAGGCGGAAGGCTGCGCCGCCGCCTTTGCCCTGGCCCGGGACAAGCTGCGGGAGTACCCCAACAGCGATTTGCTGGCCTACAACGCGGCGGGGATGCTGGCGGGCATCCTGGCTCTCCAACCGGAGGAGGACAGCCCGGAGCGGCAGGAACAGGAGGCGGAGGTCACCGCCCTTTATGAGCGGTGCGTCCGCAGCGCCGACCCCCAGGTGCGGGAGTGGTCCACCTACACCCTGGCCTCCCGCTGCATCAATCAGGGCATGCTGGACCGGGCGGAGGAGCTGCTGGGCCGGCTGTCCGACACCCACCGGGAGAAGCGGGAGCTCACCGCCCGTCTGCGCTGGGCCCAGGGACGGCGGGAGGAGGCCTGGGTCCTTCTGGAGCAGGAGCTCTTTAACCAGGCCCACAGTCTCCAGACCACCTTGCTGTCCATGATCGACTGGGCCCTGGAGGAGGGAGACCGGGAGCGGGCCAGCATCCTGGCCGACGCCGCCGTCCGCTCCGGGGAGGTCTTTGATTTGTCCGACTATGCGGTGCTCTCCGTCCCCTTCCAGCTGGCGGCGGCGGACCGGGACGGGCCCAAAGCTCTGGAGCTGCTGGAACGGCTGCTCCGCAGCCTGACGGTGCCCTGGGACCTGGCCGCCTCCCCCCTCTACCCCCACCTGCCCACTAAGGACGCGGTGGGGGAGGCCCAGTCGGCCCTGATCGCGCCCATCCTGGACAGTGTGGAGCGGGACCCGGAGTGCGGATTTCTCCGGGAGGAGCCGGGCTATTCCGGGCTGGTGAAGCGGTACCGGAATATCGGGAAAAATTGACAGAACCTGGCGTGAAATAAAGCTGGACCGCCCGTGCATACTGACCAGGAATGGACAGGGAAAGGGGCGGAACTTGTGGAGAAAAAATGGGCCAAACGCCTGCTGCTGGCGGCGCTGGCGGCGGGGGTGGCGCTGATGCCGGGACAGGAGCAAACCCGCCTGCGCGCTGCAGGGGGCGAGGCCAGGGTGGAGGTGGAAACGGGGGACCTGCCCCTGGTGGCCCTTACCTTTGACGACGGCCCCCGGAACCTGACCACCGGTCCCCTGCTGGAGGGGCTGGCCCTGCGGGAGGTTCCCGCCACCTTTTTCCTGGTAGGCTACCGCATCGAGGGCAGCGAGGACCTGATCCGGGAGATGGCCGCCGCGGGCCACCAGATTGGGGTGCATACCTTTGACCACACCGCGGTGGCCGGGCTGTCCCGCCGGGACTTTGACCTGCAGGTGGGTAAGACCCGGGCGGTGCTTACCCAGCTGCTGGGGGCGGGGGATTACTGGCTGCGCCCCCCCTACGGCATTGTGGATGATACAACCAGGCAATGGGCGGACAGCCCGCTGGTTTTGTGGTCGGTGGACCCGGAGGACTGGAAGGACAGCGATACCGACCGTATTGTGGCCGCCGTGCTGGAGCATGTGGAGGACGGCGACATCATCCTGATGCACGATATCTACCACAGCTCGGTGGAGGCCGCCCTGCGCATTGTGGATGCGCTGCTGGCGGAGGGCTACTGCTTTGTAACGGTGGAGCAGCTGATGACCCTGAGGGGGGCGGAGCCGGAGAATGGACAGACCTATACCGCCCTGCCGCCGGAGCAGAAGAGAAAAACAGAGTATTAAATTTTGAAAAAAGATTGTATTTTTCCTCCGTA
Organism: uncultured Clostridium sp.; assembly: GCA_904420465.1. Lineage (GTDB taxonomy): Bacteria > Bacillota > Clostridia > Oscillospirales > Oscillospiraceae > Lawsonibacter. The sequence goes on from CAJFVL010000082.1 coordinate 4,621, forward strand.
TCATGTAAACTATAGGCAGCTGAAAACAGTAGGAGGACTGGACTATGAAGATCGCCCGTTTCGTGCTGAAGATCGTAGCCATCTCTCTGGCTGTGGCGTCGCTGGTGTGCGCCGCTGTGGCCTATTGGGACAAGCTGGCGGAGGCCTGCGGCTGTGCCAGGGGCAAGCTGAAGCGCTCCGCCTGCGCTTCCGAGTACGACGACTACGAGGAGTAAAGGAAAATGACCGCCGGGCCTCCGGCGGTCATTTTTGTTCGCCCTGGGCCCGGATGGCATACCAGCGCAGGCACCGGGTGTTTTTTGAGCGGCGCAGCAGGACAGCGGACAGAAGGACGTCGCAGCCCACCGTAACCGCCGCCGCCCAGGAGACTGGGGTGGGAATGGCGGCCAGCCACGGAGTCATAGCGGGGTGCACCCACCAAACCAGAGGCAGGGTCAGCAGCCCCCAGGCCAGGGAGAAGGGGAGGCACACCCGCCCCTGGATGCTGCCGGGCAGTCCCCGGTAGTTCCAAAAAGTGACGCCCAGCACCCGTTCATAAAACAATGCGGTGAAATATTCCACCGCTGTGGCCGCTCCACAGCCCAGAAGAAAGAGAAGGATGGGGAAGCCTGCCGCCCACCTGGAAAGAAGCAGAATGGCACAGGCGCCAAGGCCGTAGACCGGGCAGAGAGGCAGCACCAGCAGGCATTTGCGGTCTGGGTGCGCTCCGGTGGAGCAGGCAAAGGCAACCTCCAGCAGGAAGCCCAGCCAGCTGTAAAAGACAAAATTCCAAAACCAGATCATAAAAAACCCCGTTTCCGCTGAGTCTGTCCTTTAGGATAGCGGGAAATCGGGGGTCCATGTGTGGAAATTTTGTCTACTCAGATTGAAAAGCGGCGCGGCGGCCGGGCGCCGCAAAGGCTGCCAGGACACATGGGAGCAGACAGCCCGCCAGTGTGAGCAGGATATAGGCGGGAGTAAACCAGGGGGCGGTGGGGTCGCCTGTCCCGCTGATCCGGGCAAACAGAGCGCCCAATTCCCACAGAGGCAGCCCATAGATCAGGGAGCTGAGAGAGAGAACAGCCGCCTTTTCCCCGGCCCAGGCCAGCAGAAGCCCCGCTGTTATCAGGCGTCCCAAATGGGGACAGCCGCGAAGAAGATGGAACAGGAGAATTCCACCGGAGGAAAAGGGAATCAGGAACAGCGCGCAGCCCACCAGCGCGGAGAGGAAGGAATTTCCTATCATCGGCATGCCTGGGGAGGCGTCGTATGTGACGCCCAGTGCACCCAGGGCGGTCAGGGTGAGCAGATAGACCAGTCCTGTCAGGATACAGCCCAGCCCAATGCGGGGGGACGAATACCGGGGAGAGCGCGCTCTGTGCTGCCATACCGCCTCGTAATTCCGGGCCAGGACCTGGGGATCTCCCATACGCTCCAGCGCTGCGGCGCGGGCCTGCTGAGGGGAAAGTCCGCCTGCCTTCAGGTCTGCGGCCAGCAACTCCAGGTGGTCGGCCAGCTCCGCGGCCGCCCGCCTGCGAAAGCCGGAGTGGGGAACCCGGGCCAGGCACAGGCGGATATATGTGTCCATCCAGTTCATGTCGAAGCACCTCCCAAAATGCGGCCCATGGCCTGGACCAGAACAGACCACTGGGCCTCTTTTTCCGCGAGTGCGGCCCGCCCCGCGGCAGTAAGCTGGTAATAGCGCCGCTCCCGCCCGCCCTCGGGGCGGAGATAGGACCGCACCAGTCCCCGGTCCTCCAGTGTGTGGAGGAATGGGTACAGGCTGCCCTGACTCATACAAAACGCGTGATCAGACAGCAGGGCCATCTCCTGGATCATTTGATATCCATACATGTCCCGCCGGGAGAGCAGCTTGAGCAAGATCAGTTCGTGGCTGCCCTTTGATAGTTCCTTGTCCACCCGCATGTCAAATCCCTCCCAACTGGTGACATTATATACCTCTATATAAGAGGCGTCAAGGGTGGAACCTGTAAAAATGCCGCGGATACCTTGCGGAACGGGGCGGGTTGTGGTAGGATAGCGGGAGAAAACGACAAGGAGTGGAGCGGATGCGGCATCTGATTGATTTCGGTGACCTGCCCCGGCAGGAGTGGGACGCCCTCTATGCCCGGGCCAGTCAGATCATGGACGACCCAGGAAAGGCGGCGGATGTGTGCCGGGGGCGGGTGGCGGCCAGCCTGTTTTACGAGCCCTCCACCCGCACCAACTTTTCCTTCCAGACCGCCATGCTGCGGCTGGGCGGGTCGGTGTTCGGCTTTGCCGACCCCAACTCCTCCTCGGTAGCCAAGGGAGAGACGCTGAAGGACACCATCAAAATGGTCTCCGGCTATGCCGATGTGATTGTGATGCGCACCCCATGGGAGGGGGCGGCCAAGGCGGCGTCCCTCTACTCCAATGTGCCGGTGGTCAACGCCGGGGACGGGGGCCACATGCACCCAACTCAGACCATGGCGGACCTGACCACCATGACCCGGCTGCTGGGCGGGGTGGACGGGCTGTCCATCGGCCTGTGCGGCGACCTGAAGAACGGGCGGACGGTCCACTCCTTGATCAAGGCCATGGCCAAGTTTGAGCGGGTCCGCTTTTTCCTGATCTCTCCCCGGGAGCTGGCCATTCCAGACTATATGCGCACCTTTTTGAAGGAAAACCACATGCCCTACACCGAGGTCACCGGACTGGAGGCGGTGATCCCGCAGCTGGACGTGCTCTATATGACCCGCATCCAGCGGGAACGGTTTGTGGACCCCCTGGAGTATGAGCGGAACAAGGGAATCTATATTCTGACCCGCCGCAAGCTGGAGCGGGCCAAGGAGCACATGCTGGTCATGCACCCCCTGCCCCGGGTGGATGAGATTGCGGTGGATGTGGACGATGATCCCCGGGCGGTCTATTTCCAGCAGGCGCGTTATGGCATGTTTGCCCGCATGGCGCTGCTGGAGCATCTGGCCCTTCAGCCCCGCCAGGAGAAACTGCCGCCGGTGGAGATCGGAACAAAGCCGGTCTGTACCAATCCCAGGTGCATCACACAGACCCAGCCCTACCTCCCTCCGCTGGTGAAAAAGATCGGCGGAGTGGACTGCTGTGCTTTTTGTGACGCCGCGCTTTCCTGATTTTGCAGAGAAGGTCAAAAGGAGCGAGTCCCTATTCAGGATGGGCCTGAGTTCCGTCGGCTTTGCCGGGCAGTATGCGTTCACTTGAAAGCAGCCAAAAGCAAAGGGGGGATTTGCCCGTGCTTTTGGCTGCTTTGCGTGGCCTGTCTGTATATGATGGGCCTGTCATGCCCGAGGATATGGGCCCTGGAAATGGCGCGTCTCATAAAATTTTGGGCGGCAATCTCGAGGGAAATCAAGCCTGAAATTTTGTACAGCACAGCCCGAAAAAGCGGCGCGCCGCTTTTTCGGGCGCCTCAAGGCCCCGCTGCCAAATGACAGAGAGAGCCTGTATTCGGTCCAATAGAGCTTGCTTTTCGTGAAATGACTGCTTTCTCTGGAAAGAGAGGAGATTGTACCACTTGACAGCGGCTTCGGTTTCCTGTATGATAGTAGCTGTCAAAGGGCGGCATTCTGCCGCGCAACACCTGTGCAGAAGGAGCGTTCCCCAGACCTATGGACTCTGACCGAGACGACCCTAACCCGTTACAACAGGTTAATATGAGATAGAGAGGCATTGTCTGTTCTGTACCGCCGGAACAGACGGTGCCTTTTGCGCATTTTCAGCACAGGTGACAAGATGAGGAGGAACGAATTTGACAACCATATTGCTCCAGCTGCTGCTCCAGGTCATATTTATTTTGATCAATGCGTTTTTTGCGGCCACGGAGATTGCGGTAATCTCGCTGAACCCCAATAAGCTGCGCAAGCTGGAAGAAGAGGGCGACAAGCTGGCCCGCAGGCTGCTGCACATGGTGGAGGACAGCTCCAGCTTCTTGTCCACCATTCAGATTGCCATTACGCTGTCCGGTTTCCTGGGCGCCGCCTTTGCGGGCGACAATTTTTCCGAGTATCTGGTGAACCTTGTGCAGGGGCTTGGCCTGACCGGAATCCCGGTTCCGGTCCTCGATACCATAGCCATGGTTATTGTAACCATCATCCTGTCCTACTTTACCTTGGTGTTCGGCGAATTGGTGCCCAAGCGCATTGCCATGCAGAAACCCATGGAAATGGCCCGGCTGTCCTGTCGGGTTGTCTCAGCCATTGCCGCCGTGGCCCGGCCAGTTGTTGCGCTGCTCTCTCTGTCCACCAACGGGGTCCTGCGGCTGCTCCGGATGAAAACTGATACGGAGGAGGAGCAGGTCACCGAGGATGAAATCCGAATGATGATCGACCAGGGCAACGAGAACGGCACCATTGACGCCGAGGAGAAAGAGCTGCTCCACAATGTCTTTGATTTTTCCGACCAGGTTGTGGGGGATGTGATGACCCGGGCTGCCGACGTGGTGCTGTTGTGGGAGGATGAGACGCCGGAGGAGGTGCTGGAGACCATTCGGACCAGCGGCCTGTCCCGCTTCCCGGTGTGCGGCGAGGACACTAACGACATTGTGGGCGTCCTTTATGCCCGGGATCTGCTGCTGGATGTGGCCGGCCAGGGGCACAAGTCGGTACAGGAGTTGATGCGCCCGGCCTATCTGGTTCCGGAAAGCTTGGACGCCGGCGATCTGCTCCAGGATATGCAGCGCAAAAAAATCCATCTGGCGGTGGTGATGGATGAGTATGGCAGCTTTGCCGGAGTCATCACGGTGGAAGATCTGCTGGAAGAGATTGTAGGCAATATTTATGATGAATATGATCCGGCGGAGCCTCCTGAGCTGGAGCAGCTGAGCGACAATCTGTGGCGGGTCAGCGGTTCACTGAATGTAGAGGATCTGGGAGAGGCTCTGGACATGGAGATCCCCGAGGATGATGACTACGATACTGTGGGCGGAATGGTGCTCAGTTGCCTGCGCACCATTCCAGAGGACGGCAGCCGTCCCCTGGTCCACGTCAACGGGCTGGACATTCAGGTGGAAAAGGTGGAGGATCACCGCATTCAGTCGGTGCTTATCCGAAAAACACCGGAAGAGGCACAGCCGGAGCAGGATACATAAGACTGTGCGGCCGCGGGACAGGAAAATGTCCCGCGGCCGTTTTCCCGCGGAGCCGCATAAAAAGAATTTTTCGGAAGCGGGAGCAAAAGGATTGACAAAACTGGAGGGATATGCTATGATTTCAAGGCTGACGTGAAAGGAAAACGCCGTCCATGCGGGTGTAGTTCAATGGTAGAATCCCAGCCTTCCAAGCTGGTCGCGTGGGTTCGATTCCCATCACCCGCTCCACATGCGCCTGTAGCTCAGGTGTGGGCCAGGGGTTCGAGTCCCTTCAGGCGTGCCAGTCCCGTTGAGGGGCGAAGCATCCGGCCCGCATGCCGGCAGGCTCGGTTTCTCCTGTGTCAGCGGCTGCGGCCTCTGCCATTGTGCGGATGCTGTATGGTGGGTGTAGCTCAGTTGGTTAGAGCACCGGATTGTGGTTCCGGGTGTCGAGGGTTCGAGTCCCTTTACCCACCCCATATTTGACAGGCGAAAGGGCCGGAGCTTCGGCTCCGGCCCGCGCCTTTGTCGCAGCATATACAGGGGTGTAGCCAAGTGGTAAGGCAAGGGACTTTGACTCCCTCACTCGCTGGTTCGAGTCCAGCCATCCCTGCCATTTTTGAATATGACCCAGTAGCTCAGTCGGCAGAGCACCTGCCTTTTAAGCAGGGTGTCCGGAGTTCGAATCTCCGCTGGGTCACCATAAAATCAAAACGGTATAGATGCCACTGGCGAAAAGCCAG
>CAJFVL010000083.1 GCA_904420465.1 uncultured Clostridium sp.
CTGGAACTTGTAGGTGAACTCCTCCAGGTACTGGTCCATATCCGGATACTCCTCCAGATACTTCTCGTGCCAGTGGTCGATCATGGCGTTCCAGCGCTCTTCCCGCACGTTCTTGTCATCGGTGTCCATGGCGGCCTTGGCCTCCTCCATGAACTCGTCCACAATCTTGTCGAACAGCTCCTGGTTGAACTGGGCGTGGTCATACTCCATCTTGGGCTTGCCGATCTCCCGGACAATCTGGTCAATGAAGTCGATCTGCTTGCGGATCTCCTCGTGGGCCTTGACAATGCCGGCGTACATGATCTCGTCGGGGATCTCGTCGGCCCCGGCCTCGATCATGACCACCTTCTCCCGGGTGGCGGCCACCGTCACATCCATGCGGCTGGTCTTGCGCTGCTCCTGGGTGGGGTTAAAGACGATCTGCCCGTCGCAGTAGCCCACCTCCAGGCAGCCGATGGGGCCGGCGAAGGGGATCTCGGAGTAGCTGACACAGGCGGAGGCGCCGATCATGGCGGCCACCTCGGGGGAGCAGTCATAGTCCACGCTCATGACGGTGCACTGGATGCACACGTCGTTGCGGAAGTCGTAGGGGAACAGGGGGCGCATGGGCCGGTCGATGAGGCGGCTGGCCAGCACGGCGGGCAGAGAGGGGCGGCCCTCCCGGCGCATGAAGGAGCCGGGGATGCGGCCCACGGCGTACAGCTTCTCCTCAAAGTCCACGGACAGGGGGAAGAAGTCCACCCCGTCCCGGGGGCGGGGGGAGACGGTGACCGCCACCAGGACGGTGGTGTCGCCGTACTTCACCATGGCGCTGGCGTTGGCCAGCTCGGCCACCTTGCCCACCTCGATGGTCAGGGGACGGCCGCACAGATCCATGGTCCAGGTCTTGTACTTGGGGAACTGCTTGTGCTTGATAATGGTTGACATGGGTTGTCCTCCTTTTAAAAGTTTGTTTCCGAAGCAGAACAACACCTTTTAGCACTTGAATATAGGTCGAAGCAGGGGATGAAGTCCGCAGCAACGTTGTCGCGCTGCGGATTGGGCGCATGGCCGGGTCGATAACTCCGGCGGCTCCGGGCAGACCCGGCCCGGCCTTTGGCCGCGCCTGGGCTCCGCCCATCCGCTTTGTCGTTATCTCACCTAAACGCCTATCCTCCGCGCTTCGGGATCACGCTGCGCCTGTTCGCGGCGCGCGGCTATCCCTACCCTCTTTGGCCTTCGGCCATTTCCCCCTGACAGGGGGAATCGGCCCTCCGACTCGGACTCGGCCCGGAAACTTTCGTTCCCTGGGCCCTCGCCCTCGCTCCAGTCTATCCGCGCTGCTCACGACGGCTCCGCGCTTCGGCATATATTCAACTGCTAAAAAAGCGCTGACACGCTCCGGCGCCGGGGTTTGTTTTATATGTGAACATAGGGCAGCACGCTTTCGCGCTGCCCTATGAAGCACACAATCATTTCCGGATGCCCAGTTTCGCAATGATGGCGCGGTACCGCTCGATGTCCTTGGACATCAGGTAGTCCAGCAGCTTGCGGCGCTTGCCGATCATCTTGTACAGCCCGCGGCGGCTGTGGTTGTCGTGAATGTGAACCTTCAGATGCTCGGTCAGCTCATTGATGCGGGCGGTGAGAATGGCAATCTGGACCTCGGGGGAGCCGGTGTCATTCTCGTGGGTGCGGTTGGCCTCAATCACGGCCGTCTTTTCGTCCTTGCGGATCATGCAAATTCCACCTTTCTGTTGTCGTGTCCCGGCCGGCGCTGAGGCGGCGGGACGGCGTCTGTCTTGCCCATGGGCCGCGTAACGGGTGGGTGAAGCCCCAGGCTCCTGCCTGGGCCGTGCCCCGAAACGAAGCGGAAGGGCGGCGCGCATTTCGCGCCCGGTAACTATATCATAATTTTTCCCCAATGTAAAGGAAAAGTGCGGAGTTTTTCGAAAAAATTTTCAGTTTTCCTCCTGGGCGGTGTGCCGGCGGGGAAGGGGAATCCCTTTGCCGTATGTACGGAAACAGCGCATTGAAGATGGTTAAAAAATGTCAGATGCTGGACGCGGCGCCAAACTGCAGCGAAAGGCAGAGGAGGCGCTTGTACGGCAAAGACAGAGACACAGAACAGATTACCATTTGTGCAACAAAAGAGATGGCGCTATGGCTTACGACTTCCTGTTGAATTATGCTGAACCGTGCTGCGGAGCAGAATGTGCTGTGAGCCGGTCTCAAAAAAGCAGGCCGTGAAACGCTGGGGAGGCGTTTCACGGCCTGCTTTATGCTGTGTTATTTGGCGTATTCGATGGCCTTGGTCTCCCGCAGCAGATGGACCTTAATCTGGCCGGGATACTCCAGCTCGTCCTCGATCTTCTTGGCGATTTCCCGGGCCAGCAGCACCATCTGGTCCTCGCTGACCAGCTCGGGCTTGACCATGATGCGGACCTCGCGGCCGGCCTGGATGGCATAGGACTTTTCCACACCGGGGAAGGAGGAGGTGATCTCCTCCAGCGTCTCCAGCCGCTTGATATAGTTCTCCAGATTTTCACGCCGGGCGCCGGGGCGGGCGGCGGAGATGGCGTCGGCTGCCTGAACCAGGCAGGCCACCACCGTCCGGGGCTCCACATCGTTGTGGTGGGCATGGATGGCGTGGATGACGTTCTCGCTCTCCTTATATTTCCGGGCCAGCTCCACGCCGATGGTGACGTGGGAGCCCTCCACCTCGTGGTCGATGGATTTGCCCAGGTCGTGGAGCAGGCCGGCTCGCTTGGCCTCGGCCACATTGGCACCGATCTCGGCGGCCAGAAGGCCGGCCAGGTGGGACACCTCGATGGAGTGGTTGAGCACGTTCTGGCCGTAGCTGGTGCGGTAGTGCATCCGGCCCAGCAGCTTGACCAGCTCGGGGTGCAGGCCGTGGACGTTGGTTTCGAAAATGGCCCGCTCGCCCTCGGCCTTGATGGTGGCGTCCACCTCCCGCTTGGCCTTTTCCACCATCTCCTCGATGCGGGCGGGGTGGATGCGGCCGTCCAGGATCAGCTTTTCCAGGGCCAGCCGGGCGATTTCCCGGCGGACGGGGTCAAAGCAGGAGACAGTGATGGCCTCCGGCGTGTCGTCGATGATCAGGTCAACTCCGGTCAGCGTTTCCAGAGTGCGGATGTTGCGGCCCTCCCGGCCGATGATGCGGCCCTTCATCTCGTCGTTGGGCAGAGGCACCACCGAAACGGTGGCCTCGGACACATGGTCGGCGGCGCACCGCTGAATAGCCAGAGAAATGATCTCCCGGGCCTTGGCGTCGGCCTCCTCCTTGAAGCGGGCCTCGATCTCCTTGATCTTCATGGCCGATTCGTGGGTGACGTCCTCCTCCAGCTGCTGGAGCAGGTAGCTCTTGGCCTCCTCGGCGGTAAAGCCGGAAATTTTCTCCAGAACCTCCACCTGTTCCCGCTTCAGCTGCTCGGCCTCCGCCTGGGTGGCCTCCAGCTTGGCAAGACGGTTGGACAGGTGCTCTTCCTTCTTCTCCATGTTCTCCGTCTTGCGGTCCAGATTCTCTTCCTTCTGCTGCAGCCGGCGCTCCTGCTTCTGCAGGTCGGCCCGGCGCTCCTTCTCCTCCCGCTCGTATTCGTTGCGGGCCTTCAGGATCTCCTCCTTGGCCTCCACCAGCGCCTCCCGCTTTTTGCTCTCCGCGCTCTTGTAGGCCTCGTTGACGATGCGCTTGGCCTCCTCCTCGGCAGAGCCGATCTGCTGCTCGGCCGACTGCTTCCGCCGCTGGATTCCAACCGGGACGCCGATGGCCAGGCCGACTATCACGCATACCACGCCGATGACTGCCGCGATGGCATAGGATATCATGTGGTCACATACACCTCCAATAATATTGTAATCTGCCGCAGCGGACCGCCGCGGCGCGTCCCACGGGAAAACGGGCCCTGTGGGACCTGTACATAAAATGAGCCGCAAGGCGCACCCCGCCCTGCGGCGCCGCGCTCCCTTGCGACAAGTGAAAAACATCCCCCAAGTTTTTCATGTTTGTCCACCATCTATTGTAAAGGCCAGCCGCTTTTCTGTCAAGATTTATTCACATTTTCCAAAGGGGGTTTTTAGCGGAATTTTAACATGAGGCGGCTTCCGTCAGCGGCAGAAAAAGAGGGGAAACGCGGTTTTTTCCACGTTTCTCCTTACGGCGTTTCCGGCCCGGGTCAATCCAGGTCGATTTTTTCATTTTTTGCGCTTTTTTCGTTCCGTTTTCCGCGGCGGTATGGTATACTATATTCTGACTTTGTGCGGCCTGAACGCCGAAGGAAGATGATGATGAGGAGAGGAGATTTCCCATGAATTCTCATTATGACGTTGTCATTCTGGGCTGCGGCGAGGCGGGCATTTTTGCCGCCTATGAGCTGTCCAACAGCAGACCCGGCCTGAAGGTCCTGGCCCTGGACCAGGGCCAGGACATCTACCACCGCAGCTGTCCTATTGTGGCCGGCAAGGTGAAGGAGTGCATCCACTGCCCCGTCTGCCACACGATGTGCGGCTTCGGGGGGGCAGGGGCCTTTTCCGACGGCAAGTTCAACTTCACCACCGAGTTCGGCGGCTGGCTCACCGATCTGATGGAGCCGGGAGAGGTGATGGAGCTCATCGACTATGTGGACTCCATCAACGTTGCCCACGGGGCCACGACCCAGTGCTTCTCCACCTCCACCCCGGAGGCCAAGGCCCTGGAGCGCCGGGCGCTGGCCTATGACCTGCACCTGCTTCAGGCCCGGTGCAAGCACCTGGGCACCGAGAACAACCTGCGCATCCTCACCAATATTTACGAGGGCCTGCGCGACAAGCTGGAGTTCCGCTTCAATACCGAGGTGTCCCGGATTGAGCGGGCTGACGGAGGCTACCGGCTGGTCCTGGCCAAGGGGGGCGAGGTCTCCTGCCGCTGCCTCATCGCCGCCCCCGGCCGCTCCGGGGCCGAGTGGTTTGCCAACCAGTGCAAAGAGCTGGGGCTGGAGCTGCTGAACAACCAGGTGGACGTGGGGGTCCGGGTGGAGCTGCCCGCCTCCGTCTTTGAGCACATCACCGATGTGGTCTACGAGTCCAAGCTGGTCTATCGCACCAAGCAGTACGGGGACCAGGTGCGCACCTTCTGCATGAACCCATACGGCCATGTGGTGGCCGAAAATGTGGAGGGCATCAACACGGTGAACGGCCACTCCTACGCCGACCCCGCTCTGCGCAGCGAGAATACCAACTTTGCCCTGCTGGTGTCCAACCGCTTCACCAAGCCCTTTAACGAGCCCTACCGCTACGGCAAGCATGTGGCCTCCCTGTCCAACATGCTGGCGGGAGGGGTTCTGGTCCAGCGCTTCGGCGACCTGGTGGGGGGGCGGCGCACCAATGAGCACCGGATGAGCAAATCCTTCGTGCGGCCCACCCTCACCGCCGCCGTCCCCGGCGACCTGTCCCTGGCCCTGCCCAAGCGGCAGCTGGACAACATCATCGAAATGATCTACCAGCTGGATAAAATCGCCCCCGGCACTGCCAACTATGACACTCTGCTCTACGGCGCCGAGGTCAAGTTCTACTCCGCCCGCCTCCAGCTGACCCATGAGCTGGAGACCGCGCTGCCCGGCCTTTTTGCCGCCGGCGACGGTGCGGGCATCACCCGCGGCCTGGCCCAGGCGGGGGCCTCGGGCGTCCAGGCCGCCCGAGCTATTCTGAAGCGGATCTCATAACGCCGCCGCAGGCGGCGCGGGCTGTTTTGAAGCGGATTCCGGGATAATCTTCAGGGGCGGCACAGCGAGGAAGCCGCCCGCCAAGGCGGGGGGGGGAACCCCCGCTCTGCAGAGGGAGGGCCCGCTGGATGGCGGCCCTCCTGCACTGTCCGCTTCCGTCCTCCCGCCGGGGCGCCGGAGGGGTATGCACTTTTGACACCGCCGTATTCAATTTGACCAAGGCGTAATTTTTAAGGCTGGCTTGGCGCTTTCCCCCGGGCGGCAAGGGTTTTCCACACTTTCCACAGAGTTTTCCACACTGGCTTATGTTAACCTGTGGAAGAACCGCCATTCATTTTTCCGCCGGGAAGCGCTTGTCAAGATTTTTTCCCTGGTCAGATGTGACAAACTTTTATTTTGCAAGGCGGGCGGCATGACCCGCCGTTTGAGGAGGCTGTTCCTGTGACACAGGATACCATCGCGGCTCTGGCCACTCCCGCCGCCCCGGGGGCCATCGGAATTTTGCGCCTGTCGGGACCGGATGCGCTGGGGATTGTCCAGACCTGCTTCCGGCCGCTGGGCGGGCGGGGCCTGACCTGGCACCCGCCCCGCACTCTGGTTTACGGGGACCTGCTGGACCGGGAGGGCGCGGTCATTGATCAGGTGCTGTGCACCTACAGTTTGGGGCCGGCCAGCTACACGGGGGAGGACACGGCGGAGCTCCACTGCCACGGCTCCCCCATGGTGCTCTCCCTGGGGCTGGAGGCCCTCTTCGCCCATGGGGCCCGGCAGGCCGGGCCGGGGGAGTTCACCCGGCGGGCGTTTCTCAACGGAAAGCTGGACCTGACCCAGGCGGAGGCGGTGGGAGACCTGCTGGAGGCTTCCAGCCGCGAGGGGGCCCGCCAGGCGGCGGGCCAGCTGTCCGGAGTCCTGTCCCGGCGGATTGGGGGGATTTACTCCGCCCTGGTGGACGTCATGGCCCACTTCCACGCGGTGCTGGACTATCCGGATGAGGAGATTGATCCCTTTACCCGGGAATCTGTGTCCTCCTCACTGGAGCGGCAAGGGGAGGCGCTGGAGGCCCTGCTATCCAGCTACAGCCGGGGGCGGCACCTCCGGGACGGACTGCCCTGCGCCATTGTGGGCCGGCCCAACGCGGGCAAGTCCTCCCTGCTCAACGCCCTGGCGGGATATGACCGGGCCATTGTCACCGATATCCCCGGCACTACCCGGGACACAGTGGAGGAGCGGGTGGAGCTGGGGGGCGTGACCCTCCGTCTCATTGACACCGCCGGCCTGCGCAGCAGCGATGACCCCATCGAGCGGATGGGGGTGGAGCGCAGCCGGGCGGCCATGGAGGAGGCGGAGCTGATTTTTGTGGTGCTGGACCAGTCCCGGCCCGCCGACGGGGAGGATGCGGCTTTGGTGCGCCGGGCGGCGGAGCTGGCCCCTACCGTCGTTCTCCTGAATAAGAAGGACCTGCCCTGCCGCCTGGAGCGGACCGATGATCTGGATGCTGCCGCCGCCCTGCCCATCTGCGCCAAAACCGGTGAGGGGCTGGACGAGCTGGCGGAGCAGGTGGCCCGGATTTTCCCACGGCCGGAGGGCCAGCGCATGGGGGAGCTGCTCACCAACCAGCGGCAGGCGGAGGCGGCCCGCCGGGCCCGCGAGAGCGTCCGCCGGGCCCAGACGGCGCTGGAGGCCGGCGTCACCCCGGACGCCCTGCTCACGGATGTGGAGGAGGCCCTGGAGGCGTTGGGCGAGCTGACGGGGCAGAGCGTGCGGGAGGATATCGTGGACCGCATCTTCCAGCGCTTCTGTGTGGGGAAGTAGGACAAGCTGGAGGGGAGGGACCGGGGTATGCGCTCTGATGATGTGCTCCGCATGCTTGGCATGGCGTTCCTTGTCCTTCTGGCAGCGCTTTCCGTCAAGGCAGCTCTCCGCAGCCGGAAGGAGCAGACGAGGGCAAAAGAGGAGCTGGAGCGCCCCTATGAAGAGCCCCCTTTGGAGGAGATTCCGGCCTGTGTTTATAAAAAAACCTGCGGCGCGGAGGTGCATGGGACCAAGAGTCCGCAGATGTGCCGCAGATTTACCATTACCTTTCGGACCGGCAGAGGGGAACTGCTGGCGTTTCCAGTGGAGGAGGTCTATGCCGCCCTGGAGGAGGGGCGGGAGGGGACGCTGGCCGTGGTCAACGGGTCGTTCTATGGCTTTGCTCCGGAGGACGGGACGTGACAAAGAAAAAGATGGCAGACAGGAAGATGTCTGCCATCTTTTTGTTTCCTTGCCGCTATGGGATTCCCTGCCCCCGCTTGTCCCAGAACGCCCGGATGCGCTCCAGGTCCTCCGGGGTGTCGCAGTCCCACAGCTCCTCCTCCCGCCGGGCCTCCACCAGAAAAATGGGCGGGTTCAGGTCCCGGACGGCGGCCATTCCACCCCGCTCGCCGGTGAGGGCGGCGAGGCTGGGGAAATAGTGGCTGGGGAACAGGGTGGGGCTCCCCCCCGTCCCCCGCCAGGACAGGCGGACGATGTGATCCGGGTGGGCCAGAAAGGCGTCCAGCAGCCGCTCCATGCTCTCCCGGCCGCACAGAGGCTGGTCCCCCATGACAAACAGGCAGCCGTCCATCCCCTCCATCTGTTCCAGGCCCAGGCGGATGGTGCGGCTCTGGGCCCCGCCGGCGGAGAGAATGGTGGTCAGCCCGGCCTCCCGGCACAGGGCGGCCCGCTCCGGCGACCCGGCCACCGCCGCCGCCCGGTCCAGACGGGCCAGAGGGAGGCGGGACAGGGTGCGGGCCAGCAGGGGGCGCCCCCCCAGGGGCTGGAGCAGCTTGTCCCCGCCGAAGCGGGTGCCCTGGCCCGCCGCCATCAGGACGCAGCCGATTTTGACCATGGGGTCACCTCTTTCTCGCTTTCAGCGGCATCTGCTCGGCCGATGCCACAATTCCACTATCGGGATAAGCTCATTGCAAGGGAGAACTGTTTCGGGAGATGGGAAAGGGCACGGAGGGCGGGCCTCCGCGCCTAACCTCTGGGATAGGGTGTCTGTACATTAGTCAGTCCCAGCAGGTAGTCCACGCTGGTATGAAAAAACAGTGCCAGCTGTTTCAGAACCGGAATGGGAATATTCAGCCGGCCCAATTCATAGTCCGAATAGGTTGTCTGGTGAATGTGCAGAATCGCCGCCATGTCCTGCTGTGTGAGGTCATGATCTTCACGCAGTGCCCGCAGATGGTCCAACATCAGCATCACCCTGTGTTCTATTATGCGGTAAGGGATATCCCCTTATTGACTTTTAAGGGAATATCCCTTAAAATTGAAGCGAGGTGATGCGATATGAAGCCGGGTCCCAGAAAACAGCTGTCGGTTCTGATTCCGCTGGAGCTCTATCAGGCTCTGCAGGAATTGGCACAAGAGAGCGGCCGCACCCTGGCCCCCTACGTCCGTCAGGTCTTGAAACAGTATGTCCGTCACGTGGAGGAGGAGGGGAAGCGCGGCTGGTGGACTATTCGGTACTGAGCGTAGAGAGGCCCGCAGCGATGACGCTGCGGGCTTTACCTTATCCCATTTTATTCCTCGTCCAGCTTGAGGACCGCCATAAACGCCTCGGTGGGCAGCTGGACGGTACCCAGCGTCCGCATTTTCTTTTTGCCCTCCTTCTGCTTCTCCAGCAGCTTCTTCTTCCGGGTGATGTCGCCGCCGTAGCACTTGGCCAGCACGTCCTTGCGCATGGCCTTGACGGTTTCCCGGGCGATGATCTTGCCGCCGATGGCCGCCTGAACGGGAACCTCGAAGAGCTGGCGGGGAATGTTCTCCTTCAGCTTCTCGCAGATGCGCCGGGCCCGGCCGTAGGCCTTGTCCTTGTGGGCGATGAAGGACAGGGCGTCCACCTGGTCCCCGTTGAGGAGCAGGTCCACCTTCACCAGGTTGCTGGGCTGGTAGCCCTCCAGCTCGTAGTCCAGGGAGGCATACCCCTTGGTGCGGGCCTTCAGGGCGTCGAAGAAGTCGTAGATGATCTCGCCGATGGGCATGGAGTAGTGCAGCTCCACCAGGTTGGTGTCCAGGTACTGCATGTCCTTGAAAATACCCCG
>CAJFVL010000084.1:0-859 GCA_904420465.1 uncultured Clostridium sp.
GGCCCTTGTCCACGCCCTCGTCCGCTAATTCCTTCCAAATATCCATGGTACAAACTCCTCATGTATGCCTCGGCCCGCGTCCGCCGCCTGGAGGCAGCCCCCAGGGTTCCGCGGGCCCGTTCCGTATTGTACGCCCCGGGCGGGAAATACGCAAGGGGGAACGTCAGAATTTTCCACAAGCCGGTAGGACAAAGGAGCTCCTCTGCCCCGACAGGGCGGAGGAGCTCCTTTTAAAACTGGCGGTTACTCCGCCTTCTGGCTCTCCAGATATTCGTCGTAGGTCATCATCCGGTCGATGAGCTTCCCGTCCGGGGTGAAGTCAAAGACCCGGTTACACACGGTCTGGATCAGCTGGTGGTCGTGGGAGGCCACCAGCACGTTGCACTTCACCGCCTCCAGGCCCTTGTTCAGGGCGGCGATGGACTCGCACGTTGGCCCCGGAGAGCATCATCCGGGAGAGCATACACCGGACCTTCTCGCCGCCGGAGAGGACTTTGACCGGCTTATACACCTCGTCCCCGGAGAAGAGCATCCGCCCTAAAAAGCCCCGGAGATACTGCTCCTGGGGATCGCTGGAGTACTGGCGCAGCCACTGCACCAGGTTGTCGTCGTTGTCCTGGAAGTAGGGGGTGTTGTCCTTGGGGAAGTAGGAGAAGGTGGCCGTCTGGCCGTCTGGCCCCACTTCACGGTGCCCTCGTCGGGCTCCATCTCCCCGGCCAGGATCTTGAACAGAGCGGTGTGGGCGTTCTCGTTGTCGCCTACAAAGGCGATCTTGTCCCCGTGGCCCACGATGAAGGACACCTTGTCCAGCACCTTCACCCCGTCGATGGTCTTGCTCACGTCGGTGACAAAGAGGATG
>CAJFVL010000084.1:906-15023 GCA_904420465.1 uncultured Clostridium sp.
GGGAGGAGGCGGGCATCTCCTCCACCGTCAGCTTGTCCAGCAGCTTGCGGCGGGCGGTGGCCTGCTTGGACTTGGACTTGTTGGCGGAGAAGCGGGAGATAAAGTCCTGCAGCTCCTTGATCTTTTCCTCGTTGCGCTTGTTCTGGTTCTTGATAAGCTGCTGTACCAGCTGGCTGGACTCGTACCAGAAGTCGTAGTTGCCCACATACATCTTGATCTTGTTGTAGTCGATGTCCACGATGTGGGTGCACACGGTGTTCAGAAAATGCCGGTCGTGGGACACCACGATAACGGTGCCCTCAAAGTCCAGCAGAAAGTCCTCCAGCCAATTCACCGCGTCGATGTCCAGGTTGTTGGTGGGCTCGTCCATCATCAGCAGGTCGGGATTGCCGAACAGCGCCTGGGCCAGCAGCACCTTCACCTTCAGCCGGGCGTCCAGGGTGGCCATGTCGTTGTAGTGCAGCTCCGTGCCGATGCCCAGGCCCTGGAGAATGCGGCTGGCGTCGCTCTCCGCCTCCCAGCCCCCCAGCTCGGCGTACTCCTCCTCCAGCTGGCAGGCCAGCATGCCGTCCTCGTCGGTCATCTCCTCCTTGGCGTAGAGGGCCTCCTTCTGCCTGCCGATGTCATACAGCCGCTGGTTGCCCATGATGACCGTGTCCATGACATTGTAGGCGTCATAGGCGTTCTGGTCCTGCTTCAAAACGGACATGCGGATGTTGGGCAGAATGGACACCTCGCCGGTGGAGGGCTCCAGCTCCCCGGACAGGATTTTCAAAAAGGTGGATTTGCCGGCGCCATTGGCGCCGATGATGCCGTAGCAGTTGCCCCGCAGGAACTGCAGGTCCACATGGGAAAACAGGGGGGTGCCGCTGTAATTTAAGCTCAGGTCAGTGACAGTGATCATATCGCTCGTGATTGCTCCTTTCCAGATCCAGCCGCCAATCGGCTTCGCGTATCATCTTACCATAGTTGGTCTGAAAAAGACAGCACTTTTTTAAAGAAAAAGTGCTGTCTTTTTTGAGTAAATGCGAGTTTTTCTGTGCCTTTTTACAGCCCCAGGCCATAGACCCGGTTGGCGTTTCCGAAAAACACCTGTTCCCAGTGTTCTTCGGGCACAATCCCCTGGATGAAACGGATATACTCCTCCAGGTTGACAATGGGCCAGTCGGTGCCATATAGGATATCGTCCCACCGGCAGATGGCGGTCAGCCAGGTGCGCAGGAGGGAGACATAGCCCGCCTGCTCCCGGAAGTAGGCCTCCAGGTCCACCCGGCCCTCCAGCAGGCCGGAGAGGTCGGTTGCCACGTTTGGATTTTTCTCCACCACCGCGGCGGCGGCCTCCAAAAAGGGATTGCCGAAATGGCACATCACAAAGCGGGTGCGGCGGTGGTCGGCCGCCGCTTCGTCCAGCGCCAGGGGATGACAGTACTTCAGGTGGGCCCGGGCATGGGCCGTCAGCCCCATGTGGACAGCCACCGGCTTGTCGTACCGGGCCGCCAGCTGATAGATGGGCTCATATATGGGGTCGGACAGCCAGATCCTGTTGTAGCCCGGGTACAGCTTAACTCCGCAGCAGCTTTCCCGCTTCAGGTGCTCCTCCACCCGGTCGGGCAGATCAGGGATCACCCGTCCTCCTCCATCCAGCAGGTGGCTGTCCAGTCCCACACAGTAGTGGAACAAATCGGCGGGATAATTGTGGCAGCCGAGCTCCAGGCTGCGGTTGCCCATTACCACCCCGTGGACGATATTCAGCTCTCCATAGATTTGGCGCAGGTGATCCAAATGATTGTGATGTCCCACCCGCTGGGCAGTCTCCTCCGCCCACTTTTCCTCGGCAGGAAAGAGGTGAAGATGGGCGTCAATAATCTTCAGCATCGTCGTGCCTCCTTGCAGTCTTTTTACCCGTCAACAGCGTTGCCCCAGATCGGATATCCCAAATCCTCTGTCTGTTATTTTGCAGGGGCGCAGCTGCTTCGGCGGAAAAATCCCCGCCCGTTCAGCGGTCAGCCACAGCTCTGCGCATCCACCGCCCGCTTTTCACCCGCAGCAGGGAGAAGGTGGCTCCTACCGCCCAGCCTGCGGGGATGGACCACCAGATGGAGTTGGCCCCCAGAGGCGTGAGATTGGCCAGGGCGTAGGCGATGCCCACCCGTGAGAACAGGTTGGCCATGGAGCTGAGGGTAAAGGCCCCCATGTCGCCGGCTCCGCGCAGCATCCCATTTGGAACGAAGAGCACCCCCATCAAAATATAGAACATGGAAACAGTATGCATGTAAGCCAGTCCATACCCCATGGCGCCGGAGGTATCCCCAGGCTCCAGGAAGAGAGAGAGCAGCTGATTCCCAAACAGGAAGATCACCAGCGTAATGATCAGAGAGAACACCACCACCATGAACAGACAGGCCTTCAGCCCCTCCTTCACCCGGTCATATTTCCCCGCCCCGATGTTTTGAGCGGTGTAGCTGGACATGGCGTTGGAGAAATTCATGTTGGGCAGCATTGCCAGGCTGTCAATCTTGGTGGCCGCGGTATAGCCTGCCACCAGCACCTTGCCGTAAGAGTTGACCAGTCCCTGCATCAGCATCATGGACAGGGACACCAGGGACTGCTGGAGCATGGAGGGCAGGCCGATCCGGGCAATGCGCTTGATGGCCACCAAGTGAAATACGGGGATCTTTTCCTTCTCCTTTCCCGGCTCATTGGGCATGCGCCTCATCCGGCGGAACATCACCACCAAGGATGCCAGCGCGCACATCCCCTGGGCAATCAGCGTGGCCCAGGCCACGCCGGCCACTCCCATCTCAAACTCAATTACAAACACCAAATCCAGCACAATGTTGGTCAGACTGGAAATCATCAAAAAGATCAGCGGGGTTTTGCTGTCTCCCTGGGCGTTATAAATCCCGTTCAGGGTGTTGTATAAAAACAGAAACACCGCCCCGCCGAAGTAGATACGCAGATAGGTCTGTGCATCTGCCATAATGTCCGCATTGGTTCCCAGCAGCTGAAGCAGCGGCCCGGTCAGGATGGTGCCCAGAATCATAATGATCAGGCCCAGCACACTCAGAGAGATAATAGCCGTAGAGATGGTGCTTTTCATCTCATGAATGCGCCCTGCTCCAAAGAGCTGAGACACCACCACATTGCATCCCATTGACAGGCCAGAGGCCACCGCCACCGATAAAAACACAATGGGGAAGGAGGAGCCTACCGCCGCCACCGCGTCCTCCCCAACGAATTTTCCCACCACTGCCGTGTCCACCATATTGTAAAGCTGCTGGAACAGATTGCCCGCCACCATAGGCAGCGCAAAGAAAAACAATAGCTTCAGCGGCTTTCCTTCCGTCAGATTTCTAACCATTCCCTGCTTCCTCTCCTCGTTTGAACTGGATCACATTCTCCGTCATGCGGGTTAAAAACGCATCGCACTGCGCCCGCTCTTCAGGGGTAAAGCCCCGCCAGCTGATTTCATTCCACTCCTCCATCACCTGCTGAATGGTCAGAGCCGTCTGCCTGCCGGAATCCGTAATGGAGACAAGCTTTTCCCGGCGGCACTGGTCCCGTACTGTGCGGAGCACCAGGCCCTGCTCCTCCAGGCGGGCTACAGCCCGGGCCACCGCTCCCTTGTCCATCACAATGCGGTGGGCAATGTCCTCCTGTCTCATCTGCCCCTCCCTGGCAAGCAGCCGCACCACCATGCCGTCCACGGCCTGCAGCCCCAGGGCTGCCAGCCGCTCCCGAAAATGCTGGCGCTCGATGCGCCGGAAAATTTCCGCCCGCCCCTGCATCCTGTCACTCCCTTTTGTTGCAGCTGCAACTGTTGTATTTTACAACAGTTGCAGCAAAATGTCTACCCCAAAATTTGATTTGAACCAGCTCCATAAGACGCAAAAACCCGCCCCTTCAGGGGCGGGTCCTGCAGAATTGTTGTTATACCAGCTGGATAATCGCCATCTCCGCTGCGTCACCGCGGCGGGGGCCAATCCGAACAACACGGGTGTAGCCGCCGTTGCGGTCGGCGTACTTGGGACCGATCTCCTTGAAGAGCTTATTGGCCACATCCTCCTTGGTGATGAAGGCCAGGGCCTGACGGTAGGAGGCCAGACTGTTCTCCTTGGCCAGGGTAATCATCTTCTCGGCCACAGGCGCAACCTCCTTGGCGCGGGTCACGGTGGTCTTGATCTGACCATTCTCCAGCAGGTAAGTTACCATAGCCCGGAGCATGGCCCGGCGCTGGTCGCTGGTACGGCCCAGCTTGCGGTGCTTCATAGACATAACAAACACTCCTTCGACCTCGCGCGGCGAGATCGTTTCAAATTCGTTCAAGGACCGATAACGGCCCGGGACACCCTAGGGACCGCTGTCAAACGGTGCGGAAAGCGGAACGTTACATACCTTTCCGCTGTCCCGCGCGGAGACAGGCGCTGCTCCGCCTGCCTCCGCGCTTAGTTGTTATTATCGTCGCTGGCCAGGGACAGCCCCATCATAGCCAGCTTGTTGATGACCTCTTCCAAGGACTTGCGGCCCAGGTTGCGCACCTTCATCATTTCTTCCTCGGTTTTGGAGATCAGATCCTCCACCGTGTTGATGTTGGCCCGCTTCAGACAGTTATAAGAACGCACCGACAGATCCATGTCGTCGATGGTCATCTCCATCACCTTGTCCCGCTGGGCCTCGGCCTTCTCCACCACAGTGGACCGGCTGCCCATAGTCTCAGACAGGTCGGTGAACAGGCTGAAGTGGTCGCACAGAATACGGGCTCCCAGAGAGACCGCGTCCCGGGCGTCGATGGTCCCGTTGGTCCAGACCTCCAGCGTCAGCTTGTCATAGTCGGTGGCGTCACCCACACGGGTGTTCTCCACCGTGTAGTTGACCTTGCGCACCGGCGCATAGATGGAGTCCACCGGAATCACCCCAATGACCGACTGGGCAGGCTTGTTCTTTTCCGCGGTCACATAGCCCCGGCCGTGGGAGAGCGTCAGTTCCATAGACAGGGTGGCGTCGGGGCCCAGAGTGGCAATATACAGATCTGGGTTCAGAATCTCCACGTCAGCATCCGCCTTAATGTCCCCGGCCGTTACCACACAGGCACCCGCCGCTTCAATATGGACGGTCTTGACGCCTTCACAGTGCAGCTTGGCGATGATCCCCTTCACATTCAGGACGATCTCGGTGACATCCTCCTTCACGCCGGGGATAGTGGTAAACTCATGCTGGACGCCGGCGATCTTAATGGAGGTCACCGCGGTGCCAGGCAGAGAGGACAGCAGGATGCGGCGCAGCGAGTTGCCTAAGGTGGTGCCGTAGCCGCGCTCCAAAGGCTCGACCACATACTTGCCGTAGGAGGCGTCGCCAGGATTTTCCACACATTCGATGCGGGGCTTTTCGATTTCTACCATATGCTAGGATACCCTCCTTTTCTCGACGGCGCACAGACGCCGCCTGATTCAGCTCACCAATATTTGAGGGTTGTCTAAGCCCCCTTCTTCCCTCCGGCACAGGCCGGAGGGTGGGAAGGGACAGATTACTTAGAGTACAGCTCGACGATGAGGTGCTCTTCCACGGGGAAGTCGATGTCATCCCGGACGGGCATGGCAACGACGGTTCCCTGGAGGGTATTCTTGTTGCGGTCCAGCCACTTGGGCACATTGATCACAGGGGCGTCCTCGCCGGTCAGGCGCTTGAACTTCACGGAGGAGCGGCTCTTCTCCCGCACCTCGATGACGTCGCCCGGCTTGACCAGGTAGGAGGGGATATCCACACGCCGGCCGTTGACTGTGAAATGGCCATGAGTGGTCAGCTGGCGGGCCTCCCGGCGGGTCATAGCAAAGCCCAGGCGGTACACCACATTGTCCAGGCGGCGCTCGATGAGAGAGAGCAGATTCTCGCCCGTCTTGCCCTGCATGCGGGAAGCCTTCTCGTAGTACATGTGGAACTGCTTCTCCATGATGCCGTAGACAAACTTGACCTTCTGCTTCTCAGTCAGCTGCATGGCATACTCAGACTGCTTCCGGCGCATCTGGCCCTTGGGATTGCGGTTGGTTGTTTTCTTGGCATAGCCCATGGCGGCGGGGGACAGGTTCAGCGCCTTGCACCGCTTGGCGATGGGCTGCATGTTTCTAGCCATGTGTCAAAACCTCCTTCTCTGATCAGACGCGGCGGCGCTTCGGGGGACGGCAGCCGTTGTGGGGGACAGGGGTCACGTCCTTGATCAGGGTGACCTCCAGGCCCACGGCCTGCAGCGCCCGGATGGCGGCCTCACGGCCGGCGCCGGGCCCCTTGACGAACACTTCCACCGTCTTGAGGCCGTACTCCATGGCGGCCTTGGCGGCGGTTTCAGCCGCGGTCTGGGCGGCAAAGGGGGTGGACTTCCGGGAACCGCGGAAGCCCAGCCCGCCCGAGGAGGCCCAGGACAGGGCGTTGCCCTGAGCGTCGGTCACGGTGACCATGGTATTGTTGAAGGAGGAGCGGATATGCACCTGGCCCTTCTCCACGTTCTTGCGCTCGCGGCGCTTGCGCACCACTTTCTTACCCTTGGTATTTGCAGCCATGTGTTATCCCTCCTTACTTCTTCTTGTTGGCGACGGTACGCTTGGGACCCTTGCGGGTGCGGGCGTTGGTTTTGGTCCGCTGGCCCCGGACGGGCAGTCCCTTGCGGTGGCGGACCCCGCGGTAGCAGCCGATCTCAGTCAGCCGCTTGATATCCATCGCCACGTTGCGGCGCAGATCGCCCTCAACGGTGTATTCATGGCCGATGATCTCCCGCAGCTTGGCCTCGTCCTCCTCG
The DNA here is from genome assembly GCA_904420465.1 of uncultured Clostridium sp. Classification (GTDB taxonomy): domain Bacteria; phylum Bacillota; class Clostridia; order Oscillospirales; family Oscillospiraceae; genus Lawsonibacter. Next base: position 7,694 of record CAJFVL010000084.1, read on the forward strand.
GACAGGTCCTTCACGCGGGTGTCAGGGTTGATTCCGGCCTGAGCCAGGATCTTGTTGGCGCTGGTGCGCCCAATGCCGTAGATATAAGTGAGGCCGATCTCGATTCTCTTCTCTCTCGGCAGGTCAATACCGGCAATACGAGCCATTTTTTACAGCACCTCCAATTAACCTTGTCTCTGCTTATGCTTGGGGTTTTCGCAAATTACCATAACTTTGCCCTTGCGCTTGATGACTTTGCACTTCTCGCACATGGGCTTCACGGACGGTCTGACTTTCATTGTTAAAACCTCCTGATGAATGCCTTGATGGCCCCATCGTCGTCGCAAGCTGCGTATCACTCGCCTCCGCGTAAACGCGAAGGCTCGCTCACTCCGCTGCTCCTCCTCTCCGACCGTGACCCGCTTCGCTGGGCTCACGGTCGGGCGGCGGCCTGCGGCCGCCGTTTGGAACACTCCCCTGGAGGCAAGGCCCCAAGGGAGTCGGCTCGCCACGGCGCGGTCGTTGATAGTTACTTAGAGCGCCAGGTAATACGGCCTCGTGTGAGGTCGTAGGGCGACATCTGGACCGTTACCTTGTCGCCTGGCAGGATGCGGATAAAATTCATCCGCAGCTTGCCGGAAATATGTGCCAAGATGATGTGTCCGTTTCCAATGTCCACATGGAAGGTTGTGTTGGGCAGAGCCTCGGTGACAACACCTTCCAGCTCGATCATATCATCTTTCGCCAAGCGTGATTCCCTCCTTGAAGGCGGCCAGCGCCCGCCTCAGCTCCCGGTCGGAGACCGGCTCTCCTTGCTGCAGCTTTCGGACCACCGGGTGGTCATATTCGTGCCGGGAATTGGTCAGCACCTTCACATGCCCCAGAACTTTCCGCTTGGGACGTGCGATTTTCCGCCGCTTTCCGTCGGCCAGAAGCAGAAGAAACTGCTCCGGGTCGGTCCCCACCACACAGAACAGACCGCCCTTGTCCCGTCCGGCCGTGGCCTGGACGATCCAGCCCCTGTAATCATACATAGGCGCCGTCCTCGGTGACGGTCAGGATCTCCGGTGCGTCCTCGGTGATCAGAATGGTATTTTCATAGTGGGCGGTCAGCGATCCGTCCAGGGATACGGTGGTCCACTGGTCCGCCAGCACTTTGACCTGCCAGTCTCCGGCGCACACCATGGGTTCCACGGCGATGGTCATGCCCGGCTGAAGCCGGGGACCATGGCCGGCGGGGCCGAAATTGCGCACCTCGGGCGGCTCATGGAGCTTGGCTCCCACGCCGTGGCCCACAAAATCCCGGACCACGGAAAAGCCGTTGGCTTCTACATATTCTTGAACCGCATGGCCGATGTCGGACACCCGACAGCCCTGGCGGGCCATCCGAATGCCCTCCCAAAAGCTCTGCTGAGTAACGGCAATCAGCCTCTTGGCCTCTTCGCTCACCTCGCCGCAGGGGTAGGTGGCGGCACAGTCGCCGTGGAAGCCGCCGATGTAGGCGCCCACGTCCACACTGACGATGTCTCCTTCCTTCAGCTTGCGGGGGCCGGGGATGCCATGGATGACCTCCTCGTTTACCGAGATGCAGGCCGAGCCGGGAAACCCGCTGTAACCCAGGAAAGACGGCTTCGCGCCATGGCTTTCGATGAAGCGCCGGACTGCTGTGTCAATTTCATGGGTGGTGACGCCGGGCCGAACCATGGAACCGGCCAGAGCCCGGGCCTGGGCGGTGATCCGCCCGGCCCGGCGCATAGCCTCGATCTCACGGGGAGATTTCAGAGAGATCATTTCCAGTCCCATCAGAGCCCCAGCGCCTCCATAATAACCTGCGTGGTGGCCTCGATGGTAGGTTGATTGGCGACAGGGGAGAGGATACCCTTCCCTTCATAGTACCCCTTCAGGGGTTCGGTCTCCTGGTGGTAGACCTCCAGACGGCGGCGCACCGTTTCCGGCCTGTCGTCATCCCGCTGAACCAGCGGTCCGCCGCAGGCGTCGCACACGCCCTCCGCCTTGGGAGGCTTCGCCTTGACATGGTAGGGCGCGCCGCATTTGCTGCATACCCGGCGGCCGGACATGCGCTCCTCGATCTCCTGGTCGGAGATTTCAATGGAGACCACATGGTCAAAGGTGACGCCGCTCTGGTCCAATGCCTCGGCCTGACCGATGGTGCGGGGCACCCCGTCCAGGATAAAGCCCTTGGCGCAGTCAGGCTGGGCCAGGCGGTCGGCCACGATTCCGATAATCACAGAATCGGGGACCAGCTTGCCCGCATCCATATAGCGCTTGGCTTCCAGGCCGGTGGGCGTGCCTTCCTGAATGGCCGCCCGGAGGATGTTTCCGGTGGAGATAGTGGGGATGCCCAGCTTCTCGCTGAGAATCTCAGCCTGCGTGCCTTTTCCGGCGCCGGGGGCGCCCAGAAGGATCAGCTTCATACCCATTGATCCCATCTCCTTTTACTCAAGGAAGCCCTTGTAGTGCCGCATCAGCATCTGGGCCTCCAGCTGCTTGACGGTCTCCAGCGCAACGCCCACCACAATGATGATGGAGGTGCCGCCGATGGCCAGGGAGCTGTAGCCCACGATGTTGCCGGTGATGATGGGGGCAATGGCCACTACGGACAGGTAGAGGGCGCCGAACATGGTGATCTTGTTCAGAACCTTCATGATGAAGTCGGCGGTGGGCTTGCCGGGACGGAAGCCGGGGATAAAGCCGCCGTTCTTCTTCAGATTGTTGGCCACCTCAATGGGGTTGAACTGCATAGTGGCGTAGAAATAGCTGAAGCCCACGATCAGCAGGAAATACAGGATGCTGTAGAAGGGCTTGCTGGTGTCAAACAGCCGCATCAGGCCGCCGCCGAAGCCCTCGCTCTCTGTGGTCCACCCGGCGAAGGCGCCGATGGTGGCGGGCAGCATGGCGATGGACTGGGCGAAGATGATGGGCATGACGCCGCCCATGTTCAGCTTCATGGGGATGTGGGTGGACTGGCCGCCGTACATCTTCCGGCCCACCACCCGCTTGGCATACTGGACGGGCAGGCGGCGCTCGGAATTGGAAATGAATACGATCAGCACCACCAGGGCCAGCAGGCCGATCAGGATGACCGCGATCATCCAGGGGGGGAGAACCACTGTGTCGAGATATCGCTGCGCGTCCTCCACAGTGGAATACGCACCCTGCTCCACCAGCACGTCAGCGGTGATGGTGCCGCTGCGCACACTGTTCCACATGCTCACGCCGGTGATGGTGTCGCTGACCATGTGGGGGAAACGGGAGACGATACCGGCGAACAGCAGCACGGAGATGCCGTTGCCGATGCCGAACTCGGTGATCTGCTCGCCCAGCCACATCAGGAAGGCGGAGCCAGCGGTGAAGGACAGCACGATGACGATCCCCACCCAGATGGAGTTCAGGCCTCCCCCGTTCACCATGCCGTAGCTGTTGACCAGGCTGTAGTAGCCGAAGCCCTGAAGCAGGCCGATGGCCACAGTGGTGTACCGGGTGATGGAGGCGATCTTCTTCCGGCCCTCCTCGCCGCCCTCCTTGGCCAGCCGCTCCAGAGCGGGGATGGCCACAGTGAGCAGCTGGATGATAATGGAGCTGTTGATATAGGGCTGCACCGACAGGGCAAAGATAGTGGCCATGGAGAAGGCGGTGCCGCTCATGGCGTTCATCAGGCCCAGGATGGTGCCGCTCTGCATATCCAGATAGGACTGAAGCGCTTCTGTGTCGATATAGGGAACCGGGATGGCCGAGCCCAGGCGAAAGATCAGCAGGGCAAAGATGGTAAACAGGATCTTCCGGCGCAGCTCAGGCACAGCCCAGGCGTTTCGGATCGTCTGAATCATGGTCAGACCACCTCCACCTTACCACCTGCAGCTTCGATCTTTTCCTTGGCGGAGGCGGAGAAGGCGGATGCCTGGACCGTCAGCTTCTTGGTGAGGGTCCCGTTGCCCAGGATCTTCACGCCGTACTGGCACTTGGAGAGAATTCCCTTCTCCAGAAGGGACTGGGCATTGACCACAGCGCCGTCCTCAAACTTCTCCAGCGCGGAGACGTTGACGGCCTCCATGGGCTTGGCGAAGATATTGTTGAAGCCGCGCTTGGGCAGGCGGCGGACCAGAGGCATCTGGCCGCCCTCAAATCCCACCCGGACGCCGCCGCCGGAACGGGACCACTGGCCCTTCTGGCCGCGGCCGGCCGTCTTGCCATTGCCGGAGCCGTTGCCCCGGCCCTTGCGGTAGGCCTTGGTATTGGAGCCGGCGGCGGGGGAGAGTTCATGCAGATTCATTGTCTCGCGCCCTCCTTTCAGTTTTCCTCGGATACCTGGAGCAGGTACCCGATCTGGGCGACCTTGCCCCGGGTAGCCGCGTTGTCAGGCTGAACGGTGGTGTCGCCGATCTTATGCAGGCCCAGGGCCTCGGCGGTCGCCTTGTGCTTGGCGATGCGACCGTTCAGGCTCTTGACCAGCTTGATGTTCAGATTCGCCATGGTGAATGACCCTCCTTAACCCACGATCTCTTCCACGCTCTTGCCGCGGATGCGGGCCACTTCCTCGGGAGTCTTAAGAGACTTCAGCCCCTCGAAGGTGGCGGAAACCACATTCTGCGGATTGTTGGAGCGCAGGCACTTGGTACGGATGTCCTTAATACCGATGGCCTCCATCACGGCGCGGACGGGGCCGCCGGCAATGACGCCGGTACCGGGGGCGGCGGGCTTCATGATAACCCGGCCGGCGCCGAATTCCCCGATCACCTCGTGGGGGATGGTGGTGCCGGACAGGGACACGGTGATCATGTTCTTCTTGGCGTCCTCGATGCCCTTGCGGATGGCCTCAGGCACCTCGGCAGCCTTGCCCAGGCCGAAGCCCACGCGGCCCTTTTCGTCGCCCACCACCATCAGGGCGGAGAACTTGTTCACACGGCCGCCCTTGACGGTCTTGGATACGCGGTTCAGATAGACCAGCTTCTCGATGAACTCGCTGGGCTCTCTCTCAAATCTAGGCATGTTTTTTCCTCCTCCCTTAGAACTGCAGGCCGCCCTCGCGGGCGCCCTCGGCCAGAGCCTTGACACGGCCATGATACACATAGCCGCCGCGGTCAAACACCACGGTCTCGATGCCCTTGGCCTTGGCGCGCTCGGCCACATTGAGACCCACCTGCTTGGCTGCATCGGTCTTGGTGCCCTCACAGGAGAAGTCCTTCTCCAGGGAAGAAGCAGAAACCAGCGTCTTGCCGGACACATCGTCGATGATCTGGGCGTAGATGTTGGTCTCGCTGCGGAAAACATTCAGACGGGGACGCTCGGGCGTGCCGGAGATTTTTGCACGCACGCGCTTGTGGCGCTTAATGCGCTGGGAACGAGTATCGGGTCTGTTGATCATTGTGGCACACCTCCTTCTTACTTCTTGGCGCCGGTCTTGCCAGCCTTGCGGCGGATGACCTCGTCAGTATACTTGATGCCCTTGCCCTTGTAAGGCTCAGGCGGACGCTTCTCTCTCACTTCGGCGGCAAACTGGCCCACCTGCTGCTTGTCACAGCCGTGGATGATGATCTTGTTGGGGCCGGGCACCTCGATGGTGATGCCGGGGACCTCCTCCACGGTGACCTGGTGGGAATAGCCCAGGTTCATGACCAGCTTGTTGCCTTCCTTGGCCACACGGTAGCCCACGCCGTTGACGTCCAGCTCCTTCTTGTAGCCGTCGGTCACGCCCACCACCATGTTGTGGATCAGGGTGCGGGTCAGGCCGTGAAGGGCACGGTTCTCCTTGGCGTCGTTGGGGCGGGTGACATGGAGCACGCCGTCCTCAATGGCAATGGCCATATTGGGGTTGAACTGCTGGGTCAGAGTGCCCTTGGGGCCCTTGACCGTGACAACATTGTTGTCCTCCACCTTGATCTCCACTCCGGCGGGGATGGAAATAGGCGCTCTACCAATTCTGCTCATTCCTATGACCCTCCTTACCAGACAAATGCCAGGACCTCACCGCCGACATGGGCCTGGCGGGCCTTCTTGTCGGTCATGACGCCCTTGGAAGTGGATACGATGGCGATGCCCAGGCCGCGCAGGACACGGGGCAGCTCGTCAGCGCCGGCATAGACACGCAGGCCGGGCTTGGACACCCGGCGCAGGCCGGAGATAACCTTCTCCTTGCCGGGGCCGTACTTCAGGGTGACGCGGATGACGCCCTGGGTGCCGTCGTCGATCAGCTGGAAGTTCTTGATATAGCCCTCATCCAGCAGGATCTGCGCGATGGCCTTCTTCATGTTGGACGCGGGAACGTCCACGGTGTCATGCTTGGCGTTGTTCGCGTTGCGGATGCGGGTGAGCATATCCGCAATGGGATCGGTGATTTGCATGAGTCTTTACCTCCTATACAGATTACCGGATCAGTCCGGTACAGACGGCAAGGTATCGGGGGTAGGCACTCCCCGACCTGTTGTCCGCCTTTGCGTCTGGTTGGGGCAGACGCAGATTTTATCAAAACCGCCCCGGAGGCGGGATTGACCGTTCGAGCCGCTGCACAGCTGCGCAAAGGCCCCTTTTTCCTGTCCTGAGACAGGCGCACGGCCCCGCAGGGCGTTTCCGCCCTGTGGAGCCTCTATGCGCAATCGGTTTATTATACCCCAAGTTTTCCCTGTTTTCAAGCTTTTTTAACCAGCGAACACACGACAGAGTGGCTATTTTCTCAGGTTCGCCGGCAGAAGCCTTTCCTCAAAAAGCAGCTTACCAGGAGGCCTTCTTCACGCCGGGGATCTGTCCCTTATAGGCCAGCTCACGGAAGCAGATACGGCAGATGCCGTAGTTGCGCAGATAGGCGTGGGGGCGGCCGCAGATTTTGCAGCGGTTATAGTGCCGGCTGGAGAACTTGGGCGCGCGCTGCTGCTTCAGGATCATTGATTTCTTTGCCATGATCTTTCCTCCTCCTTAGCGGCTGGCGAAGGGGGCGCCGATCTGCTTGAGCAGCTCGCGGGCCTCTTCATCGGTCTGGGCGGTGGTGCACACCACAATATCCATGCCGCGGATCTTGTCGATTTTATCGTACTCGATCTCGGGGAAGATCAGCTGCTCCTTCACGCCCAGGGCGTAGTTGCCCCGGCCGTCAAAGGCGTCAGCGGAGATGCCGCGGAAGTCGCGGACACGGGGGAGGGCCACATTAAACAGGCGGTCCAGGAACTCCCACATCTTGTTGCCCCGCAGGGTAACCTTGGCTCCGATGGGCATGCCCTCACGGAGCTTGAAGTTGGCCACCGACTTCTTGGCCTTGGTGATGACGGCCTTCTGGCCGGTGATGGTGGTCAGGTCGTTCACCACGGCGTCCAGCACCTTGGCGTTCTCCCGGGCCTCGCTG
>CAJFVL010000085.1 GCA_904420465.1 uncultured Clostridium sp.
GGGGGCGGGAGTACGGCCGTACTCGCCGCGGCAGTAGGCCTTGATCTCCTTGCCCACCACCTTGTAGCGCTCGCCGGCCAGCACATTCTGCACGGCCTGGGAGCCCACCATCTGGCTGGTGGGGGTGACCAGGGGCGGATAGCCCAGATCCTTGCGGACCTTGGGGGTCTCGGCCAGCACCTCGTCCAGCTTGTCAATGGCGTTCATCATCTTCAGCTGGGAGATCAGGTTGGACAGCATACCGCCGGGGATCTGATAGTTCAGGCACTGGGTATCGGTGGCCATGGCGATGGGGTCCAGCGTCCCGTTGGCCAGATACTCGGCCCGCACATCCTTGAAGAAGTCAGCTATTTTGGTGAGCACCTTGTCATCCAGGTCCACCTGGAAGCCCATCTCCCGCAGGGCATAGGCCATGGTCTCGGTGGCGGGCTGGGAGGTGCCGCCCGACAGGGGCGAGATGGCGGTGTCCAGCACGTCGGCGCCCGCCTCGGCACACTTCAAATAGGTCATAAAGGCCAGGCCGGTGGTGCAGTGGGTGTGGATGACCAGAGGCATATCAGGCTCGGCGTCCTTGATGGCGGAAACCAGGTTATAGCCCTCGCTGGGTCCCATCAGACCGGACATGTCCTTGATGCAGATGGAGGAGGCGCCCATGCTCTTCAGGTCCTTGACCATGCCCACAAAGGTATCCTGAGTGTGGACGGGGCTGGTGGTAAAGGAGATGGTGCCCGAGGCGTGGGCCCCCTGCTTGACCGTCTCGTCGATGGCAACCTCCAGGTTGCGCACGTCATTGAGGGCGTCGAAAATACGGATGATGTCGATGCCGTTCTTCACGGAGTACTCCACAAACTTGCGCACCACATCATCGGGATAGTGCTTATAGCCCAGAATATTCTGGCCGCGCAGCAGCATCTGCAGCTTGGTGTTGGGCATCTTGGCGCGGATCTTGCGCAGACGGTCCCAGGGGTCCTCCCGCAGATAGCGCAGGCATACGTCAAAGGTGGCGCCGCCCCAGACCTCGGCGGAGTAATAGCCAGCCTTGTTTATCGTTTCCAGAATGGGCTCAAACTTGTCATAGGGGAGGCGGGTGGCCAGCAGCGACTGGTTTGCGTCGCGCAGCACCGTCTCGGTCAGTTGTACTTTTCTCATGTCGATCTACCTCCGTATCGCTTCTTGGAGCGTTTTTGTATGCAAAGGTACGCCGCAAAGGCGGGAGGCGCATACCACTCCCGCACAATCACTCGCATCTATTTTAGTATAAGTCGGGCCGCAACGCAAGCCCTTCCGGCCAAATCCGAAGATTTTTTTCCGCGCCCGCCCAAAACAATGCAAAATCGCCGCAGCAGGCCTCCACTGGCTTGCCGCGGCGATCAAATTGCCGTGCCGTTCACCGGCAGGGATTCCGCCCCAATCAACGCTCGCTGCACGGCGTGTCCTCATGGGGCTGGGCGTGGTCATAATCAAAGATCAGGTCGTCCACATCCATGTCGGACCGGACCCGGGACCATATACTGCTCCCCTCCCGCTTTACCATCGTCATGCTCATTCACCTCTTTTCGTTTCAAAGCCGCTGATCAGCTGATTCTGGGTATAAAAATACCACCGTCCGCTGCGCAGACGATGGAGAAATGGCTTGTGTGTTTGGAATTCTCCGGCCCCTCGGCCGCTTTATTCGCGCACAGTCTGCTTCCACCGCCTGCATCCCGCAGAGCCTCCCTGGGTAACATAACGTCGTGTCAGCATCCTGTGTCACCTCACCTTTCTCCATTTCAGAACAGAATCTTCTTCCTCTCTGTTCTTTTGATTATTGTAAACCTTTTTCTGCGTTTTGTCAAGCACTTTTTTATAAAATGCAGGCGGACCGCGCCTTCTGTGCAGAATTGGGAAAAGCCGGCGGAGCACGGAAGCTTTTCCATGCTCCGCCGGCCCTGCTTCCGCCGGACGGCGGCTCAGCCCGTGGGCTGCTGGTTGGAAAATTTGGTGTAGGCCTGGCTCACCTTTCCGGCGGGTGCTGGCTCCACCTGATACCAGCCCTTGGCCTGGGCCATCTGAAACAGCTCGGTCTGAGTGATATGGCTCTGGTTGAACAGCTTGAGAAAATCGTCCCGCAGGGACACATTGACGCACTCCGAGGCAAAGGTGTCGTAATTGGCCGACATCTTCTTCTCGCTGCAAAGAAAGTCGGTAACGCGCTCCTGGTCGTTCATACAGCTCTCCCTCCCTCAGTTCAGGTGACCCAGCAGGGTCTTGTAGTTCTGCAGGTGCTGGTCGGCGCAGCTCTGAAACTTGGCCTTCAGCTCCTGGTCCTGGCACTCCTGGACAGCGGACAGGTACTTGCAGTGGAGCACCTTCTCAAAGTCCAGCTGGTCGGACAGGGCGGACAGCTCTTTTCCGGTGAGATTGGGCATGATGTCTCCTCCTTTGTTCCGGGGGTCTCTCCCCCGTTTCCAGCCGTCAGTGTTCCCCGTCCCCGCGGTCTTTATGCGGCCGCCTGGGCCGGCCCTCCCGGTCAAAGGACCAGACCAGATAGGGGCGCCCCTCCAGGCGCTCCACCTGCGCCAGACAGAACAGGGCGTTCAGCGCCACCGGGGCGTCGGTGCGGAACGGAACCGCCAGGGAAAAGCCCTCCCTGCTCCGGCTGCACAGCACAGGTCCCCTCAGCTGTTCTTTTAAAATCGGATCAGATATCATCTCCTGGGGTTGCGGCTCCCGATACCACCGCTGAACATCGGAAAAGGGAAAGGCCAGCGGCGCCTGGGCCCCCTCCAGGGGCCAGCAGCCCGCCCGCTCCAGCTGGGAGACGGACAGGGTGCGCCGCAGGGCCAGCCCGCCCCCCTCCGGGGCGAGCGTCCCCAGCAGCAGACGTCCGCCTCCCAGGCCGGTGAGCCACACCTTATATAGTCCGCGCCCATCCTCCGGCCTGCGGGCCTCCAGTCGGACCCGGTTCCCCTCCTGCTCCAGGGTCAGCGTCCCGCCTCCCTCCATCTCCAGCCTCCGCTCCACAGCGTCCCCCTCCCCTCTTTTCACAGTTTATGCGCCCGCCGCCTGCAAATCCCCCTGGCAAATGGGATTTTTCCCCGTGCCCGCAAAACATCCTTGCTGCGGTCCGGACTTTCTGTACCATGTCACGCTGCGGAGGCCGCAGCACCATAGAAGTCCGTCCCTGCTTCGCCGGAGCAGCCCAAAATTCCGGACGATCTGCCTGCACCGATTCAGGTCGGCCCCGTCCCTCCGGCAGGCGCTCTTCCAGGCTCCACCCGGCATCCGGGAGGCGGACGGGCCGCCTTTTGCCCCGGATCAAAAATTTTTGAAAAAGATAAAACCGGACAGGCCCCTTCTGTTTCTTTATTTCTGAAAGCAGGAATTTAACTGCAGGAGACACCAATTTTTAAGGAGGAACTGAAATGAACCATCAAAGCATTCTCGCAGCCCTGCTCTGTACAGCCGCACTGCTGACAGGCTGCGGCGCCGGCGCCGGAAGCCCGGCACATCCGTCCGGCTCCGGACAGGATACAGAAGGTGTGGGCCAGCCGCTGAGTGAGCTGGAGCGGCTCGCCGCCAAGACAGCGGCCTGGGAGGCCGCCGGAACCTATGAGGATGAGGGTGCCTATCGGGAGGTCCTGCTGCGGGTGCTGGAGCTGGCCCGGGCGGCGGACAATGGGACCTACCGCTGCCAGGACCCCAGCCAGCTCAGTGAGGACAAGCTGGAAGCGCTCACCGACGCGGCCCTGCGCTGCAACTACTCCTACGCTCAATTTACTGAGAGCGGCCCCTTTTCCCGGGAGAATCTCCATGCCGCCATCGGGATGCTGATGATCTACACCCCCGGCACTCTGGAGGCTCCCATCTTTGGGAACTTGGACGGGGAGAATCCCGCCATTCCAGAGGGCAATTATTGCTATGTAAAGAAAGATGATATCCTTCCCTTTCTGGAGCGCACTCTGGTTCCGGCCGCCCAGGCGTACCGGGAGTACCAGGAGGACTTCCCGGAGGAGTGGAACTGGCATGAGACGGAGGATGGATCTGTCTATGTGGATGTGTTCGGCCTCACCGCCGCCCTGCCAGGAGGAATGCCGTATGTCACCGGCATCGAGCCTCTGGGAGGCGACCGGTATTTGGTGCGGTGCGATATGCAGGGGCCGGGAGGGATTCATTATCTTCTGGCTATGGTGGTGGAGGACAATGCCCAGTCTGGTGAGGTTCCCCATGCGGTCGTACTGGATTGTGTCAGCGGGAGTGTCTGGAGCAACGGTGAGCCCCTGCCGCAGGAAGAGGTGGACGCCCTGCGGGAGCAGTACTGGGTACCCGGCGAGGGAGGACGGGAGGCGGTGGACCTGCTGAACCGGCTGGAGGCCCTGTCCCCCGTCCCCTACCACACCGAGCTGGTGGAGCAGATGTCTCCCGCCATGGAACAGGCGCTGATGGACGCGAAAGTGACGTCGGAGCTGCTCTCAGATGACACATTTGAAGCCTACATCCACGCCCTTCAGCTTCAGCCCGCCATGCACCGCTATTCCGAGGCGGACGCGTGGCTTCCGTCGGACCCGGAATATACAATTCCCTATGGAGACGAGTGGAATCTGTACCCGGCCGAGGAACTGGAGGAGGCCTTTCAGCGGCGGTTCAACATCGACCTGGCGGCCAACGGCCGCGCCTGGCTGAACGACCCGGACTTTGTCCCTGTCGGAGCATACACCGACGGGCCTATGGCAACCTATGACGGAGAAAATTACGATATCTACACACGGGGGATCGGCTATGTGGGTTTTCCCCAGGCAGTCAGTCTGATCTGCGACTATGACGGGACCTATACTGCTGTGTTTACTGACCTTGAATTTTTGGGGGTCAGCATGATCCGCGTGCGCAACATCGGGAGCGGGGAGGAACCCTTCTTCCAGCTCCTGGGGTATGAACTGCCGGGATAAGCCGGCCCGGACCTGGTACGGCCTGATTCGCGCCGCCCTGGAGGAGGACGCGGCCAGGAGCGCGCTGAACAGCGGTCAGATCCAGGCGCTGACGGCCCGGCTGAAAAAAGAAAAAATTTTTTCCAAATCATAAAACCAAACGGGCGGGAGCTGTTTCCTTATTCTTGAACGCGGGGCAGCACCCCCGAAACAAAAATGAGAAATGAGGAGAATGTATCATGAAGTGTTTCAACCATGAGGACCGGGAAGCCGCCGCCACCTGCCAGCGGTGCGGAAAGGGGCTGTGCAGGGAGTGCGCCGGCAAGTACACCCCCTGTCTGTGCGACGACTGTTACGAGGCTATCCAGGCCGAGAACCACGCCCGGAAGGTGGCCGCCGCAGAGAACCGCAGGCAGAGCCGGATGGACCGGATGAGCTTTACTTTGGGGGACCTGATTGTAAACTGCGTGCTGGGGGCGGTGCTGTTTGGCATCGTATTCTTTGCGGGAGAAGATCATCGTTCTACTTGGCTGTCGCTGTTTCCCATTGTTTTCTGTATGCCCACCGGCTGGCGGACCGTCGCCCGCTGGATGCGGGCGGGCGAGGAGATGCGGGGAATCGTCCGGACCTATGAGGAGTCGACCACCACCCTGGTGGCGGAATTCCTTGTGAAGTGTGTAGCCAGCTGGTTCCTGGGCATTCCCTGCTTCCTGTTCCAGGTATTCAAGGTATTCCTCGCCAAGAGAGCCGTGAAGAACGCGGAGTCCGATCTGGAGCGGGTGAAACGGTAAGGGAAAAACAGCCCCCCTGCCGGGGGCAGGGGGAACTGAAAATTTTACTATGAGACTACGGTCTGGAAGGAAATTGTGGTCGGCATAATATGAAATCCCACATTGGTCCAGGCGTTGATCATAATATCCGCTGTGATTGTGGCTGTTCCCGGAGACAGCCCCGTGACACGGCACATGATGACGTTGGAATTTGACAAATCTTCCACAGAGGCCACAGATGGGTCGCTGCTGCTCCAGACAACAGAGAGAATCTCGTTATCTGATGAACTCTAGCTGAATTGGCTCAAAAAATTGTTCAGTGTGGCGCCGACAGACAATGAGAATGGATCCTCAGACCATTCATAATTCCAGGAATAGCGGTTTTCCACTGTGACAGGCAGGGCAACCTGGTAGTTGTTATCATCGGGAAAGGTAGCCAAAATCGTGGCTGTGCCCGGACTGAGAAGGGCAATTCCCCCCAACTCCGTTACATCGGCTACACTGGGGTTTGTAGAGGAATAGATGATATCGCGAAAATCTGTTTTGGCGCCGCTGATGATTGAAATGGGAAAGACAAAACTGCTCCCATAAGGGCCGGTATATTCATAAAAATCCAGCTCCACCCGCGGCGGGTCAGACACGGGTTCCGGTTCCGGTTCCGGCTCAGACTCTGGCTCCGGTTCCACGGTCGGGGGCTCAGGCTCCGGCTCAACAGGAGGAGGCGATTCCGGCTCTGGTTCCGGGTCAATGACCGGCTCGGGCTCCGGGATGGGCTCTACGACCTCCTCCACTGGAGGCGGGGCGGGCTCCTCCGCCGGCGGCTCCTCCGGCTGCGGGAGCAGGGCGGCAGCCCCGAGGGCGCCCGCCAGCACCACGCCGGCCACAGCCGCGGCGGCTGCTCCCTTGTGGGCCAGCAGCAGGGCAGCCAGCCCGTGCCCGGCGGAGCTCCCCGCCGCAGTGCCAGCCGTCCCGCCCGCAGCCGCGGCGCCTGTCCCGGCGGCGGAAGCTCCTCCGGCCGCGGCCGTCCCGGCTGCGCCGGACGCCCCCGCCAAAGCGGCCGCGCTCCCGGCCAGGACCGTCTGGCTGCAGGCGGCGCTCTGGGCGGCGGTCATGCCGCAAGCCAGCGCGTCCTGCTTGAGAATGTAAACCAGGAAGGGCAGCGGGGCCAGGCTGTAGAGCTTGATCCCCTGGGCGGCATAGCGCTCCACGCCCTCCTTGATGGCTTTGCGGGCATAGTTCAGCCGGCTCTTGACCGTCCCCTCGGACACCTTCAGGGCGGCCGCGATTTCTTTCACGCCCATCTCCTCGTAGTAGTACATCAGCACACACTGGCGCTGGGCCTCGGGCAGCCCCTCGATCAGCTCCACAATCATCCGCCGGCTCTCGCTGGTATCCAGCGCCTTGTCGGGGATGGACTGCTCGTCCAGATCCTCAACGCTGTCCAGCATGCTGCCGCCTTCCTCATCCTCCGGAATCTGCACCTCTCGGTGTCCCCGGGAGAGGGCATTGCGGCAGTAGTTGGCGGTCGTGGCGCTCAGCCACCCCCAAAAAGCCGCCGGCTCCTTCAGGGTGTCCAGCTTGGTCAGCATGGAAATCAGGATCTCCTGGGTGGCGTCCAGGGCGTCATCCTCATTTCTCAGCATCTTTTTGCAGTGGTAATAAACCCGGTTCTGAACCGCCAGAACCAGGGCCTCCCGGGCGGAGGCGTCCCCCTTCACACACCGCGCAATCAAAGGCGCCGCGTCAATCCGCTCCATCTTTATCTCTCCCCTCCCCCGCCGCCGAAATCAAGCGTTTTTCAGCTAGAGATCGTTTCTGGTCCTACTCTACCGTGACGGAAAGAGGTTGTCACGGTCTCAAAGCGGAGAAATACAGCTTTTTTTAAGCAAGAAAGGGGTGTGCCGTCCCCAAAGCCGGGCGGTCCCGCTTCAGCATAACAGGAAGGAAAACAATCAGGAGGTAGTCAAATGTATTGTGGAAATTGCGGCAAACAAATGCCGGACCAGGCGGAATTCTGCCCCAGCTGCGGAGCGGCAAATCCGAGCGCAGCCAAAGGCTCCCCGGCGGATATCCGTCCGCTGGGACACACAAAGGCGGCATCCAGGCTGAGTCTGTTTCGGATCGTACTAATCCTGCTTGGAATTCTGCATGTTCTGGCCTTTTTCGGTCTGTCCTACGCGGAGCTGTACGGAATGGGCGTTCTTCTCAGCCACGCTCTCCCGGGGGAGCTGACGGCGATGCGCTACATCACCTTCAGTCTGGATGCCGCGAGCAGCGGTCTGATTGACGGGGGAACCATGGCATTGAATGTGGTGTCCTGCCTGCTGCCCGCGCTGCTGGGCCTGGGGGTGATCCTGACCAATCTAAGCAGGAAGGGCTATGTCAGGTCCCTGATTTTATCGGTCTGCCTGCTGCTGGTCTATCTGTTCCTGGGCGCTGTGTTCGGCACACTGGAATCCAGCGGCTATGAGGAGCCTCTTAAAATGATTGCCTGCAAGCGTCTATTCACTTGTTGCTTCTGTGTCCTCGGCATTGGAAATTCCGCTTGCTTCTAACAAATCTGCTGGAATTGCGCTTATAGCAAGTTGTTCTTCTTCAGATAGGCCATTATACCAATCCAGCCATTGTAGCGTCGTTTCGGATAGATCGCCAGTCTTTATCAATTTATCTCCAAACCACACCAAACTCTCACCTTGTTCTTGGAAACAGGCAGCCGAATTTACCATCTTTAAAAAGTCGCTATTGTTTTTCATACTTACAATACAGGAGTATCGAACAACATAATCCCCACCATCAATATAGATTTGATTTTCGGTTCCCCGTGTTGTTTCTCGATAAATTATAGTATTCAGCTCTAAGTCTGGATGCTGGCTATAAAACCACTCTCTGTCTGCAATTTGTATCAGCAATTCATCAACATGACTTTCGCTATAAAAGCTTGCGCGTAACACCGTATCTCCAAATACACCAACAGAACCTTCGAGGGTGTAATCTTCGAAAATCCATGTAGGAAACAACTTGCCAAAAGTTTTATCATTCACTGCTTCTTCTAAAGTGATTTCAATTCCGGGTTCAATATCTGATCCGTGTTCATTGTCGAATTGTGCAAAAAGGTAAACCGCACCTACAACTAAAACACAAAGGCAAGCTGCCATAGCTCCCCACTTTATCCAAATGGGCTTTTTGTCTTTCTTCTTGTAGTTGAGAGCTTCATCAACATATTTCGTATCAAGCTCGCTCATAGCGTCGGAAAACTTCTTCACATTCATACGAACACCTCTCTTTCTATCAAGTATTGTTTCATCTTCTCGCGGATACGGGTCAGCCGGACGGAGATGTTTTTCTCCGAAAGCCCTATAAACTCGGCTATGTCCTTATAGCTGTCGGCAAACCAATAGCGGCGCATGAAAATGACACGGTTTTCAAGGGTCAGCGTGTCCAAAAACTCTCCAATGATACGGGCTAACTCTCTGGCTTCGATTTCATCTTCCACGGTTTTCTGGTCTGCGATATAGCCCTCGATTTCCTCTAAGGCAATTTTGTAGTGACCGCTCCGTTTGGCTGCTTCCTTTCTCCAATAGATTTTGAGTGAAATGTTCCGAACGATTTTCACGATGTAGCTGAGCAGCGGGTTAGGGTGTACCGGGGGAATAGCGTTCCACGCGCCTAAGTAAGCGTCGTTGACACATTCCTCCGCGTCCTGTCTGCTGTTCACAATGTTGTACGAAAGATTGTGGCAAATTTTTCCGTATTTAATGTCCAGCTCCCGTATGCCATGCTCTGACCGTTCAAAGAACATTTCTATGATTTTTTCATCGTCTATCATCTCACCGCCTCCTTTCCGGCTTCACCTATATACTACGGTTTTAGCGGCG
>CAJFVL010000086.1 GCA_904420465.1 uncultured Clostridium sp.
GCCCGCGAAGCGGGGACTTTCCCACTGCTCCGCAGTGGGAAAGTAACGGCATTTTTAGGCTGTCGAAAAAGTCTGACAAGACTTTTTTCGACAGCCTGAGGGCGGGCGCACAGCGCCCGCCCTTTTCTTATCTCTTCAGGACGCAAAATCATTTTTCTTCCCGTGAGATATTTTCCCCGCCTGCCGGGTATTATGGGTGAACGACACACAAGGAGGTGACGCCGGTGATGGAGCGGGAGTCCTTCTCCGCCCTGGCGGAACGGTACATGTCCCTGGTCTACCGGGTGGCCCTCAACTGCGTGGGCCGCCCCGCCGACGCCGACGATGTGACCCAGAATGTGATGCTGCGCACCCTGCGCTCCGCCCCGGATTTTGAGGGGGAGGAGCACACCCGGCGCTGGCTGATCCGGGTGACTGTCAACGAGTCCCGACGGCTGCTCACCGCCCCCTGTCGGAGCCGCACCGTGACCCTGGCGGAGCTGGAGGGCGCCCTGCCCGCCCAGGCGCCGGAGGAGCGGGAGCTGCTGGAACAGGTGCTCTCCCTGCCGGTCAAATACCGCCTTCCCCTCTACCTCTACTACTATGAGGGCTATTCCGTGGAGGAGGTGGGGCGGCTCATCGGGCGCAAAGCATCCACCGTCCAGACCCAGCTGGCCCGGGGACGGGAGAAGCTGCGGGCACTTTTGCGGGAGGAGGGATACCATGGATGAATTAAGCACTGTATATGAAAAAGCCTTTACAGCAATACACCCCTCTGAACAGGTGAGAGAGGCGGTCCTGCTCATGGGGCGGGAGGCCTCCCCCTCCCCCCTGCGCTTTGTCCGGCGTCTCTCCACCGCCGCGGCGGCTGTTCTGATCCTGCTGGCCCTGCTGGGCTGCGGGGCGGCGGCGGTGGTATACGGGGAGGGCATCCAGGGCTTCTTTGCCCGCCAGTGGGAGCGGCTCACCGGGGCGCCCATGGGCGAGGGGCAGACCGCCCTCATCGAGCACCTGAGCCAGAATCTGAACTTGAGCCAGACGGTGGACGGGGTCACGGTCACCCTGGACTCGGCCACGGTGGGAAGCGATATGTTCTATCTCCTGATGCGGGTAGAGGACGCCGGACTTGCCGGAAGGGAAGGCTGCGGCTTTGAATTCTTTGATATCACCCTCCCCCCCGACCCTCTGCTGGAAGTGGAGGATCTGGGCGGCTGCGGCTGGAGCTCCCAGGGGACAGACCCGGAGGGCCGGCCCCTCTTTCTGGTGGAACAGTCCTATCAGGTCCGGGAAGGACTCGAGGCAGATCCCAGGCCGCTGGAGGTCACCCTCACCCTTACAAATCTGTGCCGGGGGGCTGGCTCTGATCAGGTCATCCTGGCGGAGGGGGCCTGGGCGTTTCATTTTACTCTGGATCGCAGCCAGATCCTACCGCCCATCTCCCTTCCTGATACCCAGGCTGTGGTCACTGACTACTTCTCCGGAGAGCGGTACAGCGGTCTTTTCAGTCAGATTCAGGTGACCAATACCGGCATCCGCTACAATCAGTCCTTTGAAACTGACGATTTCCCTGATTTCGTTCCCCTTCTGATTCTGAATGACGGCACCGAGATCTCCGGCGGAGACGGCTCCGGCACCAGGATCGGCGCAAGGGAGGATCACACCTTCCTCTGCGCCCGCCGGTGGTCCGTCCCGGTGGACCTGTCCCAGGCCGCCGCCGTCCGCTTTGGGGACACGGACATTCCCCTCCCATAAGCCAGAAAAAGGCCGCCCCGGACGCTCCGGCGGCGGCCGTTTCGCGCTCCGCCCGCCGTTGACAATCGGGGATGCGGAATTTATAATAATACCATAACCTCAGTTTGAGGAGGGCCGGTATGGACATCCACGTCAACGACATACTAAAAATGAAGAAGCCCCACCCCTGCGGCAGCCAGGAGTGGCTGGTTCTGCGCATCGGGATGGACTTCAAGCTGCGCTGCCAGGGCTGCGGACACGAGGTCATGCTCCCCCGCAGCAAGGCGGAAAAGAATATCCGCAGGGTGTTTCGGGACGGTCAGGCCGTGGAAGTCAACTAGCGCCGCAGGAAGGAGCCGCCGATATGGACAAACGATACTGGAGCAGCCGCATCCGGGAGCTGGTCCCCTACACACCGGGGGAACAGCCCAAAGACCGGGTATTTGTCAAGCTGAACACCAACGAAAATCCCTATCCCCCCTCCCCCAGGGCCCTGGAGGCCATTCGGGACGCCTGCGGCGAAGGGCTGCGCCTCTACCCCGACCCGGAGGCCTCCGGCCTGCGCCGGGCCATCGCGGCGTACCACGGCCTGTCTCCGGAGCAGGTGTTCTGCGGCAACGGCTCGGACGAGGTGCTGGGATTGTGCTTCTACGCCTTTTTCTCCCCGGGGAAAAAGGTGGTCTTTCCCGACATCACCTACAGCTTCTACCCCGTCTACGCCCGCCTGTTCCAGCTGGACTATGAAGAAATCCCATTGAACGGGGATTTTTCCCTTCCGGTGGACCGCTTTCTCGGCGGAAACGGCGGGGCGGTCATCTGCAACCCCAACGCCCCCACCGGGAAAACCCTGCTGCTGGAGGACATCCGCCGCATCCTGGAGGCCAACCCCGACGCGGTGGTGATGGTGGACGAGGCCTACGCCGACTTCGGCGCCCGGTCCGCCGTGGAGCTGCTGGACCGCTATCCCAACCTGGTCACGGTCCACACCCTGTCCAAGTCCCGGTCCCTGGCGGGAATGCGCATCGGCTACGCCCTGGGCAGTCCCGACCTGATGGGCGCCGTGGGCTGTGTGAAAAATTCCTTCAACTCCTATCCCCTGGACCGGCTGGCTCTGGCCGCCGGACAGGCCGCCATGGAGGACGCGGACTATTTTGAGTGGACCCGGCGGCAGATCATGACAACCCGGGACCACACGGCCGCCCGGCTGCGGGAGATGGGCTTCACCGTGCTGGACTCCAACGCCAATTTTATTTTCATCACCCATCCCGGCAAGTCCGGGCCGGAGCTGCAGCAGGGTCTGCGGGACCGGGGCGTGCTGGTGCGCCGCTTTGACAAGCCCCAGCGCATCCGGGACTATCTGCGGGTGTCCATCGGCACCGACCGGGATATGGCGGCCTTCTGTGCCGCCTGTCAAGAAATTCTGAAAGGATCATGACTTATGCGCTATGACAGCGACCTGCTCTACCGCCCGCCTGGCGAGTGGAAGAGCTACCTGCTCCAGTGCACCATCGGCTGTTCCAACAACCAGTGCACCTTCTGCGGGATGTACAAGGAGAAAAAATTCCGCATCCGCCCCACGGATGAAATTTTAGAGGACATCGACATGGCCCGGGACTACTACGGCCCCGGCCTGCGGCGGGTGTTTCTGATGGACGGGGACGCCATCATCATCCCCACCCAGGAGCTGCTGAAGATCCTCCGCAAGCTGTACAGCTGCTTTCCCGCCCTGGAGAAGGTGACGGTGTACGCCGGTCCCCGCAGCACCCTGGCCAAGTCGCTGGACGAGCTGAAGGAGCTCCATGCCGCCGGACTGTCCCGGGCCTACCTGGGGGTGGAGAGCGGCAGCGACCAGGTGCTCTCTTTCATCCACAAGGGGGTCAATGCCCAGCAGATGCTGGAGGCGGGCCGGCGGCTGGTGGAGGCGGGGATCGACCTGTGGACCACCGTCATTCTGGGGCTCACCGGCGCCCGGGGCGAGGGGGGCGACTGGCGGGAGCACATTCTGGCCACCGCCGACATCACCAACAAAATGAAGCCCCGCCACCTGTCCGCCATGACCTTTGCCCCCGCCAAGGGCACTCCCCTGGGGGAGGACGTGCTGGCCGGGCGCTTTCAGGTGTGCTCCCCCGACCATATCCTGGAGGAGTGCCGCCTGCTGATTGAGCATCTGAATGTAAACCCACTGCACTTTACAAGCAACCACGCCTCCAACTACCTTCCCCTGAAGGGAAGCCTACCCGAGGACCGGGAGAAATTCCTCTCCCTCATTGATCAGGCCCTGGAGGGGAAGATCCGCCTGCGCAAGACCCTCAACCGCGGCATCTGATTTTGTTTGCCTCTTCTGCCTCCGGCCATGCCGGGGGCAGATTTTTTCGCCCTGCTCTCCCTCCTCTCGACCGCCTTCCCTTTCCTTCCGCTCCCGCGGGGACGAAGGCGGTCGAGGCCCGGTTCTTCCTGCGATATTTCTCCCTTTCCTCCTCTGTCACACTACTATATAATGTGGCTATGATATATTTTTTACAAAGGGGGATACAATATCATGGAGTTAGAAATTGCCGTGGGCAACTGGCGGGACGAGGCGGGCGGCCTGCGCCGCGTCCGTTACTACTTACAGGTCGAAGCAGTGGACACCGGAAATTTCTGCTGCGAAAACTACGGTGTGCGGGTGGCGGAAGATGGCGGTGACAGCGTACAGATATCTGGGATCACCACCAGCGCCCTGCGCATTGACGAGCTGATCTCCCTGCTGGTGGAGCACAAGGTGGGCCCTGCCGCCCTTCCCGACGTGGTGGCCGACTGGCTGTAACAAAAACCCGGGGACCGGACGCTGCTGCGTCCGGCCCCCGGGCTCTCTGCGGGCGGGGACCCGCTTACTTTTTCTTCTTTCCGCCGATCCGGCCCATAGCCAGGACGATCAGGGCGATGATGCCCAGCACCACAAAGATGCCGATCATACCCTGGAGCAGCATCCCGGCGGCAGCTTCCAGATTTTGAATCATTTCTGCACTCATGTTCAATTCCTCCTATCAGCCCAGATTGGCAAAGTACTGCAGCACCACGCCGCCGGCAACCACGGAGGCGATCTGGCCGGACACGTTGGCGGCCACAGCGTGCATCAGCAGGTGGTTCTGAGGATCGGCCTCCTGGCCCAGCTTCTCGATCACGCGGGAGGACATGGGGAAGGCGGAGATACCGGCCGCGCCCACCATGGGGTTCATCTTGTTCTTGGGGGTGAAGATGTTCAGGATCTTGACAAAGAGGACGCCCACCATGGAGTCCAGGATAAAGGCCACCAGGCCCAGACCCATGATCATCAGGGTGGCGGGCTGGACAAACTGATCAGCCTTCATGGAGGCGGCGATGGTGATGCCCAGCAGCAGGGTGATCAGATTGGCCAGATCGTTCTGGGCGGTCTTGGACAGGGTTTCCAGCACACCGCACTCCCGGATCAGGTTGCCGAACATCAGGAAGCCCACCAGAGCGACGGAGGAGGGGGCCACCAGGCCGGCGATGATGGAGACGATGATGGGGAACATGATGCGCATGGTGCGGGTGACGCCCTGGGGCTTATAGGGCATGCGGATGGCCCGCTCCTTCTTGGTGGTGACCAGCTTGATGGCGAAGGGCTGGATAATGGGCACCAGAGCCATGTAGGAGTAGGCGGCCACCGCGATGGCCCCAATGTAGTTGGAACCCAGCGTCTGGGACACCAGGATGGAGGTGGGGCCGTCAGCGGCGCCGATGATGCCGATGGAGGCGGCGTCCTTCAGGTCGAAGCCCAGCAGGGTGGCGATGATGATGGTCAGGAAGATGCCGGCCTGGGCGGCGGCGCCGCACAGGAACAGCTTGGGATTGGACAGCAGGGGACCGAAGTCAATCATGGCGCCGATACCGATGAACAGCAGGATGGGCATGGCCTCGCTGGCCTCGATGCCCACTTCAAACAGCCATTCAATGATGCCGTGGGTCTCGCCCAGCGCCTCATTGACCTGATTCATGACGCCGGACAGGGGCAGGTTGACCAGGATGGCGCCAAAGCCCATGGGCATCAGCAGAGAGGGCTCAAACCCCTTCTCAATGGCCAGGTAAATCAGAACAGCGCCCACCACATACATGACTACCTGCTGCCATGTTATGGCCGTAATGTTTACCCACAAAAAGCTAAAATCCATACCGCATATACTTCCTTTCCTCTTTCTTTAACACAGGACTTACACCGGATCGACCCAAACAGGCCTCTCCTTATCTGAGAAGGGGCAGTAACAGACGGCGTTCCGCATACAAGGAGTATACCGCAGCCATAAAAAAACCTGCATTCTCAAAAAGGAACGCAGGTCTTGTCGTTATGGAAGAGCCAGACAGGGACCATCACGCCTGCCAGGATGTTGACTCAAACCACACGCCCAGGCGGCGTGCCGACTACTCCCCTTCTGTTGCACAACAGGGATATTAACACAGGCACTGTCCGTTGTCAAGGGAATGGAAATAAACTTTTTAATTTCTAAACACCTTGTCTGATTTTACTTTATATTTCCATCCAGCTCCCGCTCTCTTGCCGATTTCCTGTCACCCGGCCAGCTCAGATTCAATGGCGCTCTCCTCTGCCTGCATGGCGCGCAGGGTCATATCCAGCAGCTTGTCCAGCTCCCAGCCCAGCAGCTCCGCCCCCCTGGAGATGGTCTCCCGGGAGCAGCCGGCGGCAAATTTCTTGTCCTTGAACTTCTTTTTCAGGGACTTGAGCTCCATGTCGGACACGCTTTTGGAGGGGCGCATCAGGGCGGCCGCTCCAATGAGGCCGGTGAGCTCGTCGGCGGCAAAGAGGACCTTCTCCATCTCATGCTCCGGCTCAAGCTCCGAGCACATGCCCCAGCCGTGGCTGGCCACGGCGTGGATCAGCCTCTCCTCCGCCCCGGCCTGGGCCAGCAGCTCCCGGCACTTGACGCAGTGCTCCTCCGGCCACTTTTCAAAGTCGATGTCGTGGAGCAGGCCCGCCAGGGACCAGAAGTCCGCCTCCTCCCCATAGCCCAGCTCCCGGGCATACCAGCCCATCACATGCTCCACCGTCACGGCGTGGCGCAGATGAAATTCCTCCTGGTTGTACTGTCTGAGCAGGTCCCAGGCCCGCTCCCTTGTCATGGACATTTCAGATTCCTCCCTTGATTCAGATAGGAGTGATGAGATAGGAGATATTCTCCCAGCAGCGCAAACTCCTATCTCCTATCTCCTATCTCCTAACTCTCAATATGCCGCCACAATGCCGCCGTCGTTGGCATAGACGGTGGTGATGCCCCCCGCCTCCAGGATCAGGACCCTGGAAAAGCGGCACCTCTCCTCCGCCCAGGCCTTCACCTGGAACGCCCGCTCCAGACAGTTGCAGTGGCACAGGGCCAGTACACGGCCCTCGTGCTCCGGGTCGGCGGCCATCTTGTCCACCAGCTTGGAGAGAGCCTGCTTCATGGACAGGGCCTGCCCCAGCTTGCAGATCTCTCCCTCCGGGGTGGCTCCGCAGAGCAGCTTGATCTTCAGCGCGCTGGTAACCACGGCCTGAAGTCTGGTCAGCCGGCCGTTTTTCCGCAGGTTCTCCAGACTCTCCAGCACAAACAGCGTCTGCATCCGGTAAATAAACTGCTCCGTCTCCCGCACCACACGCTTGAAGGGCATCCCGGAGGAGGCCAGCTCCCGGATCTTCAGCGCGGCCAGCACCTCCCCCGAGGAGGCGGAGCAGGAGTTGAACACATGGACGTTGATCTCCGGATGATCCTCCTCCAGCAGCCGGCGGGCCTGCTCCGCACTGTTGTGGGAGCCGCTGAGCAGAGCGGACAGGGTGACCACATATACCTCCTCCGCTCCCAAAAAGGCGTCCAAATAGGCCTGGGGCGAGGGACACGCGGTGGTGGGAGCCCCCTCGTCCTGCTTCATGGACCACAGCAGATCGGCCTGGTCAAAGCTGTCATCGTCCACAAAGCTGCTGCCCCCGGAGTGGATGGTCAGGGGCACCATGACAAAGCAGGGGTCCCGCCGCAGCTGGGGCGGCAGGTCACAGCAGCTGTCCACCACGATCTTAAAACTCATCAAATCCATCCCCTCACATAATTTTTAAAACCAGATTTTGATTCAGTGTAGCACACTCCAACCTGGATGTAAAGGGAGTTTCAGGGATTTTCTTCGGACGTCTCCTCCTCCAGCTCCCGCAGCAGCTTTTGGTCCTCCTTGGAGGACAGGTCCAGCCTCTCATACAGGTCGGGCCTGCGCCGGCGGGTGCGCAGAATGGACTGCTTGCGCCGCCACTGGTCCACCCTGGCGTGGTTGCCTGAAAGCAGAATGGGCGGCACCGCCCGGCCGTGCCACACCTCGGGCCGGGAGTATTGAGGGGCCTCCAGCATCCCGTTCCAGTGGCTCTCGTTCTCATAGCAGGAGGGGTCGGAGAGCACGCCGGGCACCAGACGGCACACCGCGTCGGCCACCGCCATGGCGGGGATCTCTCCCCCGGTGAGCACAAAGTCCCCGATGGAGATCTCTTCGTCCACGCACTCCTCAATAAAGCGCTCGTCAATTCCTTCGTAGTGGCCGCACACCAGGATCAGCCTGCTGTAATCATCCCGGAGCCGCCGGGCGTCGGCCTGCGAGAAGGTCCGCCCTGCCGGGGACATGTAAATGGTGTGGACCCGCTCCCCCGCCTCGTCACAGATGTGCTTCCAGCACTGGTAAAGGGGATCGGCCTGCATCACCGCTCCCCGCCCGCCCCCGTAGGGGTAG
Organism: uncultured Clostridium sp.; assembly: GCA_904420465.1. GTDB lineage: Bacteria > Bacillota > Clostridia > Oscillospirales > Oscillospiraceae > Lawsonibacter. The sequence goes on from CAJFVL010000086.1 coordinate 8,467, forward strand.
TCGTCCACCTGCTTCTGCTTGTTCAAGGTATAGTCCCGGATCTGGTGGCACTCGATGCGGATATAGCCCCGCTCCTGTCCCCGTCCCAGCACCGATTCACAAAGCATATCTCCCACCACATCGGGGAACAATGTCATAATGTCGATCCAGTACATGAGCCCTGCAATTCCTTTCCGCTCCAGTCTGATTTGTATTATAAAGCCTTCCGCGTCTGTTTTCAATGTGCTTTTCCCACATGGGAAAAAGCTCTTGCAAAGCAGAAAATGGGAAAACTTCTACTATCTTTCCCGAAAAAAGTGTGGTATGATTCCATCGACCGATATAAATCCTGCTGAAAGTGAGGTTTTGATATGTACTGTGTCAGAAACGTGACAAAGGACCTGATCTGGATCGGCGCCAATGACCGCCAGCACCCGGTGTTCGAGGCCGCCCACCCCATCCCCCGGGGGATGGCCTACAACTCCTACCTTCTGCTGGATGAAAAGACCGTGCTGCTGGATACAGTGGACCGGTCTGTTCAGACCCA
>CAJFVL010000087.1 GCA_904420465.1 uncultured Clostridium sp.
AAAGAACCGGCCGGGCCGGCGCGGAAGCAGCCCCCGCATTGGCTTTTCCCGCTCCGACCAGATTCGACTTTTTGGACCGCTTTGTCGGGCTTTTGGCCCCGTCTGCGAGGGTTTTGGAGATGTTTTGGGCCACTTAGCCCAGTACAACGCCCCTCACACTTCAAAAAAGTTTGCGAAAAACGGCCCGAATATGAAAAAAGGGGACCTTTCCCTTCGAAAAAGTCCCCCTGGTAGCCATTTGGTAGCCACCCAGTATTTTACATTTTCCGCAACCCCTGCGCCCCAAGGCTTTCCAGCCTTTTTTGGTAGCCATCTGGTAGCCAGTTGCTGAAACTTACAGATCCCGCTGAACTTGGAGTGCAGCCGAAAGCCGCTGCTGATACTCTGCTACCGCCTGCTGGGGCGCCGCAAGAACCAGTCCCCCCTCCAGACCAAACAGCCAGCCGAAAAACTGAGGGCTGAGAACCACGGGGAGGGTGACGGTAAAGTGCTCCTCGCCGTCCGGAACCAGAATAACCTCCTGACCGAAGCGGTCCCACACCACGCCCGCCATGCTCCGACGGCCCCGGAGCGTCACCGTCAGCTCCCGACCGCTGTACATGCCGAAATGCTTTTGGCCGTACAGGGCCAATTGGAAATCCGGGTATTGCTCCCGACCCTGCCGGGGCAGACTGGTAACTACGATCTCGGTCATTTTATCGACACGGTAGTGGCGCATCTCCTGATTTGTATGATCAAAGGCGACCATATAATAGTTCTCGCTGTTCCAGATCAGCCCATAAGGGGAGACTATGTACCTTCGTCCCCCCTGACGAAATACCTTCTGCCGAAAGATATCGAAGTCAAAGTATTTGAATGTAATAGCCAGCTGGCCGGAAATGGCGGTGTGGAGCTTATCCACATTATAATAAATGCTTTCGTTCATGACCTTGATCCGTCCGCTGACATAGACCTGCCGCTGGAGCTGCCGGGCCTGATGTTCGCTGGCCAGTCCCTCCAATTTGCGGATCAGAGCATCGCTTTTCTTCTGTGTGATAAAACGGGAGGATTGGACGGCATCCATCAGCAGCTTGACCTCCGGCAGCTCAAATTCCCGCGCCCCGATAAACCAGCCGGGAGATCTTCCTTTCCGGCACTGAATGTCCACGCCGAGCTGGCGCAGTGTCTCCAGATCGTCGTAAATACTTTTTCGCTCAGCCTTCACGCCGTATCTGTCCAGTTCTTCAATGAGCTGGGCCACGGTCGCAGGGTGCTCCTCGTCAGTTTGACGGAGCAGAAACTGCAGCAGGCGCAGCAGCTTGGCCTTTTGATTGGAGCTCTTTGCCATCAAAATCCTCCTCCCCTCGGTGATGCCAGCATAGCGGATGACGTGTCCTAAAAACAGGACTTTATTGCCAGCGGCTCCATATTTCGGGACAGTAGCCCACACTGGCCTGTTTTCCATTCCGAACAATGGGGGTGCGGAGCAGGCCGGGTATCTCAAACAGCTTGTCCAGCCTGGCCTGATCGGAGGCCAGGTAGGGCAGCAGTGCGGCCTCCGGATGACTGGGGTCCACCATGGCCTCCAGCCCGACGGCGTTTCGCACACTGGCCAGTTCCCCGCGGCTCATACCATATTTTTTTACGTCAATATACTGAAATGAGATCCGGCGCTCCTGGAACCAGCGCTGCGCCTTTTTTGTGTCAAAGCATTTGTTCTTTCCCCAAATTTGAATGTTCAAAGCACTGCGGCGGCCGTTTGAGACGGACGCCCCTCCTTTCCAGACTGCTGCAACCAGTATATCACGGGAGCGCAGGAGGGGCAAGGCCGGATGAAAGGAGATGAGGCGGGCATACTAACATTTGAATCAATCAGGAGGTGGGACCCATGAAAGCAGTGATTCTGGCCGGAGAAGAGGAGACCCGGCTGCGGCCTTTGTCCATAGGCCGCCCCAAGTCCATGGTGCCGCTGCTGGGGCGGCCCATATTGGAGCATACGGTTCGGCTGCTGCGGAGCCAAGGGATTACCGAGATTGGCGTCTCACTGTACGTCCGGCCGGAGTCGGTGATGGATTACTTTGGAGGCGGGGAGGCACAGGGTGTTCAGCTGACGTATTTTGTGGAAGAGGAGCCCCTTGGAACAGCGGGCAGTCTGAAAAGCTGCGCCGCATGGCTGGGCGGAGAGGATTTTCTTGTGATAAAAGGCGGCAGCCTGTTCGACCTGGCGTTGACTGAACTGATCCGCTTTCATCAGGAACGGGAGGGATGGGCCTGTCTTGGCCTTTACCGCCATCCCACGCCGTCAGAGCGCGCCCTGATTTCGCTTGACCCGGCTGGCAGAGTGGTGGGGATCGGTCCGCAGCCTGCTCTGAAGGGGGGAGAAGCTGGGCTGGCCGGCACGGGAATCTGTATTCTGTCTCCAGCCCTTCTGGAGCGGGTGCCGGAGGGGGAGGCCTTTGATTTGGAGGGAGACCTGTTTCCCGCGCTGATTGAGGAGGAAATTCCACTGTACGGCCATGCACTGGAGGGTTATTGGCGGGACCTGACAGACTGCCCGACTTATTTGGAGTGTGTGTGTGATGCACTGTCCGGAAAAATAAAGCTGGATATGGGGCTTCCGCAGCGGGCCCCGGGGATCTGGAGCGCCCGGGAGCTGCCGCCCAGCACAGCGCTGGTTCCCCCTTGCTGGATTGGTGAAAATGTGACGCTGGGGGAGGGTGTTCTGATTGGCCCCCACACGGTGCTCTCCCAGGGCGCGGCGGTGGAGCGCAGGACCATGGTGCAGCGGTCTGTCCTGCTGGAAGGGGCCTGCGCCGGCCCGAGGGCCACACTGTATGGAGCGATTCTCTGCCGTGGTGCCGCGGCCCGAAGAGGGGCGGTGCTGAATGAGGGGAGCGTTTTGGGGGAGAACGCCCTGGCAGAGGAGGGGGCTGTGCTGCTGGAGCGGGTCCGGCTGTGGCCGGGACAGACCGTCCCCGCCGGCTGCCGTCTGGCACACTCTGTTACCAGCGGCGCCCGAAAGGGAACTCTGCGGTTCGGAGACGGCGGCGTCATCCGCGGCGTGCTGGGGGAGGATCTGGGCGCCGAGGCGCTGCTGGCGCTGGGCGGCGCTTTGGGGGCAGAAAAGACCGTCGGTCTGGGCTGCACCCCCAGCCCCGGGGCCCGGATGCTGATCCGAGCGGCGGCGGCGGGCGTGTCCGCCGCCGGAGGAGGCGTTTTGTTTCACAACCTGGAGAGCCCCGTCCAGGGGGCCTGGGCCGCCCGGCGGGCCGGGCTGGCGGTTTCCCTGTTCGTGGAGGAGGATGGCGGCCGCGTTTACCTGCGGCTGTTTGACCGCCAGGGGCTTCCTCTGGAACGGGACCGGGAGCGCCGGCTGGAGCGCGCGATGCTGCAGGGAGAATTTCCATCCGTCCGGGCCGGACGGGTGGGAGAAATCAACCGGCTGGAGCTGACACAGAGCCAGTGGGCCTCAGAGACGGCGTCGGAAGCTGCTTTGGGCCGTCCCGCTCTGCGGCGGATAACGGCGGCGGTTGGACGGGACACTCCGGCGGACCGGACGCTGAGGGAGGCGCTGGCCGCCCTGGGGTGCCGCCTGGTGGATCAGTGGCGGCCCGGGATTCCAGCCTTTTCTGCCAGCCGCGGAGGGTTTCGTCTCACGGCGCAGGACGAAAAGGGCGCTCTGCTGGACTCCGGCCAGCTGCTGACCCTGCTGACTCTGATTGAAATGGAAAACGGGAGCGGCCGGGTGGCCGTTCCGGACGGGGCCAGTGCGGCGGTTGACCTGGTGGCGGCGGGATACAGCGGCAGGGTGCTCCGCCTGGATCGGGACGGTCCGGAGGCACGGACGCTGTACGCCGATCAGCCCTGGCTGTGGTCGGCGCCCAGCGCGGCGGTGCGGATCTGCTCCCGCATGGGAATGTCAGGGCAGAAGCTGGAGGCGCTGATGTCCAAAACGCCCCGCTTCTCCGCCTGGACGCGGGAGGTTCCCCTTGCCTCCGGGCGAGAGCGGGTGATGCAGGCCCTGGCCCGGGAGCGCGGCTGCACGGCGGAGGGCAGAGGCCTGCGCCTTCGGACCGGGGACGGCTGGGTTCACCTGACTCCGCTGGTGCGGCGCTCCTCTCTGCGGGTGGCGGCCGAGGGGCCGGACCTGGAGCTGGCCGCCGAGCTGTGTGATTTTTATGCGGAGCTGGCCGCCCGGCTGGACCGGGAGGCGGCGGAAAAGGAGAAAAAATAGTGGTTGCGTTATGAAAAAGCGTATAGTATAATAAAAAAGATAGATGTGGCATAATATGGTATGAGACCACACCGTTCTTTGGATTTATACGCGACGGAGGAGAATGCGGGCCGGCGGCCCGCTCCGGCGTGTTTAAATAAATCCCGCAGGAATAATCCGCGAAGGAGACAGGCGGGGAAGGCCTGTGGGAACAGCTGCGACAAGGGGCAAGAGGCGAAGGGTGCGCGCATCCTCCTCCGGCGAGGCAGGGCCGGAGAGGACGTCCGCCTTCGTCTGGAGGCTGTGCGCCCGCACGGCGCTTTTTCCGCGCCCTTTGCCGCTCCTACATCCAAGTAAACCATTGAGTAAGGAGTATTTATGGCAGAAAAACTGAAAATTATTTCTCTGGGCGGCCTGAATGAGATCGGAAAGAACATGACGGCCTACGAGTACGGCGGCGATATCATTGTGGTGGACTGCGGCATGGGCTTCCCCGATGATGACATGTACGGCATTGACGTGGTCATCCCCGACGTCAGCTACCTCATCAAGAACCAGAACAAGCTGCGGGGCATTTTCATCACCCACGGGCACGAGGACCACATCGGCGCCCTGCCCTATGTCCTGCGCTCCATCAACGCGCCCATCTACGCCACCCGAATGAGCGCGGGCCTCATCAAGCTGAAGCTGGAGGAGCACCGCCTGCTGGACAAGACCAAGCTGGTCACCTGCGAAGCGGGCAGCGTGGTCAAGGCCGGCAAATTCTCGGTGGAGTTCATCCACGTCAACCACTCCATTGCCGACGCAGTGGCCTTTGCCATCAAGTGTCCGGTGGGCACCGTGGTCCACACCGGCGACTTCAAGATCGACACCACCCCCATCCAGGGGGGGATGATGGATCTGGCCCGCCTGGGCGAGCTGGGAAAGGAGGGGGTCCTGGCTCTGCTGGCCGACTCCACCAATGTGGAGCGCCCGGGCTACACCCGCAGCGAGCGCAGCGTGGGCGCCTCCTTCGACGCGCTGTTCCGGGGCTGCACCGAGCGCATCATCGTCACCACCTTTGCCTCCAACGTGGACCGCATCCAGCAGATCATCGACGTGGCCGCCCGGTACGGCCGCAAGGTGGCGGTCACCGGCCGGTCCATGGAGAACATCATGAAGGTGTCCACCGAGCTGGGCTATATGAACATCCCCGACGGGGTGCTGATGGACCTGAACCACATCAAATCCCTGCCCAAGGACCGGGTGTGCATCATCACCACCGGCAGCCAGGGAGAGACCATGTCCGCCCTGACCCGCATGGCCTTCAACACCCACCGGCAGGTGGACATCCTGCCCGGCGACCGGGTGATCATATCGGCCAGCGCCATCCCGGGCAACGAGAACGCCATCGGCAGCGTGGTCAACGAGCTGTACCGCCGTGGGGCGGAGGTCCTCAACGAGCGGGAGCTGGCCCTCCATGTCTCCGGCCACGCCTGCCAGGAGGAGCTGAAGATCGTCCACGCCCTGGTCAAGCCCAGGTTCTTCATCCCCGTCCACGGGGAGCAGCGGATGCTCCAGATCCACTCCAAGCTGGCCCAGCAGATGGGCATGGAGCCGAACCACATTCTCATCGCCGACATCGGCCAGGTGATGGAGCTCAGCCCCGCCTCCGCCAAAATCACCGGCACCGTCACCGCGGGCCAGGTGTTCGTGGACGGCTACGGGGTGGGCGACGTGGGCAGCGTGGTCCTGCGGGACCGGCGGCACCTGGCCCAGGACGGCATGATCGTGGTGGTGCTGTCCATGTCCGGCGAGGACGGCGCCCTGGTCTCCGGCCCGGATATCATCACCCGGGGCTTTGTCTACGTCAAGGAGTCCGAGGGACTGCTGGAGGAGCTGCGCCAGGTGGCCCTGGAGGCCATCCAGGACGTGGACTCCCGCTATGCCACCGACTGGTCGGCCATCAAGGCCTCCATCAAGGCGGACCTGTCCAACTACCTTTATAAAAAGACCAAGCGCAGCCCCATGATCCTGCCTGTTATCATGGAGGTCTGAGCAGAACGAAGGCCCGCCCGCTCCTGTTCGGGAGCGGGCGGGCCTTTTCGAAGATAACCTTGTGATTCCCGGAAAAATATGGTATGCTTGCCTTGACGACGCATGGCGGACAGACAGCCTCTCCGAACTGGGAGGGTGCTTCTGCCCCCTCCCGCGCGGAGGGGGGTGATCGTATGCCCACATACTCCGAGCTGTTCCAGTTTTGTCTGGTCATCCTCGGCGTGATCACGCTGGTCTATCAGATCACAAAAAAGAAGTAACCGCCCAGCTCCCCAACTTGGCGATTACTTCTTAACATAACCGACGAGAGGCCGCTGTTCGCCAGCGGCGTCCCTTCTATTTTTATTATACGCCGGGGCGGGGCGGCTGTCAAGGACGGAGATTGTTGCACTCCGCCGTGCAACAGAAGCTGCATTCTATTATATATAATGTAGGGGCGCACAGTGTGCGTCAGCGTGTATGGTTCCCTGCCCTTCCGTAGGGGCGGCCCTGTGTGGCCGCCCGCCCGTATGCTTCCCGCTCGTCCGTTCTTCTTCTCGTAGAGCCCGGTGATCCCTACCCCCTCTGCCCCTTCGGGGCATCTCCCCCTGACAGGGGGAGTCGGCCTCACCGGGCCGCCGTCCACCACCCACGGTGTATGTTGAACCACCTAGGCGCATCTCATCTTGTAGAAGCAAGTGGTCCGGTCCATTGAGGAGAACGGCAGTGATAATCTTTGCACACCTTTCTGAGGGCACCGCGCCGGTCGGAATTGCCAGCGAAACAGCGCGACTCTCCCGGGTCCGGGCCCGCAGGCCCGGAGAACTTTGGCTACTTTCCTTCTCTGGAAAGTAGCCCGCCCGCAGGCGGAACATCCCCTAAAAAACGAAACAGAGGTTTCGCCGCTGCGGCGGCGAGTTTCTTTCTGAGCGATCAGAAAGAAACCAAAGAATCGCCGGGGGCGGCTCACGGGCATCTCCGATGCCCTACCCCGCTCGCCCCCGGACCCCCGTTTTACGGGGGAGTAGAAGGGGCGCCCCGGCAGTTGCGTCCGGCGCGGCGCCCTCCTGAACGGTGTCTGAAGATGATCGCTGCCGCTCTGCTCAGTTGACGGGACAGGTGCTCCTACAAGATGCAATGCGCCTAAGTGGTGCAGCATACACCGTGGGCGGTGGTCGGCGGGCGGGTGGGGACACCCGCCCCTACGGGACACGGCCGGGGCCCGAGGGCGGCCACACGGGGCCGCCCCTACGGAAACGCATCTTTTTCTGGGGTGCGCCCCCCTTGAGGAATTCCAAATCAAGAGGTGGCCGCAGGCCGCCCCCAAACCATGACCCAACACAGTGGTCATGGTTTGGAGAGGAGGAGCAAGGAAATGCAGCGACGAATATCCGTCAGGGTGTTCGGAGCGAAATGGACTTTGCGACGACGAGGACCGCAGTCCCCCTTTTGGTCGTTTCAAGGGGAGAGGATTTCAAAGGAGAGGGGGAAATTCGAAATCCCCCTCTCCTTTGACGGCTCTTTGGTGACTTTCTGTCCGCACAGAAAGTCACTCGCCCGCAGGCGAAATATCCCTTAACGGTTTAGGATCTGTTCCGGCGGGCCGATGAGGACATCGGCCCCTACGAAAATGCGTGGAACCATACGGGCGGGCGGCCCCATGTAGCCGCCCCTACTCCCCCCGCAAAACACACCCCGCCCCCCGCGCCCTTACATAAAAACAAAGCGAAACCCGCCCGGCCCTGCGCCCATCAGGGGTCCGCCCCTCCCCCCGCCGGGCCGGCGGACGCCCCTTTGTAACACGCCCGTTGCAATATTACGGTTGTGTTACACTTGCCCCGGAGGTGTTGACTTCCGTGGAGGGGTCTGGTATGATACGCACGGAGATAAGTGGAGTTGTACTTGGCTAAGTAGCCCAAAACATCTCCAAAACCCTCACAACTTGTGGAAAACACCCCAAAACATGGCCGAAAAGTTAAAGTGGAACGAGACGGAGGACGCCAAGCGGGGGCGTGTTCCGTTCCGGTCCGCCGCGCTTCCGGCCGCAACTTAAAAGGAGGAATCCGAAACATGAGAAACCTGAAGCGGGCTCTCAGTCTGGCGCTCTCCACCGTAATGCTCATGGGCATGATGGTAGTCGGCTCCGGCGCTGCGGGCTACACCGACGTGACTTCCGAGCATAATCAGGAAGCCATCGAGGTCATGCAGGCGGTTGGCATCATGACGGGCGACGACCAGGGCGACTTCAACCCTGACCAGAACGTCACCCGCGGCGAGATGGCCGTTATCATGGCCAACCTGCTGGACCTGGGCATCGCCAACTATGTGGGCGCCCCCATTCCCTTCACCGACGTGCCTGACTGGGCCCACGCCTATGTGGCTGCCTGCTATGCCAACGGCATCACCGGCGGCACCAGCGACACCACCTACGGCACCGACGATCCCATCACCGCTGTCCAGGCCGGCCTGATGATGCTGAAGGCTCTTGGCTACTTCCAGTACCAGGGCGACTTCGACAACAACGGCGGCTGGATCCTGTCCACTGTCTCCCAGGCCGCCCGCATCGACCTGTTTGACGGCATCGACGCCGAGACCGAGGAGCCCCTGACCCGCAACGACATCGCTC